>VHCW01000091.1 GCA_016871575.1 Verrucomicrobiota bacterium
TATGCCAGAAACTCGCACGGCACACCGAAGTTGCGCCCCATGAACTCCGCGCGAAACGCGCCCAGCGGCATGTTCTTCAACGGATCACCTGACAACTCACCGCCGGCGAATTGCTCGCCGTCCCAATAGTCGTGGGTGAACGCCAGCGTCGGCGTCGCACAGCAGGTGCTTTGGTGCGCGCTGATCAAGCCGCCGCGCGGATGAATCATGCCGTAGAGTCGCTGCATGAACTTTCGCACGGCAAAGATCGGGTACGTCGGCCTCAGCGTGCCGTCGGCGGCGCGGTAGCCGCAGCCGTGCCGCTCGTTGGTGCATCCCCACGGCTCGATGGTGCCATCGAGATACACGCCATCGAAGCCGTAGCGTTTCTGCGCCTGCTCGATACCGTCGGCCAGCTTGTCGCGCCAGACGCTGTTGTAACAGACCTTGAAGTCGCGCTGCTCCGGGTGACGATACCAGCCGGGCGTGATGTCGCCCTTGGAGTTCTTGAACAGAATCTGATCGTGCAGTTCCGCCCATTCCGGCGCGAGCGGCGAAAACTCGTAGCCGAAATAGACGAGCACCTTCATGCCGCGATCGTGACACGCCTTGACGATGCGTTTGAACTCATCCTCCGGAAACGTCCACGGATAATTCTGAATCGGCGCCCAGTCTTCGTGGAACACCGCCGTCTTCGCGCCGAGCTTGGCGCCGGCGTCGAGCACGGCGAGCGGGTTGCGGTCGGGGAACGCGCGATGACAGAGCCACCATTCCTTCGGGATGGGCAACGTTGAGCCGACGCCGAGTTGCGGCACGTGCCAGATGCGCCATTCATGGAAATCGTTCGGCCACGGTTTCACCGGCGTCGCGTGGAACCCAAACGTGAACGTCACCGGCAGCTTCACCGCGACTGGAACCGGCGGTTTGGAAACCGCCGCTCCTGGTTCCAGCAGGTGCACGCGCAACAACGCCTCCCCACCCTGCATCACAACCTCGATGGCGCGATTGGTCGTCTCCGGTTGCCAACCTTTGTCAGACTCAGCGAACCAACCCAAGCCGCTGTCTTCATTCCCAAGCCACACAAACGGCTTGAACGGCAACGTGAGTCCATCGCTCGGCAGTTCACTGCTGTTCTTTGCCTTGCCCCACTGGCCGGGAAAATAATGAAACAGGCTGACCCGCTCGCGTTTAAGGGGCACCTCCAGCCAGAGTTGTTCGAGCTTCGGCGCCATCTTGCGCTGCGGCAGCACAACAAGGTCCACGCGCATCATGCCGTCGAACTCGACCGTTGTCGTGGTGTTGACGATGAGATCATCGCCCGCCTGCCAGCCGGTGATGATGGCGTGCGATTTGTCGGCGCGAAACACGAAGTTGCCGCCGCGTGTCCACTCAATCGGTTTGCCGCTGACTTTGCCGACCAACCGAACCGGCGCGGCCAGAATCTCACTACCCGCCGTGACAATCGAGTCGGGCAGCGCGCGGGCGAGTTTGTGCGAGCGTCCCCAGACGCCGACCTCGACGCCAGCTGCGTTGGTCTTCACCGTCACCGGCGTCCACGGCGCGATCAACTCCATCGCCCGCGTTTGTGTCGCCGCCGCGACGCACAAAACAATCAGCAAACAGTGACGTGGTTTCATTTCTTCCTTTTCCCGCACCGATTCAGTTCCGTCAAGCTCCGACATCACCACCCCTCCTGCCACGAAACAACGCGGCGCCGCGTACCGGAACATTCTTCGGCAGATGTGTTGAACAGGCGTCCCGCCTGTTGATTCGGAAGAATGCGGACGGAGAACAGGCGGGACGCCCGTTCAACTACCGGAGTCGGCTGGAACAGCCGACGCTACACCGCGAAGATTACCCCCTCAAACTTTGCGATCTGTTTGTAGGCCGCGTCCCCTGCCGCGGCGTTGGGAATTCGCCACGTGGGGGTTTATCCGCCGCAGGCGGACAAGCCAGCCTGCGGCCCGGGCGCGGTTAGTTCAATAGCATATCGAGGAACAAACGAGGTGCTTGTCGCGGATGCCCCTTCAATCCGATCAACACGGTAGGTTCGGTGTTCACCAGAGTCATGGCGAATCGCGTGCAACACGATGTTCCCATCTCTTGTCCGTCGTAGCGAGTACGGTTCAATCACGCGATGTGAACCCTGATAGGCCAAGTCCACACACAAGCGATTGGCCGCGGCGAATCGGATGATTTCCAAAGGCGCGGTAAAGCGCCACGACGTAAGCATCGCCGGCGGTCGCCAAGAGACATCCTCATCTGCCGCTACCGGCACAGCCGCCATGATCGGTTTGGCCACTGCCTCAAACAGCCAGCTAAATACACGCGGAAGCTCCTCGAAGAACTGAGCCAACGGCGGAAGCTGCGGCAATTGATGGCCCAGCATGTTTGCCCACTCTGCCTCAAGTTCTGCGCGCTCAGGACGATTCGCCAAGGCAGTAGCCGACGGCACGGGAATCCCTTTGAACGCGCACTTCTCTTTGAGCGTATTCACCACCAAGCCGCGGTCACAAGCAGCTTCGTCGTGGCGGTAGAGATGGACCACATCGTAAAGATCGCGTGGGCGCATCCGCTCCGCGAGTGCGCGCACCTTCTCCGCGAACAACTCCTCATACGGATAACAGAGTGCCTGAATACCAGCCGCCGGTTTATCGGAATACGGGTGGTGAACTTCTCGTTGCACCGGGGGTAACACCAGCGGTTCATCATCTGTCAAATCAAGCTTAATGCGCGGGACACTGCCGCGCCGTTGCATCGGGCCGACATAGCCGACACGTCCCTGCACGGCGGTTTTCCCGCGTGGATTGGTGTACACTTCAAATCGAATGGAATCCGCCGGCATCTCAATGCCGCTCTGTTCGTAAACCCACGCCGTTACCTCAGCGAAAGTCGGAGCAAGGAAATCTTCCTTGAGATGCGCGGCATCCTTAAGCGTGAAATCCAAGTCCTCGGAGAACCGGTAGGTCTCGAAATAACTCTTCTTCAGACAAGTGCCGCCCTTGAAGACCCAGTTCGCTTTCAGAGCGGCATGGTCGAAGATGCCGGCCAACAACCAACCCAACGCATAGTCCTTCTCGAGGGACTCTGCCGCGAGACCCCATTCGCGCGACAGTTCGAGGATCTCTTGCCGATCAATCACGGCTCTTATCCTTTGCCCACGTTGCCGGCAACCACAGCCGCCATGCCGTTAACAAACGTTCTGCAGGCAAAGAGGGATCGAGTTTCACGTTGCCGGTAGTCAGGCATGACCGGCACGCTTTGATTGTGGCCGTTTCCTCCGTAGCATACCGTTCGAGTAGAAAACCAAGTCGCTTGAACACCGCCCCGCTATTGAGCCGCTTTGCGTAGCTGACCAGCAGTTCCATGTCCTTGGACTTGGATTTGAGATAGCTCTGCAATACATCCGCCGTCGGACGAATTCCACCGCCGAGACTCGGATCATCCAACATGTCGAGCACGGTTCGCGTCGGATCAGACACGGCCACCTTCACCGGACCGCGCCACACCGGTTTTGTTCCGAACAACGACGCCGGCAGAATCGTGCGTACAACGAATTTTTGGCCTTTGATCTCCGGTTGGCGATTGCGCGGTTTCGTCGTCGTCATCACCAGAACCGAGCGGAAAATTTGCTCGGTCAAATCCCAATGCTCAGCCGCGCTCCATCCTCCAATGTAACAGGGCGGGAACAAACGGTCGGCAATGATCCACGGGTCTTCCAAAGCGACGTTGCCGGTGCTTGACTCCAACGGCACCGGTACATACAGCCCGCGCCGTACGCGCGACAACCAGCCCTGCTTCGTCCAACGGGCCAGTGTCTTCGCCGCGTCCTTTGCCGACACGCCGAGACTCGCCGCCGCCTGTTGCACGGAGACGCTTCCTTTCGAATCGCGAAGCAGTTTGCCTAACTTCGCCCGTGAATCTTTGCCTAATCCTGCGACAGTGCTCATAAAGTACACTCACTATGCCGTAGTTCCTCTCTGGAGTGAACTACGACGCACAGAATATACTTATCCAAAGCCAAAACAAGCCATTTTCAGCGTCGTGGTGTTGACGATGAGATCGTCGCCTGCCTGCCAGCCGGTGATGATGGCGTGCGATTTGTCGGCGCGAAACACAAGCCAGCCGCATTGGTCTTCACCGTCACCGGCGTCCACGGCGCGATCAACTCCATCGCCCGCGTTTGTGTCGCCGCCGCGACGGACAAGGCAATCAACAAGCAGTGACGTGGCTTCATTTCTTCCTTTTCCCGCACCGATTCAGTTCCGTCAAGCTCCGACAATTACCGCCTTACGCCTCGGTCTTCCAGAGTTGCCTGAGAACCCACAGCAAGCCGATGCCGGTGACGGCGAATACAGCGGTCAGCGCCAGCGCGGTGCCGATTCGCCCGTAGCAGAAACTGCCAACGGCAAAGAGCGCCGCCCAGATGACCGCGCAGCCGAGCGTCCAGCCGGCGAGCGCAAGGGGGATATTGTCGCCGGGCGCCGCTTCGCCGGCTGTGTCGAGCCCGGCGAGGCGGCGGACCGCCGTCCAGCCGGGGCCGGGCGGACGCACCCGGCGATAAAACTCCACGAGGGTCGCCGGATCGGTCGCTGGTCCGAGGTAGGCGGTGGCCACCCAGCAAAGGGTTGTGAAGGCAACGGTGAGCAGGAGCTTCTGGTCAGTGGAAAAGACCGGGCCGCCCTGCTTTTCGAAGACAAAAAAGACCACCGAGATCGCGAAGGAACTGACCATCGCGGCAATCTCGCACCACGCGGTGATGCGCCACCAGTACCAGCGCAAGAGATACAGCAGGCCGGTTCCCGCACCGACCTGCAGGATGATGTCGAAATTGCCCTTGGCGGATTCCAGCATCATAGTCAACAGGCACGACAGCACGAAGAGCAGCACGGTTGCCACTCGTGCCACAACGATATAGTGCCGTTCCGAGGCTCCGGGGCGCAGGAAACGCCGGTAGCAGTCGTGCACCAGATAGCTGCCGCCCCAGTTCAGCAACGTGAGGATGGTGCTCGAATGCGCGGCAATCATGCCCGCGATCATCAGCCCCAGGAAGCCTGCCGGCAAAAACTTCATCATCGCTGCATAGGCGATGTCGTGGTTGACGAGGCCCGGATCCACTCGGGGAAACTCCCGCTGGATGTCCGCCAGCGTGGGGAAGACGACCAGCGAGGCGAGTGCCGTGATGATCCACGGCCAAGGCCGCAGCACATAGTGGCCAAAGTTGAAAAGGAGCACCGCGCCGAGCGAGTCGCGTTCCGATTTCGAGGCGAGCATCCGTTGGGCGATGAAACTGCCGCCGCCCGGCTCGGCGCCGGGATACCACACTGCCCACCATTGCACCGCGATCGGCATGATAAACACCGCCACGGCGATAGTCCATTGGTTGGAGAAGTCCGGCAGGAAATCGAGGTAGTTCAGGCCGTTTGGTCCCGGCATCGCGGAGACCTTTTCCACCAGCCCCGCCAGCCCGCCCACAACGGGCGCCTGCACGGCGAAGTACGCGGCGGCAATCACCGCCGCCATCATGAACCCAAGCTGGATCAAATCAATGATCAGCACGCCCCACAGGCCGGAGTGCGCGGCGAAGACCACGCTCAACACTCCTGACACTGCAAGCGTCTCCCACATCGTGAAACCAAACAGGATCCCGCCGATCTTGCAGGCCGCGAGATTCACCGACGCCATGACGAGGACGTTGAAGAAAAGCCCAAGATAGACTGCGCGGAAGCCGCGCACGGCGCCTGCCGCCCGGCCGGAATAGCGAAGCTCGTAATACTCGAGGTCGGTCATCACCCCTGAGCGGCGCCAGAGCTGGGCGAAAAAGAAGATCGTCGCCACACCGGTCAGCGCAAAGGCCCACCACGCCCAGTTGCCGGCCACACCTTGCCGGCGAACGATGTCGGTCACCAACAGCGGCGTGCCGGTGGAAAAGGTTGTGGCCACCATCGAGATCCCGGCGAGCCACCACGGCACCGACCGGCCTGAAACGAAAAACTGCGTCAAGTCCTTGCTTGCGTGTTTGCCGTAATACAGCGCCGGAACGAAACAGACCACCAGCGATGCCGCGATAATCAACCAATCAAGCCATGTGATTGTCATCGTTGTCCAATGCCCCAGACAGATCGGCGCGCTTGTTGGAGGCTGGCGCGCGCCGCCGACATCAAATAGCCGCCATCGCCGCCGAGCGTGAACACCTTGACCCCGCGCGCCTTCCATCGTTGCAGCGTGGCAGGGTCGTCGCCGGTGAACGCGCCGAGCAGCACACGGTGCTGTGCCGCTTTCGCCCCGATTTCATCGAGCAACCGCTGCACTTCCGGCGCGTTCTCATCCCCCAGACAACCAACGCTCCCCGACAAGTCGGTCGGCCCAATCATCCAGCAGTCAACTCCGGGCACCTGCGCGATGGCGTCCAGGTTCCTGACACAATCAACGTGCTCGATTTGGATGATTTTCCAGAACGAGCGGCTGCCGTCGCGGAGGTACGCCATCACATCGTCCGCGCCATATCGCACCGCGCGGCGCGGGCCGCACCCGCGAATGCCTTTCGGCGGGTATTCGCACGCGCTCACGGCAAGACGGGCGTCTTCCGCCGACCGGATGAACGGGAAGATGACGCCGTCCGGTCCCATGTCGAGCACGGGCTTGACCAGCACCGGGTCGTTCCACGGCACGCGCACGAAACCAGCCGTGCGGCCGCTGGAGGCGCCCATCAGATGCGCCAGCGCATGCGCCTTGGTGATCGCGGTGTGCTCCATGTCAATCCACAGGAAATCAAACCCGGCGCACCCGAGCATCTCGCTCACGCCGGCGTCCAGCATGGTGACAGCCGCTCCGAATACCGGTTCGCCCTTGCCTATTTTTTCGCGAATGTGATTCAACATGTTGTTCTCCTTTTCTTGATTCAGGCCTGATGAGTTTGATACGGCGCGTATTTCCGAATGGCGCTGACCATCGCGCGCACGTTTTCCAATTTGCAGTAGGACGTGATGGAATTGGCGCTGCTGATCATGTAGCCGCCACCTTTGCCAATCACTTCGATGCGACGCTTCACTTCAGCGTCAACTTCCTCGGGGGTGCCCCTGGTCAGTGTGTAATGCAGGTCAATGTTCCCGATAAGACAGACGCGGTGTCCATAATCGCGTTTGACAGCTTCCATATCCATCGCGCCCGGCTCAAGCGGATGCAGTCCGTCCATTCCCAGACTCAACAGGTCTTCCAGCAACGGCATGATGTTGCCATCCGAATGAAAGATCCAAGGAAGCCGTTGCCCTTTGATCGCATCGGCGACACGTCGCAAGTGCGGCATCAGGACGTCACGCAGAACTTGCGCCGAGAACATCGGGCCGGTCTTGTACGCCATGTCGTCGAACGTCCACACGCCATCAACACCCGCATCACGAAGACGATTGACCACGGCAATCGTCCAGTCCGCATAACGTCCCAGCACCGTGTCCACGACTCCCGGATCGTCCGCCAATGCAAACGCAAACCCCTCCAGCCCCATGCTGAGCAGCAGCGGCGACGACCCCATCCGCATCTTCGCGATCACCGCGTAACGTCCCTGATTGCGTTGCGCGAGTTCCTCGGCGGCGCGATAGAGCGACCGGTCGTCAGGATCCGGCAGGACGACCTTTTCCAAATCGTCACGGCCATGAATCAGCGGAGCGCCCACGAAGTTCACTCCATCGTGAAGCTCGTGTTGGGCGAAGATCGGCGGCAGAAACTCGGCGTTCACGCTATCCAAACCGATCGCTGCGTTCAGTTCCTCGGGCAGGAAATTCTCCCGGCCCATGAGCGCCACCTGCATCGCACGGTCAAAGCCGCCCTCGACCCACGGCACCCGATCCGGTTGTTCGCGACGCAGCGCGGCCAAGACTCGTTCTCTCGAATTCATACTAATGGGAACTCCCGGTAACTATCTTGCGGAACCAGTTTGAGGGTTGAGATTCGGTCGCTTGTTTGGTTTCAGTCATGGCGACTCCTTCGGTGGTTGGTTTCATGGTGTGCCGCTTGACACGCTGTAGAGCCGGGTGTTGTTTAGTTCGAGAACCACGCGCACAGGCCGGTCAGTCGGTGCGTTCGTGAACGCACACCAGCGTGTCTCGTCGGCGCGCAACACATTGCTGACGGAAATCGGACGACCATCCGCTTCGAGCAGTGTGACGCGCATCTCGCCGCGCGAGGCGTTGGCGTTGACGATCAATGTCGGCGCACTCAATTGCAGGGGTTTTGTTTCCACGCGGCCTTGGCCCGCAGCATCAAGCGACACGAAGCCGTGCCGCCGCCACTCGGCGCGACCGATCGAGAGACGTTTCGGCGGGATCGGGCCGCCGTGAGTCGTCGTCATCGCCGTGTAATAAACCCACGTTTCATCGCCGAAGTGCATGGCGGTGCTGGAGACGCCGAGGATGGAGCCGCCGTCGAATGTGCCGGGCGCGCCCCGCGGAATCATATTCAGACGGGGTTCTGAACGCTCCCATGTGCGACCATCGGCGCTGCTGACGAGCTGAACATCAATCGGCCCGTCATCGGGACTTTGGCCGGACTTGGCTTCACTCTTGGGGATGCGCTTGGTGAGACGGAACATCGTCGGCAGTCCGATGAACCCGGCGGCGTGCGGATAGACCGACATGTTATAAACCTCGGTGCGTTGGTCCGGGCCAGTGGCCCAAGTGTCGTCTTTCTCGTCGGGCGCGAAGACGAGTTCCGGCTCGCTCCATGTTTGGAAGTCGTGGCTGCGCGCGAGCCAGACGGTGCGGCACCTGAAACCGCGCAGCGACGCTCCCTGCCGGTGGAAAGCCAGATACTCGCCCGTCACAGGATGCCGGGCCAGCATGATGTTGTCCCCGCCTTTCAGCACCGGATTCCCCGGATGCGGTGTCCAATGCAGCCCATCGGGAGAAAAGGCGGCGTGGTAGCTGGGCTTGGTGCCGGTTCTGCATCCCAGCATTTTGAAGCGTTTCTCCGGGTCCTTCTCACCGGCGTCGAACTGCACGCTGGGGCTGTGCAGACGGTGGACGATGTTGTTCGCGGTCGATTTTTTGTAATCATGCAGGCCCAGCGGCTCCTTGACCCAGCGCACCCCATCCACCGAGGTGGCGTGGAGGACATAGTCCGGAAAGGCCAGATACCAGAGGCGCATCCGGTTCGTCGTTTCGTCCATGTGCACCGAGCCGAAAACATACACGCGCTGCCCTTCCCAAGGCTGGTCCGGCTCCAGCACTGGTTCCTTCCGTGTCTTGGCGGGATGGACGGTGCGCTTCACTCCGGTCTTCGCGGCGATCCCGCTGTCATCGGCGAAAAGCAGCGGCAGGTCGCGCAGGACGATGGGGGCGGGCTCTGCGGCTTGCAGTGCGAGCGGCGCGAGCAGTAGGGCAGTGAGGAGTGTGAGGGTGTATTTCATGGGTCTAGTGTTCGTTTTCATGGGTTGGTTTCGAACGATTGACGGTCAGGAAACGCCGCGAGGGCTTGATCCGAAAATGCCAGGTGCAGTGCCCGCCGCTGGCCGTCACCGACGAACAGGTGCAGGGCACTCCCGTCCACCAACAAGTCAACGTAGCACACGTCGTGGTCGCATGAGGTCTCGTGGCCGCGCTCGGGTTGCTTGGCTTGGGCGATGAGGAACTGGGGTTCACTCCAGGAACGTCCGGCATTGTCAGAGATGGCGAACCAGAGCGCACCACGATCGAGATGATAATGGTGGGGATGCTCTGCGGTGTAGCGGTTGTGGATGAATGCGATCAGCCGCTTGCCGCCCGCGAACGGGAAGACCATTGGCGGGGCGTCGGGGTGAACAAGGCTCGGCGTTTCCTGCGTCTCGCTCCAAGTCAGTCCGCTGTCCGTCGTGCGCTTTTCATGCATCCGGCCACCGGGCACGCGGAGATACAATACGGCCTCCGAGCCGCCGACGGGGACAACAGTCCCCTCCATGAACTTGTTCCACTTCGGATGTGTCCAGCCTTGCGGATGCGGATTCGGGGCGATGGTCCAAGTCTGGCCGCGGTCTGTGCTGCGCAAGAGGTATTGCGTGTCGTTGTTGCCCTGAGGCCCAACAATACCTCCGTCGCGGTAGTAGGCGCCCCACAACCAAGTGCCGTCCGGCATCACGGCTCCGCGCATGTGAATCGGCGCACCGGGGAAAGTTGGGTCGTTCTTCGGAACGATGGTCGTGGGTGCCGACCACGTGCGCCCGTTATCGTCGGAGTGCCGGAACACCATGCCCGTGGCGTGCGTCTTGCCCCGCGAGGCATTGCCAAAGACGTAGATGCGCCCGGACTGCGATGGATCGACAAGCGGCACCAAACAATGCTCTCCGGCATCCTGCGTCCACGGCCGCACGCCGTGGTCCCAACTGCGCCCCTGGTCGGTTGAACGCCAAAGGATCGGCTCATTGTTGGGCTTGTCCGATCTCTGGTAGTAGCCGCCGTGGGCTCCCAATACGAGATAGTCTCCGTTGGGGGCCTTGACCGCCCGCGGCCCGAAAATGGTCCCATACGGATAGTAGGGGCCGACTGCCTGCACTTTGCCGATGGGTGCCGCAACGACGACACCCAGGTCTCGATCCAGCTTCAGTCGCTGAGGCAGCTTGTCCAGTTTCCAAGCCGTCCCGGCGATCTCGACCGCGGGAAGAAGTTTGGGGGCGGTCATGGACGTGCCCGGGTTCTTTGTGTCTTGGGCAAGCCCGGCCAGCGGCGCGAGCAGCAGGGCGGTGAGGAGAGTGAGGGTGGGTTTCATCGTTGTGGCTGTTTGCGGCACGGTTTGTTGTTTGGTCTCAGAGTGGTTGGTTCCCTTCATTGGCTTTGCCCTCCGGGTTTCATTTCACTCGCAGCTCCACCGGTTTCCAGATCCCGGCGTTTCCCTCGTCTTTGCGGACCTTCACCACCAGGCGATGCGCTTGGCCGGGCTTCACCAACTCCGATCCCAGATCGATGGCAAAGGGCTTGTCCCACATCGTTGCCGCTGGCTTGATCTGCGATCCGACCGATTTGCCGTCGAGCCAGACCCAGCACTGTCCGTCCACGGCGCCGAAGCGCAGGAAGAGCTTTCTGAGATCTGCCGCCAACAAGTCGACTCCGATCGTCTTTTCAGGCAAAGGCGGGACCGTGAACGTCACGCTATACCACGCGGTTCCACGGTGATCTTTTCCCGGTTCCTGGGTTCTCCAGCTTGCGTCGATCCGGATGTCGCTCCAGGCGTCGTCAGGCTTGGCGTCGAACCACTTCGCGGCTTCCCCCTCATTGGCCGGATCCTTGCGGAACTTCCAGACAACCGGAAAATCGTAGAGTTTTTCCGCGGAATCGGCTTCGATAAGGACAAGCGTTGACGACACATCGGCCTTGAGCGCCGCCTTCTCGTCCGCGGAGCGTTCGAACCCCGGGACGGCCCTGGCAAGAAGGATGCGCTCGACGATGATCGCGTCGGTGTCCCCCGAGTCCTTGGAGAAGGAGGGGCCTATGAGTTTGGCGCTCACGGAGACATCCCACTCGGAAGCGCTCTCGCGCTGGTTGATCCGGGTGCCGAGATCCAGTCCGCCTGTCACCTTGCCATTGACGAAGATCTTAAAGTTCTGATCGTTTCCAAGCAGCCGGGTGCGTCCGAGTTGATAGAGATGGTATTGGCCGTCGCGGGGGAAGCTGGCAGGCTTCAATGTATGCGTGAGCCCGGCGAGCTTGAACTCAACCGGGTTGGCCGTCCATCCCGCGCTTCCCTTGAACTGCATCGCCTTGCCAAAGGCTGCTGCTGAGTCGTCCACGACCTCATTCCTCTTGGGGAAGCCTAGGTGCCACGGGACGAAGTAGCGTTGCGTGAGATCGCAGATCTCGCGCGGATCCGTGGCGGCCATAGCCGCGGGCAATCGGGGGTTGCGGAAGTAGGCGACTTCCCGGGCGAGATCTTTGGTGAATGACGCCTTATCGCTCCAGGAACGGCCTTCGAGCACTGCTTTGCCGTTGGTTTCAAAACGGCTGATGACCGCCGCACGGTCAAATGGGAGTTTCTCCCCATCGGGCAATTGGCGCTCGAGGGAGGGCCAAAGCTCCAGCAACGAGAGGTCTAGCCGCAGGCGCTCCTGGCGGACGCGCAGTTGCTCCCCGCTGCCGGGCGCGGTCAGGCCATCGGCCTCGTCAAACAGACGCTGGGCTGTCGCATAGAATTCCGGAGTGAGATAGCTCAGCGTGGCTGCGCGATTGGTGAGCTGCTTTTTCGCGCGCGGCTTCTCCTGGCACGTGAGCAGCAGGTCGTAGAACGAGCGCATTTTTCCGCCTGCCGGGCCGAAGTAGCCGTTGAAGAAGGTGTCGAGAAGCTCCGGCACTTGGCGCTGGGGGTCGGCCATCTGCTGAAAAGCCATCCAAGGGCGCAACGAAGCGAACGTTTCCACCGTCCAAGGCTGGAGCTCCTTTGCGCCACCCTCGTAAAACCATTCCACTCCCAGCTCCTTGAAAAACGACTGGCTGGCAATGCTGACGGGGGCGATGGTCAACGGGACAGGTGCGGCATTGCTTTCGTAGGGCGTGTTGGCGTAGTTGAGGTAATCCCAGATGCCCAGTCTGGCCCCCATGGCCCGCCAGCCGAGGGCCGCATCCATGCGCCACTTGTTGTCCGGGTGCGTCAGGGGCTGATCCAGGTAAGGTCCGCCGTCGGGGGCGCCATACCAGTTGCAGAAGATGACCATCACATTGTTCAGGGGCCTGACCTTCAGAGGAGGGGCCATGTTGAATAAGTAGGCCGAAGTGGAAATCGTGACGTCCGGGTATTGTTTCCCGATGTGTGCGGCGACCTCGTTGACGAAGTCGATGAGCAGGTCGCTCTCCCTGCCATGCGCCTTCACGAACGCACGGCACTGCGGGCAAGGGCACTCGATGGTGTCCGGCACGGAGCTGTCCATCATGCTTAGATCGTAGAAGCGCGGAACCTCCTGATATTCGAAGCTGCGTTGAGCGACCCGGTCGGTTCGAATCTGTTTTTCCAGGCGCTCCTTGACGATCTTCCGCACATCCGGATGGGTCAGGCAAAGCCTTCCGCCATTTTGATCTTTCAATGCCTTGGGCATCTCCTTGGGCGCGGTCTCCCGGGGTATCCCATAATACTCCGGATGCTTTGCGTAGAATTCGAGGGGCGGAACGTAGGTGTAATAGCTGTGGCAATGGCGATGAAACGGCTCACCGCCTTCGTGTTGTTGGCTCAGATTCCAGATCGGACTTCCCAGGTCGGGGTTGTAGTTGCTGGGATCCTCCCCGTAGAGCAACTGTCGCAGGCGGAAGATCCGCCGTCCCGGGCAACGGTTGCGGACCTCAAATCGCCTCTGGGCGGCTTGGTCGGACAGCGTTAAGGCCAAGGGTGCGCTCCGATATCGAAGCCACATCTGTGGTTTACCGCGACGGTCAGCCTGCGGCATGGCCATGCCCGGATTCTTGGGCACGACCTCTGTGTCGCGGTCAAACCAATGCACGCCGCAGTCGTTCTGGAGGAAGTCATAGACGGCATAGAGGGTGCCACGTGGCCGCCCCCCCGTCAGGATAAGGTTGGCGCCGACAGTTTTGACCGCCCACTCCTCCGGTTGCATGGTGGCACCATCCAGCCCGTTCGTTTTGGCGAAGTCCGTCCAACCCACGTAGATGCACCGTGCGCTGCCCTGGTTCCCTTCGGCCACGGGACTGCCGTAATGCGACTTGACCACCCCATCCTTGGCGGTGCCGGTAACGCTTCCCAGATACTTGCCCAACTCGGCCACGGCCAGCAATTCCGAATCCGTGGCATCGCGACCGACCACGATGAAGTAAGCCGGCTTGCCGCCGCTCGCGAGCGGCGGCATCGGTTTGGCATTGGTCGTTCCGGCTGCATGGCAGAGCATCTGCAAGGCGAGCAGCAGGGCGGTGAGGAGTCGGATTTTGTTCATCGTGTTCTTTGGAGGAGGGTCTTCATGTCTTCGTCTCAGGTGAGGATGGCGCGGGCTACATTCATCATTTGGCTGCCTCCTTGGCAGCTTCGTTCGTCGCGTTCACGACCGACACCTGCTGAAGGTCCTTCCTGCGAATCTTGCCGTCTCCACGGATCAACGCACCGCGGGCGGGGCCTGCGGATGCCTCGAGATGCACTTGGTTTACGCTCAGGTTCTCGATGGTGCCGCGATTGACGAGCAGGTCGAGCGGCCCCGGCGTGTGATTAAAAACGGTGGCCTGCGTCAGTTGCAGGGACTTGATCGTGGCGCCCGGCTCGACGAGCAGGGTCGCGGCTGGCCAGGCGGTTTCGGTGCGCCGGATGTCGGACATGGTCAAACCGCTCACCACGGCGGGAGCGTCGATCCAGATCAGCGAAAGGTTTGAGTTTCCGGGTTCCGAGGGATCGGCCTTCATGCCCATCGTGCTCTTTCCGCAGAACAGGCCGTGGATGGAGATGTCCTCGAAGGTGCTCTCTGTGCCGGGATGGACTTTGTGGTTGGTGAAGGAGACGGCATTGTAGCGATAGGTGCCGAAGATGTTCGCCAGCCGGACGCGGCGGACAGGCGAACCGGCTGAGAGCAGGCGCACGGCGGTGTAGCCGTCATTGGCCCAGACGCCGTCCACGACGACGTCCTCGATCGGGCCCCGGCTCATCTCGAAGATGCCGCCATCGTCGGCATTGAGCGCGACCAGGTCGTCATTGGTCGCGCCTTTGAGATTGGTGATGCGACCGTGCCGGGAATTGCCGTGAACATGGATGCCATCCATGTTAGTCCGTTTGAGATTGTGGTCGAACGCGATGTCTTCGATGGTGAATTCTTCGAGATTGCCCAGTTGCGTGCTGAAAGTGACTGGGTCCTTGAGGGTGAGACTGCGCAACGTAAGCCGCTTGACCCGGTTGAACCGCATGAGCACGCCGAGATAGCGGGCGGGATCATACGTGCCTTTCCAAATGCGAGTCTTCTGATACTCGGCGAGCGACTGCCCTTCATTGTTCATATCCCACACGCCACCGATCAGCGCAATGTTCTCGTTGCCGCGTTCGTGGTCGTCGTTGGTGATCATCAGGCAATCGCTCCTATCCTTGAGCCGGATCACGGTGAAGCGATCCAGTTGCAGCGTCTGGTTCGAGTAAATCCGCAGCGGTTTGCTGATGAGATAGTGCTTGGTCGGCGCTGGCAGGTAAACCAGCGTGCGTCTTGAGTCGAGCAACGCCTGGATGGCCTCGGTGTCATCGTGCGTGCCATCTCCAACTAGGCCAGTTGTAGGCACGATCGGCGTTCGTTGAGCCGGTGCAGCCAGTGGCGCGAGCAGCAGGGCGGTGAGAAGTGTGAGGGTGGGTTTCATCATTGAGTTACCTCGAAAAGGTAGGTGGTTCCGGCTTTGAGATTGAGCGTGTGCTTGGTTGATTTCCACGAGGCGATGTCGCCGGGAGGTACTTGCCGCAACGCGGCGGCGGTTTTGGGCACCACCTCCACGCTGCCGTCCTTGAGCGGATGAATCATCAGAAGTTCCCCATCCGCGGCGATGACGTTGCCCGGCGGCGCCACCCGCCACGCGCCGGCGTGGGCAGCGAGGCGGCTGATGGCATCGCGGGAGAGATTGTAAGCGCCCACGAAGACCACTTTGCCGCCGTTGGAACCTTCAACCACGGCGGATGCCGGCATCCCGGATTTCGGATACTGCCCCAGAACGGAGGCCCGCGAATCCGCAACGGTCAAGGCGATGCCCTCGACTTCCTTCAGGCGATCCGCGTTGAAGGAGGACGCGGCAGGATTCCACCGGTCGGCAACGAGGAGCGGGTGAGACGAGGCGATCTGCGCCGCGCCCGGTGTTCTCGCGACGGTGTCGAGCGGCCGCAGTTTGATGCCCAGAACCTCGTCGAGAAATTCGGCTGTCCCCGCGCGAAGTTGGGCCATTCCGGTGCCCTGCAGCACAACGATGGTTGCACCCGCCTCGCGTAACTTCTTGATTTGCGCGCCCATGCTCTCGTCGATGTTGAGCAAGTTCTGAAGGACGTAGAGCTTGGCCGGCGGAATCAGCCCGTCGCGGAGGTCCTGGGCGTAGTAGTAGCGGATGGGGACGCCCGAGGCATGGGATTCACGCCATTGCGCCGTGAGCCCTGCGGAATGGAACTCGGAGAGCGCTGACCTCGCGAAATCCACGGCCGCTTCGTCGAAGATGAAGGCCACGTCGGCGGCGGGCGGGGACTTCGGGAGCGATGACGGGGCGGTGCGCTTCCTGACAAGGTCGCGGGTGAATTGATTGAGCAAGGCCAATTCTCCGCGAATCTCGGGATTGTCCCAATGGGCAAAATCCAGATCATTGTCCGTGAACAGTGTGCCGTTGTTGCCGGAAATCCACAGCCGGGCCAATTCGCGCCGCCACATGGCCCGCTGCATCGGCATATCGGCGGCGCGACCGACTGACTCGTCCGTATAGGACACGATGCTGCCCATCTTCGTGGTGCCTCGTATCGGTCCCGTCCAGAGCCGGTGATCCATGTCGGCGACGAACAGTTTGCCGTTCACGGCGTAGGTATCCAGCAGCGCGTTGAAGCCGCCCGCGGACGGAGGAATGCGCACGCCGTAGGTCACCTGATGAAAGCTGTAATCAATGTGCGGCGAGCGGACGAGGCGCGAGGTGGTGGTGTTGTCGCGGCGGGAAGCGCCGTCGGCGGCGCTGCACCCGACCAGCACCTTCCGCGTCGCGGCATTCTTGATGGCCGCCGCGAGCGTCTCGATGAAATCGGCCCGGCCCTCGGCCAGAAACCGTTTGAAGTCGTAAGCCCAACGCTCTTTGACGGGATCGTGAAACGGCGCGACGCCTGCCAGATCCGCGGAGGGTGGCGGGGTGACCCGGTCGAACGACACAAACTTCGTGCGCCAAGCCCGGTTCAGAGTCGCAAGGTTCTCGCCATACTTCTGCCGTGCCCAGCCGATGAACGCCTTTTTCGCCACGGAAGAATAATCGCCCCAAAGGCTCGGATCGTTGCGCAGATGACTGTCGGGAACGGACCATGCGTATTGCTGATTGTCCAATCCGCCGCCCAGCATGTAGCCGGCGACCCGGTCCGCATAAGGGCCGGCCTCCACCGTGCGCACCAGTTCGGCGAGCATCGCAGTCACTTCCGTCCGGTAACGCTCCGAAAAAAACGAGATCGCATATTCAACCGGCTGGCCCGGCTCCGGTTGGGGCGCGGCGGTGTCGAACCGCTCAAAGTGAGACCCCACGATGATCATGGATTCCCCTTTCTCGTTGCGGATCACATCGTCGGCGGGGCGGGCGCGGGGACGCACCTGCAGCGCACCTTTGTCACTGAGCGACAGGTCTTGCTCGGGGTGCGCAAAGCCAAACTCCGGATAGTTGCGGATGAGCAGATAGAGGATGAACCGGGCGTTCGGATTGGCTTTCGCTTCGATGGATAGGACCCGTTCGAGAGCCTTGGGGTCATACTGACCTTTGCCTGTCCAGAACGGCTTCATGTAGTGAAGGTAGCGCGAGCTGAGCTTTTTGGCGGAGTAAACCCCTGCATTGATACGCAACATCAGGAACTCCAGTCCGGCCTTGTGGTAGGGGTAAGGAAGGGCGTCATCCTCCAGCGATGCCCTCATCGGTCGGCCACCCATGAAATTGGATGGGACTCCATCCGTGGTCAGCACGGGCCGTCCCGAAGCGTCCCGGCCGACTTGAGCGCCACTGTTCTTCTGCGGTTCAGCGACGCGCGAGTGTTGTGCATTCGCTGGAGCAGCGGACGGCTTGTCGTACCGTGACACACATGCCGCCAACGAGGCGAGCAGTAGAGCGGCGAGGAAGGTGCGGGTGTTCATGACCATCATTGGCGTGCTCAGCGCACACCGGGGAAGGTGCGTTGGAACCAGAAGAAATCGAAGACGTTTTCGGTGATGGCTTCGTGTTCGATCACGTACTGGCGAACGGCTTTCCAGTGATTCGCCTCATCCTTCGACTTGCCCTCGGCGCGCGACTGCAGGGCCGCCGCCATCGGCACCACCATGCCGGCGTGGACCGACAGGTATTTCCACGAGAGCTGGTGCGCTGGATGGCCGCGCGACAGGTTGCGCTCGATGACCGGGCGGAACTTCTGCACGGCCTCCGCAACGCGCGACAACTTCTGTGGTATCCCATCATCGCCCGGGCGAACCAAATCTTTGGCGCGGCTCTTGCGATAGAAGTACTGTGGGCTGAACAAATCCGAGAGTGTCTTCATTTGCTCCAACGCCAGCGCCCCCTCCGGACCAAAGGCGCCTTGGAAGTAGTCGCGCGCGAGGTCGTCCACCTGACTCTGAGGGTTCCAAAGCAGCCGAGCGTGCGCGTAGATCGGAAAGCCGTGCGGATAGAACGCCTTCTGATTCTGACAGCTCACGAACCCATGCAGGTTCATCTGCGGCAGACGGCGGATGTCTTCGGCCATCACCTCCATCAGCCCGTAATAGCCCTGATCATAAAAGTGGTACCAGACCATGTGATAGTCGTAAACGAAGCCCGGCCCCCGGTACATCCGTTGCCACTCGCGCAGAAAGGCGACATGTTCGCGGACATCGCGCGTGCCCGGATTCTTGTTGAGCTGATACGGCGGCAGGGCCAATCCGGGCGGCGGCAGTTGGTACGGCTCGTCGTAGATCCGGCCGCTCGGCGCGAACATCAGCACGAAGCGATCCGGGTTGGCGAATCGCTCGACATCCGGCGCCCAACGCAAGTCCTGATAGATGAGAAAGGCGATACGAGTCGGCAGGCCGCGGCGGGTCAATTCGCGGTCAATGCCGTTCAGGATTTGGACAAAGAACTCGCTCGGTTTCTTGTCGCGGCAGCGCTCGCACTCGCAGGTGTTGTTCGAGCGGTCGTCGAACCAGAAGTGCAGGCAGTCCACCTCCGGGCGTTTCTCGGCATAATCGGCCACGATCCGCGCCAGCCCCTGCTGGACATCCGGCCGGCTGTAGCACAGTTCGCTGGTTGTCGGAGAGCGACCCTTCAACCGTTCGCCGTTCACCAGCGCCAGAAACTCCAGTTTTTCGTCCGGGATGACGATGGTGCCCTCGTGGTCGCATTCGATTTCCGGATTGCCGAGGAATCGCGCGTTGAAACCGTGGCCGCCGGCTTGGAGGAACATGCCCCGTCGCTTCACTTCACGATTCAACAACTCGTGATAGGCAAGAATCTCCGCGTCGCTCCGCGGCTCCGGTGCCTTCTGCGAAGGGTACTTCCGGCTGTACCAGTTGACGTAGTTCTTCTTGGGAATGAGGAACTCGTTGAAGAACGTGTTCAGCCCGACCTTGGCGTTCCACTCGATCTTGGAAAGAATGTAATCAATGCTGTAGGTGCCCGCGTTCATGTTCCCGCGAAACCGGTTGGCCGCTTTGTCCTTGAGTTGGACCGACAGCTTGTTGACCGGGCGCGACGGCACATAATCGCCATCCGGTCCCGGTCGAATCCAGCGGCAGCCGCACGATTCAAGGAACCGATAGACCGCAAACAACACGCTGCGCGGATTCGACCCCGCGATCACACCCTTCGAGTTCCGCACGTCAATGTAAATGGCATCATCGAGAGCCGGGTCGGCCACGCCGTCCACTTTCACGCCGAAATCGCTCAAGAGGCCGAGCGCGATCTTCGGCGACGATTCCGTCACCACAACCGCAGCGCCCGGATCGCCGGCCATCAGGCCGAGATATTTTGCCAATTCATCGCCGGCGAAAACAATGGCCGGATGCCGGGTCTTCAGACCAATCGTGATTGCGGTCTCGGTCTTACTCTGTTGAGCGCCGAAAACCGTGCCGCCTGATGCGAAAGAATTGACGGCGATGATAACCGCCAAGAATAGAGACTGTTTCATATCGTTATCTCCATTGTTTCATGCGCTAAATCAGCTTCGTTGTCCCGCCTCTTTCGAGTTGGATGTCCATACACCGCTTGTTTGTTTTCCACGCGCCGCAGGTGAAATCCGGAATGCTGACAGGCATCCCGCCATGCGCCACAGACCATACACTGGATGGAATGACAGAACTCCACTGCGCGGCTTCATAGACTGTCAGGTCCATCGGGATTCCATTTCGCAGGCAATCTATGAGCCGCCACGCCATCACGGTGTCCATGCCGCCGTGTCCGCCGATTTCCTTGGCCAAATCGCCGACTCGACGCGTGATCTCCGGGGTGTATTTCTCTTCGATCTCCTTGAACTTGGCGTCCTTTTCCGAGAGCCATCCCTGCTTCGGGTCAACCGAGATCAGCGGTTCTGGGTATGCCCGCGCTATCGCTTTCGTTCCGCTGACCTGATGAATCCGGTCATAAGGCCGCGGAGAAATCATGTCATTCTGCAACATGATGGTGCGGCCGCGTTTGGTCCTGATGATGCTGGTGTTCATGGTCCCGACAAACTTCGCGTTCACGAATTCCTCATAGAACGGATTCGTCTTGGCCAGTTCGCGGGCGCGCGCCTGCATCAGGAAGTCATTACTGGACAGCGAGACCATGATGTCAAACTGATCGCCGTGGTTGATGTCCATGATCTGCGCCATCGTTCCAAGTCCATGCAACGGATACAACGCCCCGTTTCGTTCCGCCCGGTACCGCATTCGCGTCATGTTGCGGTAATAGCCGTACCGCATAATCTGATCTATCAAGTGGTGCATGTAGCCGCCGTCACCATGGATGATTTCCCCAAAGAACCCCTGTCGCGCCATGTTGAGCGTCTGCATCTCAAAGAACCCGAAGCAGACATTGGTCATTTGAATGCAATGCTTCCTGGTTCGCTCGGAGGTCTCCACCAATTGCCAACATTCCTCAAAGGTTCGCGCCGCCGGGACTTCCGTGGCCGCGTGTTTGCCGCTCTTCATCGCATACACCGCCTGTGGCGTATGCAAATGCCACGGCGTGCCGATGACCACCAGATCAATATCGTCACGATCGCACATCTTCTTCCACTCGTCTTCATCCCCGGCGGCGTAGAGTGCAGGCGACTGCGGCACGGGCGAGGTCTTCTTGATCGTCTCCAGCGCCATCTCGGCCTCTTTCGGCACGACATCGTTCAACGCCGTAAACCGCACCCCTTCCACGTGGCAGAGACTTTTGATGATGGTTCGCGCCCGGCGACCCGTGCCGGTCACGGCGACCCGCACCGTCTTCAACGGCGGCGCCGCAAAGCCGTACATGTTAAATAGCTGTTTGTGTTCCCGTTCTGCGGCGGGCGCGCCGCCCGGCGAACGGTTGCCGGCGCAAGAGGACAACCCTCCTGCCATCATGCCGGCGCCGGCCATGCCGGCAGTTTTGAGGAAGTTCCTGCGATTCGTTTTCATTCTCCGTGTCCTCCTTGCTCGTCAGTAACCGCGGGCTGGGTCAACCAGTCCTTGCAACGGCTCGCCGCGAATGTAGCGCGCGAGGTTGTCCGCGAACCATAGGGTCTTTTTCTCACGCAGG
>VHCW01000092.1 GCA_016871575.1 Verrucomicrobiota bacterium
GCGGTGCACTGGGTGTTGGACGTGCAAATGAATGAAGACCGCTGTCGGGTGTGTGATCGGACGGCGGCGCAGAACTTGGCAACGTTACGGGTCTTCTGCCTGAACCTGCTGCGTCGGGACAAACAGCACAAGGTTGGCGTCCGCGCCAAACAAAAAGCCGCCGGCTGGTCGCCGCAATACCTCCTCTCCCTCCTCAAATTCTAAATGCGTTCACCGTGCAGCAGCACTCCTTGAACCTTTTCCTTCGCTCCAGCATAGAAGTAAACTGGCAGTTCTTCGTTTGACTGCATCTCCGTTTTCAAAACCAACCGCTGGCACTCTTGTGCCGTGACGCTTTGAACTGCGAGACAGAAGAGCAGAAGAAACTGAGATTTCACAAGTCTCCACGGGTTGCTTTTTCTGAATGGATGGAAGTTCGTATCCATTCGTGTATTGCCTTTCATGCCGTGCAAAAGCATGTCGGTTTTCCGTACCGGCAGTCAAGCAAGGAATAATCCTTGCAATCGAGCCGGCAAAACGGCAAATGAATCCGCCCATGAATGTGTTGCCGACTGTCGTCATGCTGCTTGCTGCGGTGGTGAATGTGAATTTCCTTTACGCCACACCCCAGACATTACCCAAGGCGGATATCAGCAAGTTCAAGTTGGAGGGAGACCCGCCTTCCAGCAAAGGGGCCACGTGGACCTACGAATCCAAGGATGACGGCGTTGTCTACAAGTTGAATGGAACCTTGTTCAAACCCGCAGGTAAAGGCCCGTTTCCTGCCGTGTTGATTAATCATGGCCTACAAAGTTCAGCCAACGTATATGGGGCGAAGATTTCCAAAGAAATGGTCAAATGGGGCTTGGTTTGTATTGCTCCCAATTACACTTATGGCGATAAAAAGTATGCGGACGGCGCCCCCGGAGCGGCAGAGCCACGTCGCCTTAATAAAGAGGACAATTTGCAGCGCGCGCATAAATGCTTCGATATTCTGCAAGCTTTGGGCTGCGTGGATATGAAACGATTGGCCACTCACGGCCACAGCAAGGGAGCATTTCTAAACGTAGCCATTGCAGGAACTTTTTCAGACGAGTTTAAGGCCGCCTCTCACACGGCCGGTGGCGTGGAGCCTACCATCAAAGAACTAGCCTTAAAAATCAAAGCGCCTTATTCCATCCATCATGGCGATGCAGACACATCAGTGCGCATAGGTTTTGATGAACGATTTGAAGCCACCTTGACGCAGAACAAAGTCGAACACGAGTTCCACGTTTACCCTGGCTTCATTCACAACCAGACTGCAACGAATGAAACCGTGCTGGCGAGGGTGAAGGCTTGGTACCTCAAGCACGGGGTGCTGAGCAGAAACTGACCCGGGCAGGAGCAACCAAGCGACACGAGGAACTTTTTTTCTTGAAAACTGCGCAATGCATCATCCTCGCCGCAGCAACCCTTTTTGCCGAAGAACCCCCGGGCGGTCCGCGTGAGATTGCCCAGCATCGCACCGTTCACGGTGCGCAAGCATCCGTTCGCCCCAATCCGATCCCGGTACGTTACGTTTATGGCGCCGCGCGCGACTGGCGGCGGCAGCCGTATCAGCTCGCGGTGATACTCGTCGAATGTAGCGACAGGAAACACGAAGGAGCACACACCGCGGCTTTTTACAACAAGCTGCTGTTTTCGCGTGGCGAGTATCTGAAAACGCCCGCGGGCGAGGCATCGTTCGGCAGCGTCGCCGACTGGTATCGCGCGCAATCTCAAGGTCACTTTCTGCTCGCCGGTAAAGTCTTTGATTGGGTCACGGTCGACGAGACCTTCGAGACCATTCACGGCCTGAAAATCAAGGAGGCTCAAGCGCGTTATCTCAAAGTCGCGCTGGCAAAAATCCGTGCCCGCGACGGCACTACTGTTTTGGATGGATTCGACGGTTATCTGTTCATCCATGCCGGCCCCATCACGGGACCGCCCGGCAATATCTTCTGGTCGCACCGCGCCAACGTGGAAGACCGGCGTTACATCACCACTGGTGAGATCGAGCGCATCGGCGTTTTTTGCCATGAGTTCGGCCACATGCTCGGCCTGCCGGACTTCTACGGCAAGAAGGGCGTGCGCGAAAGTTTCGGGCCGTGGTGTGCGATGGCCTCGGGCTATCGCGGCACTTATCCGAAAAGTTTCTGTGTCTGGTCCAAGACGCGGCTCGGCTGGTGCCGGCCAACCGTGGTGGACGCCGCCACGCCGCAGCGGCTAGTGCTGCGTCCGATTCAAACGAATCCCCACGACGCTTTTCTTATTCCACTCAACACGAGCGATGACGTCGGCACTGAGTTTTTGCTACTCGAAAATCGTGCGGCCACTGGCAACGACGCCGAAGGGCAACCGGGTCTCTTCATCTGGCGCATCAGCCGAAAACCCGACAGCCAGAGTTTTCCGGTCTTCGACTTGAAACTGCCCGGCCCTGCCGATCAACCGCACACTGACGCGAGCACGCGGCGTGTGGCCTGGCCTGCGGGCAATGCGCGCGACTTTGTCATTCCGCCGGAAGCCGGCACTTTTCCTGTGGCCATCCGCAACATCCAACTGAACGGTGGCCTGGTCTTTTTTGAACTCGGACCAAAATGAGATCGGAGAAGTTGCAAAATACATGCATGCCATGGGAGGCATTCGACTGATGGAGTATTGATGAACACTCAAACCGCGCTCTTAGCTGCCTCTGCTACTCTCTTGTTTGCCATCAGCTTCAGCCCACTAACAGCCACTACGGCATCAGCCCCCGCGCCCATACATATCCGCCGCCGAGATGTTCGTGGCAACCCGGACACAGAACAAAGTCAAACACAAGATGCACGTTTACCCCGGCTTCGCGCACCGAGAGACGTCCACGAATGAAACCGTGCTGACGAGGGTGAAGGCTTGGTATATCAAGCACGGGGTTCTTGGCAGAAACTGATTGGTAGCGGATCAAGGCGCTTGACGAAGTGGACAAGTTCCTCGTATCGCTCGGCTGGATGCCGGCGAAATAGAACGGTCACTTATCAACGGGGCGTTTGGCGGCCCATTTGATGGCGCGAGGAATCATGCTCTTGAGAGCCAGCGTGTATTCGGGGTGCGGTGAGCAACAAAGCACACGTCCTTGTCCATACTCGCCGGCGATGATGGCCGGTGTGTTGGGCATGATGCCCTTCGGCGAGTTCTTGCCTTTCGCCATGTCGGAGCGGAAATAGGCGAGGACGGTGTAAGGCGCGAGGCCACCGGAGTTCTCGGCTTTACCGAGCAGCGGACCGTTGGCGTAGCGACAGGACTGCCGTCCTTTGAAGTCACCGAGGATTTTCTTGCCTGCGTCAGTGAGTTCAATGTCAACTTGACCGGCACCGCGCGCCCAGTGTTTGGAGTCAACGGTATCGGCAGCGATGATATTGAGCGACCACGTGTAGTTGCAGGTCGCGAGATAAGTGCCGGCACAGGAGGAAACAAAGCCGCCACCGCGTTTGATGAAGGCTTTGATAGCGGCGGCACCGTCCTCGCCAATCGCCTTGGCTTCGGAGGCACCGGAACCACCGCCGATGATGATGACGTCGAACGCATCCAGCATCTTGGGTTGGGTGAGTTCGGCGGGGCCGATATACGTGTAGTCAATGTCGGATGCGGCGCGGTCGAGGCAGGCGGGATAGCCGCTGAGGTTTTTGTTGATTGAGGTGCCGCCGCCCGCATAGATCGCCGCTTTGACTTTCTTAGTGGCGGGATTGATGATCGTCCACGGATTGCTGGTGGTCATGCCGTTTGCCGTGAGGACTTCATGGACAGCGTGACGGAAAAGGCGGATTCGCTCGGCGAGCGTGATGCCGCCACTCTTGGCAACCAGAGAGAGTTTGATGATGGCAGAAACGCCCAGACCCGGCTGAATTGTGGGTTTGTCGGTGGCGAGGGTGAGCGGTGTGGTGCCGCGGTCAAGGAGCGCGTTGAGTTTCTTCAGAAGAGCAGCAGAGTCGCAGCCGTGAACGCGCAGCGTGTCTTGTAACACGCCGGTTTCGCCGGCCTTTTCCACCTCGAACATCACAATCGCGACGAGGGAGCTTACCCTGACTGCCTCTGTTGTATCCTCGCTTGTGGCGGTAAGGACTTTGCCCTTGGTGAGGCTCCAACAGGCAACTTGTTTGATGGCAAATGCACCGGAGATGTCGTTGGTGCAAGGATTGTTGATGACAAGGATCGTGGGGCCTAGTTTGCCGGAATCAAGCGCGGTCTGCACTTTGGCGGAAGCAAAGGATGCGAGAGTGGTCAGACACATCAGACTGGCGATGAAGGTGCGGCAAGAAATCGTTTTCATGTCGTTCAAAAGGATGTCGGTTTTCCATGCCGGCAGTCAAGCAAGGAATAATCCTTGTAATCGAGCCGGTAAAACGGCAAACGAATTACCCATGAACGCGTTGCCGACTGTCGTCATGCTGCTTGCTGCGGTGGTGAATTTGAATTTCCTTTACGCCGCACCCGGGACACCACCCAAGGCGGATATCAGCAAGTTCAAGCTGGAGGGAGATCCAACCTCCAGTAAAGGGGCCACGTGGACCTACGAATCCAAGGATGACGGTGTCGCCTACAAGCTGAATGGAACCTTGTTCAAGCCCACGGGCAACGGCCCATTTCCTGCGGTACTGATCAGCCACGGCCAAGGGCAGACGGCCAACGTATTCGGCGCGAAACTCTCCACAGAAATGGTCAAGTGGGGGCTGGTCTGCATCGCGCCGAACTATACCTTCGGCGCTCGAGACAAAGCTGCTGGCGCCCCCGGTGTGGCCGATATACGCAACACCAACATCACAGACAACCTGAAACGGGCTCACAAGTGTCTGGATATCTTGGGTGCTCTTGGCTACGTGGACATGAATCGGGTAGCCGTACACGGACACAGCAAGGGCGCATTCCTCACCGTGGCCATCGCAGGAGCTTTCCCCGCCGAGATACGAGCAGCTTCCCACACCGCCGGTGGCGAGCAGCCGTACAACAAGGAACACTCACTCAAAGTCAGATCGCCATATTCCATCCACCACGGTGACGCGGACACCTCCGTGCGCATAACCTGCGACGAGAGGTTTAAGACCACGCTGACAAAGAACAAAGTTGAACACGAGATGCACGTCTATCCAGGCGTCATTCACTCCAAAACATCCACGAATGAAACCGTGCTGACGAGGGTGAAGGCTTGGTATATCAAGCACGGGGTTCTTGGCAGAAACTGATTGGTAGTGGATCAAGACGCTTGACGAAGTGGACAAGCTTCCCGTATCGCTCAGTTGGCTGTAATCCAAATGAAACAGATTGTTGTTCTAACGCTGGCGCTGTCCGCCGTTTGTTGCGCGGCAGTCACGGATTCGGTTATTGATCCGGAGGCGTTGAACTTCGTGCGCGGTGCGTTCGGCACCTGCATCAACGGCCAGACGTTTCAGATCGAGGCCATCACCAGCTTCAACGGCTGGCAATACGCTACCTACTTCGATGGCCGGAAACGCTTGTGTGTGGCGCGACGCCGGTTGCCGGAGGGAATGTGGGAACGATTGGCATTCGACGATTACACGATCAAGCACACCGACGTTCATAATGTCGCGGTGATCGGTATCTGTCCCGCTGACGGCACGATCCATCTGGCCTTCGACCACCACGGCAGTCCGTTGCACTACCGCGTCTCGCGCCCCGGCGCGGCGACGGCGCCGGAGAAGACGGCGTGGACGGCGGCGTTGTTCAGTGCGACCACATCCGAATTGGTCAAAGGACAGAAACTCATTGGCGTGACCTATCCGGCGTTTTTCAACACGCCACAGGGACGCCTCCAGCTTTCGTATCGCATCGGCAGCAGCGGCAACGGCAGCAGTCATCTGGCGCACTACGACCCCGACAAGGGCGGCTGGCAAATCTGGGGCGAGTTCATCGGCAGCACCGGCAATTTTCGCGGCAGCGCCACCCGCAATGCCTATCACAACGGCTTCGACTATGGCGCCGACGGACGACTGCACACCACTTGGGTCTGGCGCGAAGGCCAGGACAACGGGAAATGGGGTCTCCTGAATTGTCATGATCTGCAATACGCCGTCAGCGACGACGATGGCCGCACTTGGCGCAACAGCGACGGCAAACTCATCAGCACAACGGGCCGCGCCCCGATCCATCTCGACTCGCCCGGCCTCACCGTTCAGCCAGTGACGTGGCGGTGGGGATTGATGAACCAGTTGACGCAGACGCTCGATCACCTTGGCCGGTTGCACGTGGTGCTCTGGCAAAATCTGCCCGACGCACCCGCACCAGAGAAGGACATGAACGCTTGGCGTTATTTCCACTACTGGCGCGACGATCAAGGCCGCTGGCACAGCCGACAGTTGCCATTCTTTGGCCGAAAGCCGTCCATCGTGGCCGACAAGTCAGGCAATCTCTTGGTGGTGTTCACCAAGCCCGGCGACCTGAAATATCACGGCAGCGACCCCGGCGGGCCGTTGCACATCTGGACTGCCCCGGCGGCGCAGGACTGGACGAAGTGGCGACCGGTGTATGCTTCAGAGAAATCATTCGCCGGTGAACCGCGCGTGGACAAGGTTCGCTGGCAGCAGGAAAACATGTTGTCCATTTACACCCAAGAAACGCCGACCGAGCCGGGTCAACCCAGCCCGCTTCACGTCCTCACTTGGAGGAAATCAAAATGAACTGGCTGCCGCTACTGGCGATAGTGGCGCTGGAGAACAGCGCGTTGCGCTTGGAGATCAACGAGTCGGGCACGGTGCGCTCTCTGTTGGCCAAACCGGAGAAGCGTGAATTGCTTGCGAAGCCGGACTCGGAGCCGGTGGCGATGGTCTATTGCGGCGGCGAGTGGGCTTACGAGGTGGGCTGGACTTACGCGCACGCCGTGCCACCGACTTACCGCGGTGGACGCGCGTTTCCGGCAACATCAGCGCATCTCGACAAAGATCGTCTGACGATCGGGTTCAGCGGCGTGAACGTCACAGCGACGTACAAAGTCGTCACACGCTCCGATTATCTCACGCTGGAGTTGACCGACGTTCAAGGCGGGCCGGTTCATCATCTCGATTTGCTGCGGCTGCCGATTCGCCGGATGCCGAACCACGGAGCGTGGATCAACATCGCCTACGACGACGACTTCGGCGTTTGCCTCTGCGCCGGCAATGCGAAAACTGATGCGTCGGCGGAGCAACTGACGTTGAAGGCTTCGGCGGAAACAGCCAGCGGCTTGGTTGGTGCGCAGGCCGTGCTGATCGGTTGCCGGAAACCGCAGACGCGGTTTCTCGACGTGATGGAACGGGTCGAGCGCGATTTGGGTCTGCCGCCGGGCGCGCGGTTGCGGCGCTCGGAATCGTTGCGGTATTCGTATCTCTGGGCCGACCGTCCGACACCGGAGAACATCGGCAGTTACGTGGCGTGGGCCAAACGCGCCGGGATGCGGATGGTATTGTTTTCGTACACCGCGTTCAGCAAAGGCGCCGGCCACTTCGTGTGGAACGAGTCGTATCCGAACGGGATGGTGGACTTGAAGAAGGTCACAGACACGATTCGTGCCGCGGGGTTGCTTGTCGGGTTGCACATCCACTATTGCAAAGCGCGCAAGGGCGATCCATACACGACGCCCGAGCCGGATGACCGGCTACACAAGGAACGCTGGTTCACGCTGGCCGCGCCGCTCGACGTTGCGATGAAGACTGTCACTGTGCGCGAGAATCCCGACGGCTGTACGCTCGACAAAGGCCGCCGCATTCTCCAGATCGGCAAGGAATTTCTGTTCTACGAAAACTTCACCACGCAGCCGCCGTATCAATTCACCGGCTGCGAGCGCGGTCATCTCAACACGACCGCCACGGCCCACCAAGCCAACGCGAAAGTCGGTCTGCTCGACGTTGACACGTGGGACATTTTCATCCGCTACGATCAGGACACCGACATTCAGGACGAGACTGCGCGCCGATTGGGGGACATCGTTTCACAGACTGGCCCATACGAGATGGTTTATTTCGATGGAGCCGAGGACGTTCACGCGCCGTATTGGTATCACATCGCCAACGCCCAGCATCGCGTCTGGCGTCTTCTGAAGCCGACGCCACCGGTCACCGAGGCGCCGCGCTATCCGAACTTTGCCTGGCACTTGATCACGCGCGGCAACGCCTACGACAAAGTTGCACCGCCAACTGGCATGAAGGATTTCTGCGACTTGACGGCATGTCCGTCGGCGGCGATACGGGTCCACGATTTCTCGCGGATCGAATTTGGATGGCTCGGCAACTTCGGCGATAACAAACGCGGTTACGCCGGTCCCGATGTCTTCGAGTATATCGTCAGCCGCGCCGCGGCATGGGATTGTCCGTTGTCCATTATGGCGCGGGTTGGCGAACTGGAGAGCAACCCGCGCGGCGAGGATTGTGCCGAGGTGTTGCGGACATGGGAGGAAGCGCGCTTGAACAACAAACTCACCGAAGCGCAGCGCCGGTTACTGCGAAACGTCAAGCCGTCGCAGGAACATTACGTGACTTGCTTCCACGCGTTCCCGATCTGGAAGGATTACGCGCGTGACGGCACGTTGACGCCCGTGCAGCGCGAGATCCTCGCCCAGCGCCGCGAACATCATCTTTTCATCAACGAGAAAGGCCAGCACGAACTTGTCGAGATCAAGCAAGTGCCGCTCGCCACCGGCAGCCCGTTCAAGGCGTTCTGGTTCCAACGCGCTACACAGCACACGGACACCTATGTCCTAATCTGGGCCGTGCGTGGTTCAGCGGAGTTGCGCCTGCCCGACGGCGTGACCGTCATGCGGACTTTTGGGAAAACAGTTGAAGGGCAAGCGGCACCAACGATTGGCGCCCGTCACTATCTTCGGTTCCGCTCGATGTTGCCTGACGAAGTCGCGAAGTTGCTCAACGTCCGGTGACCGTGCGCCACGACGGACCGACCACTGGCTGCGGACCAATCTCTCCCGGCGTCGACACCATAAAGTTATTGGTAATGACACAATCCACCGGCGGAAGAGTGGCATTCTCGCCGGGATAACCGACAACGATATTCTGTGCGCATCGCGCAAACGTATTCGAGGCGATGAAGGCGCGTTTGACTTGGAAGTAGCCGTGCAGCGGCGAGTTTACGATGCCATTCATGAGGCAGAGCGCGGCGCGTATGTCCTTGCCGGTGAGATCATAGAAGCGATTGCCGATCACGCGATGGTCTTCGCCGATGACGCGAACACCGCCGGTATTCTTCTTGCCGTTGCCGAGGAAAAGATTGTCGAACACTTCGCATCGGTTGCCGTGGCGCAACGTCATCGCGCCGGTGCACTCGCGGAACGTATTGCGGCGATAGACGTTTTCGCAGGACTTGTTCGAGATAATCTCGATCTCGCCATTGCAGTGTTCGAAAAGGTTTTCCTCGACCGTGGTGCGCGAGATGTTCATGGAGACTTCGCTGGTGCCGACGCGGACCGTCTCGCCTCCGTTGGCGCCGAGCGGAGGACGCAGGCCGAAATGGTTGTAGTCAATGCGGTGAGAATTCGGCTGGTCGCCGACCCAGACCACAAGCGTCGTGCCCACGTGGGTCTTGCCGGCGAAGTAGCAATGATCCACGCGGTTGGACTGACCATAAAGCGAACACCATTTGTAATCGGTTTTCCGGTCGGGCGGATTGCAATCGGTGATCGCGCAATTGGTCAGGCGGCAATGCGTCGCAGACGTTTTCGAGCTGCCACGAAACTCGATGACGCTACCGGACTTGACGCAGCCATCCTTGAACCACAAGCCATCCACGACCAGATAATCACCCGCGATGCGCAGGCGCGACCGCCCTGTGAGAACAACCTTCCCCGGCGTTTGCGCCCGAAGTGTGATGGGGCTGCTGGCAGCGCCTTTCGCCGCAAAAACGATGTCGGTGTCCTTCCATGTCCCATCGGCCATCACCACGCTGTCGCCCGGTCGCGCGCGTTTCAGTGCGGTGGCGAGTTGTGTCGCATTCGTGACCGGCAGTTCAGATGCGGTGGCGCTAGTAACAGCAACAAGCAGTACAAAGGGCAGCCTCGTCATGGGCGTTGAAATACTGTCTTCCCGCCAACGACCGTCCGCAGCACCTTGATCTTGCGGATGTCGGCTTCCGGACAGGCGAGATAGTCGCGGTCAATCACGACGAGGTCGGCGAGTTTGCCGGGTTCGAGCGAGCCGAGTTTGTCCTCATCAAAACTCAGCCACGCGGCCCAAAGCGTGACCGCGCGCAACGCATCGAGTCGAGAGAGCTTTTGGGGCGCGCCATACACGTTGCCCCGGTCGCTTTGTCGCGCGACAGCAATCCAGAGCATGAGCGCGGGGTTGAACGAATTCATCGCGTGGTCGGGATCGAACCCGATCATGTGGTCGCTGTTGACTCCCACGGGCACGCCGGCGCGCGCCCATTCGCCCAGACCGATCAATCGTTCCGCCCACGATTGGCCATAGACGTCCGCCATCGCCTCCGCGTCGCGGTAGTAGAGATAACCTTGCGTGTCCACGCCGACACCGAGTTCCTTGGCGCGGCGCGCGATGGCCGGCGTCGGGAAATACGTATGGATCAGATTGAACCGGCGTTGTTTGATGCTCGGATCGGTCGCCGCAACGGCAGCGATGGCGTCAAGCACCGTTGTCGTGCCGCCATCGCCGGTGACGTGGACGCTCATGGGCCAGCCGAGCTTGTTGACCGTGGCGAACACGGTCTGCAACTCGTCCGGCGTGTAGGACATTTCGCCGCGATACTGCGGGTCGGTCAGCCGGTAGAACCGGATACGCCGCTCGCCGTAGGGTTCGCTCAACCGTGTGGTGCCCCAGTGAATGCCGCCGTCGAGCGTTATCTTCATGGTGACAGCGCGAATCCAATCGTCGCCTTCGCCGGGCTGAAAACCGAGACTCTTGATGTATTTCTCGACCGCCGCCGGCGTGCGCGCGGAGAAACGGAACGTCGCCCGCATCCGCGTGGTGAGTTTGCCTTGCTCGCGCAGTTCTTGGAACATACCGACGCCGGCACGATCCGTGGCGCGCTCGTAGATGGTGGTGATGCCGACTTCGTTATAGCGGCGCAGCAGTTTGGCGAGCGCCTCCATCGTTTGCTCGCGCGTCACGGTCGGGCGCGGGAACACTTTGCGGAGCGATTGATCGCCGCCCCGAATGAGAACGGGCCGGCCAGACTCGTCGCGCACAATTTCGCCGTCGGGCAGTTTGCTGGTGGCGTCGGTGATGCCGAGCGCGCAGAAACCGGCGGTGTTCAGCGCGTGTTTTCTCACGGAAGTGTAGAGCACGGGATGCTCGGTCGTGGCGGCGTCGAGTTCGGCTGGCGTCGGATGCCGTCGTTCCTTCAGCCGGGTGATTTCGTTGCGCGGCACCTCGATCCACTGTCCCACCGGCGCAATTTTTGCGCGACGGCGAATCCAGTCTTGAATCTCCGCAATGCTCGATAACTCGGCGTAGGTGTCGGTCACCGACGCCCGCGCTGCGCCGATGGAATGAACATGCGACTCAATGAATCCCGGCAAAACCGTCTTGCCGCCCAAACGAATGATCTCGGTGCGAGGGCCGGCGCGCTTGAGAATCTCGGCGCTCGTGCCGGTGGCGACAATGCGCCCGTCCTGAATCGCCAGCGCCTCGACGATCCGCTCGCGCGCGTCGAGCGTAATAATCTTGCCGTCCACCAGCAGCGTGTCAGCGGCGGTTGCGGTTGACGCAATCAGCAAGGTCGCCAGTGCTACGGATAACATCATGCCGTCTCCGGCAAAAAGGTTGGCATACTGACGCCTCGGAACGGCTGCCACGAGCCGCGGACTTGGCTGACGTGCAGTTCGCAGTTGCGGGCGCCGCGCGTGTAAAGGTCGCGAACCATCACCGAGCATTCCACGGGCACAAGAAACAACGGCGACCGGCCGCGGTAGTGGTCCAGTTCGCGCACCAACAGGGCCAGCGCAGTGGCTTCATCGCGCGCGACACACGGGCCGATCATGTTCAAGCCGGAATGCCCCGAGGACACAATCCAGCCGGCAAGACCGCCGGCGGCGCCGGGCATCACGGCGACACGCCAGAAACCAGCGCGGTTCTCGATGAAGTAGCGGTAGTCCTTGTCGCGGCAAATGCCGGCCACTTCCATTTCGAGCGCCATCATCGCGGCAACATCGTGAAGCGTGGCGTCGCGCGCGCGCGCCGCATCGGCCGGCAGGTTGTTCAGTCCGTCGGCGGGAACCGCAAGCCACATGTCCTGATAGAGGCAGCGCGGCACGAACCCCGCCCGCGTGTACAGCGAGAACGAATCGAGGTTGATCGCGCTGGACACGAGCCGCACCGGTTTGCGCTCGCGGTCGGCAAAATCCGTGATGAATCGCAGCAACGCTGACGCAACACCTTTGCCGGCGCAATCGGGGTGGGTGTTCATGATGCCGAGCGAAACGTGTGTCGGGCGCGGATGATAGAAGCACGATCCAATGATACGCCCCGTGGTCAAGTCTTCAGCGACGACGCAACAACCGGGATCGAGCGCTTCATAGACGTCGGCGAATATGGTCGTCGCCGATGGCCCGCCGGGAAACACAGGCGAACGTCCGTGGCGTTGATACCAGTCGTTGGTGGAAATGCAGATGAGTTCGGCCACCGCCGGCCGGTCGGCATCGGTCATGGTGCGCAAGTGATAGGTTTTTGTGTTCTCTTTCAGATGAGTTCGGCCACCGCCGGCCGGTCGGCATCGGTCATGGTGCGCAAGTGATAGGTTTTTGTGTTCTCTTTCATGGCTTTCAGTTGGTTGGATTATACACCCACAGATAACGCCGGTCGTAAATCACGGCATCATTGACGCCGTCGCCGTCCCAATCCACGATCTTGGTGGCGAACCCGTAACCGAGATCGTCGGCGCGCGCCCGCGCCGGCAATTCGTGTTCGGGCTGGCGCGAGTTCGGTGGCGGCTCAAACTCCAGCGTGATGTTGCCGTCGCCGTCCATGCCCCACGGCCAGCCGCCGTCGCTGTAAACGATGTAGTCCTTCGCCGGTTTGCCGGCGCGCGGGACCGACAACGACACGATGGGACGATTGCGGTGAAACACGCGGCCTTCGCAGGCTTTCGCGCTGCCGAGCGGCCAGCGGCGCGGTGATGGCCGTTGCCAGAGTTCGTTGCCGTTTTGGTCGTAGAGGACGATTGGCCCGTTCGGAGCGTTGTAGAAGGCGGCTTGAAATTCCGAGTCGTCACGGAACCGGCCCAGCGCGCAGCCTTGCGGATGCGGACCGGGATGGGCAAACAGCGTTCGTCCGCCGCGCTCCACCAGATACGCCTTGTTGGAACCGGCGAATGCGAACAACTGTTTCCCCGAAGCCGGCCGAAATGTGGCGGTGTAATCCACATGTTCCTTCGCCGGATTGAGTTTTGCCGGGTCAATCGAGTCAACCGTCCACGCGATTTCGCCGGAAGGTCTGACGGCGCAGTAACCAATGAGGAATGCGTTGTCCTCTTTCAGCGTGAGAATGTGATGGCCGGCGCCGGGAATTGCGACGGGACCCCAGACTTGCTTGAGATTCGCGTCGAGGCCGATGAGCGGTTCGCCATAACGCCATTTGTCGTAGCCGCCCTCGCCGTTCTTGACCACGACGCGGTCGCCGAGCACTTGGACGATGTAGAAATTGTCCTCCGGCATCTCCGCTTCCGCGCGCACCCGGCCAGTGAGGCCGTCGAACAAATAAACCTTTCGCCCGTCGGCCAGCGCGACTTCCACGCGCCCGTCGCCGTCCACGTCACCGACGGCGACACACGATTCGTAGGCGTGGCTGGTGTAGGGACGGTCGCTCGGGTTCGACGTGCCCCACGTCCACAAGCGGGTGCCGTCCTGCCGGAACGCCGTCACACAAGTTGATTTCGGCAACGCCGGTTTCACTTGCGACAAACCGGAGTACAACCGCGCGCCAAACACACCCGGTCCTTGGTACGCGATGATCTCCGGACGGCCATCGCGGTCGAGGTCGGCGAAGAACAACTCCGCGCCGTTGTGCGCGCCGATGGAAAGTTCCAAGGCCAGTTTCAGGCAAATGACAGCAATCATGATAATAACTCCTTTCGCGCGGCATCCGCGATGCGGTCCACTTCGCGCAGGAAATCCGGCGACATCTCCGGATCGCACTGGGCGGCGACGATCTCGCGCCACGCGGCATCAGCTTTGCGCAGCAACTTCTCGTCCTCTTCGCCGGGGCGAAGCGACGGCGCGCTGCGATAGGCTCGGTCGAAGTATTTCGCATCCCACAGCGTGTTCCGGAAATGTTCCGCCGTGTGGTCGGTGTCGAGGTAGGAGGTTCTCTCGGCGAACTCCATCGCGTTGATCACGTCCACGGCGAGCGTGTCGTCGTTGATCGCGGCGCCTTTGCTGAACATGTGCATCGCGCGGTTCAAGTCGAGGTCGAGCATCGCCTGCGCAGGCGAGAAGACCGCGCCGTTGTCGAGCAGGCCCAGCGGCAACGGATGACTGACCGTCGAGCCGAACGCCATTTGCCGGAAACATTTCAGCCACGCCGCCTGAATGCCGGGCGATTTCGCCTCGATGTAACCCGGCTCGACATTCAGCACGAGGCCGTAGCGATAGCGGAACAACTGGTGCAGCAGCACGTCGGTGAGGATGGCGGCAGGCGTTGCGTAGCAGACTTGTGTCGTCCGCATGTCCATTTCACCGGCAATGGACGTGCCGAAATAGAAAATATCCGGGTCAATGAGCGAGCACGCCGTGATGCCGCCGAGGATTTCCGCTGTGGCGACCACCGCGCTGCCGGCGGGCGTGACGGGCGCGGTGCCGCCGAGGATCGTCATCGGCGCGAAGTTGACGGGGAACTTGTATTTCAGCGCCTCCTCCAACACTTCGCAGGAGCGCGCATCAATCTTCAGCGGCGACGTGGTGCAGTAGGCAGCGACGAAAATGGGCGGTTGCGTGCGCAGTTGTTGTTCGTCGTTGCCGGTGACAAGTTTCGCCATTTCGGCGAGATATTTGACCTCGGCGGCGCAACTGGTGCCGACCCAGCCGGGCTTTTTCGTGTGGCGCAACAAAAGCCGCGCCGACTCAATGATCTCGATGCGCGGGTCAACATCGCCGCAGATGAACGGCGCGCAAACGGCGCGCACACAATCCAGTCCGTTGCCGAGCCGGATCATGTCAACCTGATCTTGCTGTGTTGGTTTGCGGAATTGGCCGGTGGGAAAATCGTAAATGGTCGGCGTCGCGAACCCGTAGTCGCAAGTAAAATCCTCCGGAACCGCCACATCATCCTGTGGCAGTTCGCGGCAGAACGGATACCACAACGACGAGCGTACCATCTTGTAGCGTCCTCGCTGTGCGGCGATTTGTTTCTCGACGAGGTCCGGCTTGAACCACGCGCGATGCTCGCCAAAATCCACGCGGCAGCCGGCGTCGGCCAGCGCCTCCAACAGGAACCGCCCGCGGAGGCGCAACCCGGTTCGCTCCAGCACGGCGAGCGCGCCCCGATGGATGCGCTCCATGCCGGCAACGTCGAGAGCTTTCAGGAGTCCTTTGAGCATCACGTCAGGCTGTTGGTTCTTCGCGGTACCAGACCAGTTCGACGCTGGCGCCGTCAGGTGTCTGGAAAAAACCGGCTACGGCAAAACCGGCGTCGAACGGTTTGAGCAGGACTTTCATGCCTTTGCCAAGTTCCTTGATTTGCTCGACGCTGTCCACGCGGTAGCCGATGTGCGGCGCGTCGTGCAACGGCCCGGTGACGGGGCTGTCCGGCTCGAAACGCAGCCACTCGACCTTGAACGGGTGCTTGTGGGCATCGGTGATCCAGACGCGCGTCGCTGACACAAATTGTTCGCCGGGTTTCTTCTCGGTGGTCGGAATACCAATGTGATCAAATGTCATGGCGCTCCTTATTGTTGGATTTCGGTCAGTTTCACCGGGCGTTTCTGCTGCCACGAGCGGTCGGCGGCAAAAATCACCTCATGCGTGCGGATGGCATCGGTAAGCCCCGTCAACGGCATCGCGGTTCCGCGCGCGATAGACTCGAAGAACGCATCGAACTCAGTCTTGTAGGGATGATCGCTCACGTCGCCGGAATCCACTGGTTGGTAGGGCAGTTTTGTCCATTGTTTGTCGGGGCCGGAGAACTTGTCGTCGAGCACGGCGCCTTCGCTGCCGATCAGGTGTGTGTGGAAGTAATACGGCTGGATACAATCCAGCACCGACGCGGCCTTGCCGATCTTGCCGTCCTTGAACTTGAGCATGGCCGCGGTCGTCGAAGGATATTCGTAGGATCCGAACACAGGATTCGCCGACGCAGTGCTGTAGGCAAACACCTCGCTCACCTCGCCGTCAAGGCACATCAACAACGCATCCATCGCGTGACAGCCCGCGAGCAGGAAACTGCTGACGCCATCCTCGGTGGTGTGATACCACTTGAAGCCCGGATACCACGGGCCGATGCCGTGGAAGTAGTCCACCTCGCCGTAATGCAGCTTGCCGAGTTTGCCTTCATCAATCAGCGCCCTGATGGTGCGGAACTGCTCGGCAAACCGTAGCTCGAAACAAACGCACAACTTCACGCCTGCTTGCTGCACGGCGCATTCAACATCCTGCAAACCGGCCAGATTTTGCGCGAGCGGTTTCTCGGCGATGATGTGTTTGCCGGCGCGCGCGGCGGCGATGATTTGGTCTTTGTGACAACGGTGATAGGTGCAGATGGAGACGACGTGAATGTCCGGGTCCGCCAGCATCGCGGCGTAATCGTTGTAGGTTTTGATGGGGCAGCCGTGTTTGGCGGAGACTTCTGCGGCGTCGAGTTTGCGCGACGAACAAACGGCGGTGACCTGGCCGAGCGACCCGGCGTTGATGGCGGCGATGTGCGCGCCCGCCGCCCAACCGTAACCGACAATGCCGACGTTGAACTGTTTCATGGGCCTCCCGTGTTTAGCGTGTGGCTCTGCGGACACAAACCGTGCCCGAAATGAATGCGCCCGTCAAGATAATCGCGGCCGTTCAACTGTGTTCAACTGTGTTGTTGCGCTGCAGGATTTGGGCGGTACACTGAGCGCACGTGATGACCGTCGGAGGAAACGATCATGAAAAGAACCATACTCGCCGTGGACGATGAACAAGCGTTGTTGGCTCTGTTGGAGGCATCGCTGGTGACTTCCGATTTCAACGTCCACAAAGCGGCCAACGGCAAGGACGCGCTCAAGCTCGCGCGCAAACTCCAACCCGATTTGATCCTGCTCGACATCCTCATGCCCGGCATGAACGGCTATGAGGTGCTGGAGCAATTGAAGAACGACGACAACACGGCGATGATCCCCGTCATCATGTTGAGCGGATTGAGCGATGAAGAGGCCAAGATCAAAAGCGCCGAACTCTACAGTGAATCCTATCTGACCAAGCCGTTCACGACCGGCGAACTGCTGGCCAAAATCGAGGAAGTGTTCCGCCGCAGGGGAAACTGATGACCTGCCAACTGCTTCTGATTGCTGCTTTCACGCTCAACGCCGTCGCCGCGCCGCTCGACTGGCCGGCGATTACCAGCGAAACGAAACCGTGGGCCTACCACTGGTGGCTCGGCAGCGCCGTTGACAAGGACAACCTCACCCGCGAACTCACCCGCTACCGCGACGCCGGCCTCGGCGGCGTCCATATCATCCCGATTTACGGCGCCAAGGGAGCCGAGTCACGCTACATCGAGTATCTCAGCCCGCGCTGGATGGAGATGCTTCGCCACACCGTCACCGAAGCCAACCGGCTCGGCCTCGGCGTTGACATGACCACCGGCAGCGGCTGGTGTTTCGGCGGCCCCACCGTTGCCACTAACGACGCCAACATCACGACCAAAGACGGTGTGACGACGAGGCTGACGATGCGCGTCAAACGCGCCGCGCCCGGCGGCGAAGGTTGGATGATCAATCCGTTCTACGCTGACGCGATGCAGCGTTATCTCCAGCGTTTCACCGAGGCGTTTGCCAAGTACGACGGCCCGAAACCGCGCGCGATGTATCACGACTCCTACGAATACAACTGCAACTGGTCGCCCAATCTCCCCGCTGAGTTTGAGAAACATCGCGGCTACAAACTTCCCGTCGCGGAGTTGTTCGGCGCGCAAGAAAACGCCCGTCTCAAGGCCGACTACCGCGAGACCATCTCCGATATGATGGTCGAGCAAGTCTGGCCGACTTGGGTGAAATGGTGCCGCGACCACGGATTCCTCACGCGCAACCAAGCCCACGGCTCACCCGCCAATATCCTCGACCTCTACGCGCTCGCCGACATCCCCGAAACGGAAATGTTCCACACCGACCGCGATAAGTTCATCTCGAAGTTCGCTTCCTCGGCAGCTCACGTCACCGGCAAGAAGCTTGTCGCCGCCGAGACCGGCACATGGCTCAACGAGCATTTCAACGAGACGCTCGCTGAACTCAAAGTGCTCGCCGACGACCTCTTTCGGAGCGGCGTCAATCACATCATCTACCACGGCTGTTGTTACTCGCCCGATGAAGCGCCGTGGCCGGGCTGGCTCTTCTACGCTTCGACCGAAATGAACCCCCGCAACGCCATCTGGCGCGACGCCCCCGCGCTCAATCAGTACATCACCCGCTGCCAATCCGTCCTCCAAGACGGTCAACCTGACAACGATGTCCTTCTCTACTGGCCAATCTACGATCTCTGGCACGACGCAAAAGGTTTGGAACAAAAACTCACCGTCCACAAACGCGAATGGTTTCACGACCAGCCGATTAGTGCTGTCGCCAAGAAACTCTGGGGTCGCGGATACAGTTTCGACTACATCTCCGACCGTCAACTCACAACTCTCACCGGCAAGCACACCATCGTCGTGCCGCCGAACAAACACATGCCCGCCACGACCAAGCGCGCCTTGGAAACGCTCGCCGCCGCTGGCTGTACCGTTCTCTACGAAGGCAAACTTCCCGACGAATCGCTGCGCGAACCATTGGTGGACATTCCCGGCCTCCAATTCATTCGGCGTGCCGTCGCTGATGGTCGCTACTACTTCATCGCCAACCAAGGCGACAAAGCCGTTGACGCTTTCGTTCCGCTCGCCACCCAGTTTGTCTCCGTCGCGTTGATGGATCCGATGACCGGCCGCATCGGTCTTGGCCGACACAAGAACGGAGCCGTTCGCCTCCAACTCGCCCCCGGTCAATCCATCATTGTCCGCACTTTCACCACCAAAATCATCATTCAACCGTGGCCTTACGAAGAACCCGGCAAGATCGCGATCCACATCAAAGGCCCGTGGCAAGTGAAGTTCATTGCCGGCGGCCCCGAATTGCCGCCGCCATTCCGGACCGACAAACTTGCCTCGTGGACAGCGCAAGGCGGCGAAGCCGAGCGTTTCGCCGGCACCGCGCTTTACTCGACGACGTTCGACGCGCCGGTAGGGAAGGGGACCTGGCTGCTCGATCTCGGTGAGGTGTGCCACAGCGCGCGAGTCCGTGTGAATGGCAACGACTGCGGTACGTTGATCATGCCGCCGTACCGGGTGCGCGTCGAGCAACTCAAGCCAACCGGCAACGTGTTGGAGGTGGAAGTCACAAATCTGTCCGCAAACCGGCTTCGTGATCTTGACCGTCACAAAGTCCAGTGGCGGATCTTCCACGACATCAACTTCGTCAACATCCACTACAAGTCCTTCGACGCATCCCAGTGGCCGATCCGTCCTTCCGGCCTCCTTGGCCCAGTTGTGATTCGAGAGGCGAAGTAAGCCTTTTCGGAATCCCTTAAAGACTTGACGGGAATCCTGATTGCAGTATTCTGGAATCGTGAAAACGACGATTGATATTCCAGAAAATGAGTTGGAGGACGCGATGCGTTTCTCTCGCGCAGCCACCAAGAGGGATGCGGTTGTCACGGCCATCGCCGACTACAATCGCCGGCAGCGAATGGCTGCGCTTACCAAGCACCTCGGCACTTGCCGCGAATTGATGACGCCCAAAGAATTGTCGGCGATGCGGGAGAGTAACTAGCCGGCATGAAACTGGTTGACACCTCCGCTTGGATTCACAGCCTTCGCCCCGATGGCGACAAGAACGTGGCGACCCGGGTTCGCATTGCGTTGGAATCGGGAGAAGCTGCGTGGTGCGCCATGGTGAGGTTGGAACTCTGGAACGGCGCTCGCGGCGCGCAGGAGAAACGGGTGCTCCGCGACCTTGAAGCGACTTTGCCCAACTTGGAAATGACAGCCGAGGTTTGGCAACTCGCGATTGAACTGGCGCGCAAAACCCGCGAGAAAGGCTTGACGATCCCCGCGACGGATTTGCTTATCGCGGCCTGTGCTGGTCATCATGGTGCTGACTTGGTGCATGCCGACAGCCATTTCGACCAAGTCCCTACCGTGTAAGTTTCAATAGGACACCTCCGGTAACTCGGTTTGAGGAGATGGCTGTTGTAGGCCGCTTCTGCGAAGCGGCGTTTTTGCCAGGAATTTCGCCGACTCGCATTTATCCGCCGTGGCGGAGAGTCGGCCTACAACAAATTGTCGGCGCAAAGGAGTTATCGGAGGTGCCCAATACTTTAGCACCCGGGTCTCGCCGCGCTTGATGGGCAACGTGAAACGAGGACCTTTCCCGATGATTTCACCGGTCAACGCATCGCACACCGTTGCGGTTCAAGGTAAAGGCGGATACCACCGCAAAAGCAGTGTGTAGCAGACTCTTTTATTATCGCTTCTCTGAAGGGCCTGCCGGCAGAATCTCAACGGGAATGGCCGGCAAGGCAGTCAGCAGACGGCGCGGCTTTTTGCGCTGCCCACGGCCTTTCATGGTTTCGGGATCGCGGTAGGCGTACACGTTGACGATCAGGTTGCCCTTGAGACCGGGCTTGGTCGTTTGCGCATCACTCCGAAACTGGATTCCCCCGTTGGCATTCGTGATTGTGACGCCGGGTGGCGGGTCGTTCAGAGCAAGCTCAACCTCACCCCAGGATGTGCTGCTTGGAATAGTCACCGGCAGGTGTGTCTGGCCACCTAGGGGCAATGCCGATTAGATATTTGGGGTGTGTTTGTAAGTAATTGATAATTATTTACTTCCGGTTTCATCGCGATTTTGCTTTAACGTCGGGATGCACCACAAACATTCCTGCAAACAACCCCGCCATGCA
>VHCW01000093.1 GCA_016871575.1 Verrucomicrobiota bacterium
CCACTCGACGGTGCAAACGCGTCCAGTTTCAAGCCACGCTCGCTTTTCTCACCGGCCACGCCAGCCGCGACGGCTGGCGACGGTTCACTCCCGCCTATGCCGCCCTCTTCGACGGCGCCAGCGCCCGTGCCCGCGAACTCGGCTATGCTGTTGAGGACTTCTGGTTGCGCGACCCGGAAATCAACCCCGCGCGGCTGCAGCAAATCCTTCTGACCCGCGGCATCCATGGCGTCATCCTCGCGCCGCAGCCGCTCGAAGAAGCTTCCTTGCCCGCACTGGACTGGAGCGACTTCAGCATCTTGGCCATCGGTTACTCCATCCGCCGTCCTGAGTTTCACCGGATTTCCCACGACTATTTCCACGGCATGATGCTGGTCCTCAGCCGGTGCCGGGCCAAAGGCTACCGCCGCATCGGCCTTTATCTCGACCGTCGCGTCAGCACCGTCACCTTCAACCTCTGGTACGCCGCGTATCTCGCCGAGCAGCGCACCAGCTCGGATTCGGAATTCATCGAACCGCTCATCACGGAAGGCACAAACGACACAGCGCTGCGTTCTTGGCTGAGTCAGCAACGCCCGGACTGCCTCGTTTGTCTGGACCCTTGGCGGCTCGAGCAAAACGGTCTCATCCCGCGCGGTTTCCCGACCGCCAGCCTCAACGTTGACGAATCGCCCCGTCCCATCCCCGGCGTCAGCCGCGATTTTGGAGTCATTGGCGCCGCGGCCGTTGACCGCATCGTTTCCCTTGTGCAATACAACGACCGGGGCATCCCCGCCCGCCCACAGACCATCCTGCTCCAAGGTCTCTGGGTCCATGATGACCTCCTCATCCCCAACCGTCATACGCAACAGACAGCAACTCACAAGCGTTTCAACAAAAAGCGCGTCTCGGGTCGTTCCTCAAGGCCAAGGCGAAACAACCGACTATCAGCAAGTTCATTGATGACGCGATGATCGCCATGGCGCGCGACAACCCGGTGCTGAAACATACGCTCCCGAAAGATTTCGCCCGTCAGGAACGGCGTCAATGAGAGATTTGAGACCGGTAAATTGGCTGCGGAGTTCTCCCGCTGAGATGAGCAAGCCGTTGGTTGGTTTGGTGGGGTCGAACATTGTAGGCATCACGCGGAGCGTGATGAGTACTTTCCTGCGTGGGACTGGGCTGCGCTTCGCCGGCATCATTCGCGGCCACGATCTTCACGCGCCACGAAATTCTCGTCCACGCCCACGAGCTGCACAAATGGACGATACCGCGTCGCGCGCGAATGAAGTTGGCCAACTGTTTTTCCATGCTGACTTTCACGGCAAAGAAAATGCAAACTCAGGACTCATGACTCCTGAAAGCGTTGATGGCCGCAAGAGCCAAGTCAGACGAGACGCTGAGGGGTCATGGCCGGCAACGCGCAAAGAGCACAAAAAGAAGATCGCCCAATCAGTGGTCAGTGTCGGAAGCTTTGCGCGTCTTTGCGCCTCTTCGCGGCTAACCAATCCGTGAACATCCGTGGCTAAACACTCCGCGTCCTCTGTCTCGATTTTCCGAGACGGCGCAGGTCTCCGACCGCGACGCGGCAGGACGGACAAGCCGGTCTTGTCCGCCGTAGGCGGAATGGTGTGAGGTCCGGACCCTGGCACAACGGAGGCTTAGAAAGCTTCGCGCCTTCGCTGTTCATCCTTCCGGGGTTCCGTGTTCGTTCCGCAAGACCTTCGGTCATGCCTTGTGCGAGTTCAGGAGACCGCCACACAACAGAGCACAACAAAGATCGCGGCCGGAAAGCCGCTCCTACTTGCGCGCGTCAGGAACGGATCATGACGAGCATCATTTTGAAACGCGCCACGGCCTTGACGGCGTGCGGGACGTTGGCAGGCATGATGATGGCTTGACCGGCGGCGACCGGGTGCGGTTTGCCCGCTATCAATATCTCCGCCTCGCCTTCTAGGACACTGACCAAGGCGTCGAACGGAGCAGTGTGCTCGCTCAGCGCCTGGCCTTCGTCGAACGCAAAGGCGGTGACGGTGCCGGTCGCTTTGCGGAGCACTTCGCGACTGACGATGGCGCCGGTCTGGTACTCGACCAGCGCGGGGATGGTGATGGGTTTGCCGACGATGGCGCCGGCGGGATTCGGGTTGTGCGTGCACTTGCTCATGGAGTTCCTTTTCGTGTTTGATTCTGGCGCACTCTACGCGCTCAATCCGCAGGATGCAATGCGGCGTGCGCGGTTCTGGTTGACGGAGGTCAACGGGGCGGGTATTTTGCGCGCCCATGCCTGGCTCGATGTGGAAATGGATCATCTTCAATGTGTTTGTGCTGGCGATGCTGGCGCTGGATCTTGGCGTGTTTCACCGCAAATCGCACACAGTGAAGCTCAAGGAAGCGCTCGCGTGGAGCGCGCTGTGGATTGCCATGGCGCTCGCGTACAACGCGGGCATCTATTTCTGGCTCGGCAATGTCAAGGCGCTGGAGTTTCTCACCGGCTACGTGCTGGAGAAATCGCTGAGCGTGGACAACATCTTCGTGTTCATCATGCTGTTCGCCTATTTCCGCGTGCCGGGCGAGTACCAGCACAAGGTGTTGTTCTGGGGGATTCTCGGCGCGTTGATCATGCGGGCGGTGTTCATCGCGCTGGGAGTGACGTTGATTCAGCGGTTCGAGTGGATCATTTACATCTTCGGCGCGGTGCTCATCTACAGCGGCATCAAGATGGGATTGCACAAGAACGAGGAGGTCAACCCCGAACACAATCCGATCTTGCGCCTGTTCCGACGGTTCTTCCCCATCACCCCGCAGTTCGAGGGGAACCGGTTCTGGGTGCGGCGCGAGTCGCGGCTGATGGCCACGCCGTTGATGGTGGTGGTGCTGGTGGTCGAGACAACCGACGTGGTGTTCGCCGTGGATTCCATCCCCGCGGTGCTGGCCATCACGCAGGACCCGTTCATCGTCTATACGTCGAACGTCTTTGCGATCCTCGGGTTGCGGGCACTCTACTTCGCGTTGGCGGGCGTGATGAACATCTTCCATTTCCTGAGCTACGGCCTCTCAGCCATCCTTGTCTTCGTGGGCATCAAGATGATCTGCTCCCACTGGTTCAAGGTTCCCATCGGCATCGCGTTGGGCGTCGTGATGGGGGTGCTGATTGTTTCCGTGATCGCCTCGCTGATCTGGCCGGAGAAGAAGAAGGATCAGACCAACAACATGCAGTCGCCGTAGCTGAAGAAACGGTACCGCTCGCGCACCGCTTCCGCGTACGCTTTCAAGACCAGTTCCCGCCCGGCAAAGGCGCTCACCAGCATCAACAGCGTTGACTTCGGCAGGTGAAAGTTCGTCAGCAGCGCGCCGACGACGCGGAATGGGAACGGGGGATGGATGAAGATGTCCGTGCTGCCGGACAGCGAGGCGTTGGAGTGCTGGAGTGATGGGGCAATGGTTTCCAAGGTTCGCGCGACCGTTGTTCCAATGGCAACGATGCGTTGCGCTGCCCGGATGGCCGCAACGGTTTCGCCTGATACGGTAAACTTCTCGGCGTGCATCTTGTGGTCTTCAACGTTCTCGACTTTCACGGGACGAAACGTGCCGATGCCGACGTGCAACGTGATGAATGCGTGCGGCAACGTCGCCAACATCTCCGGTGTGAAATGCAGGCCTGCCGTCGGCGCGGCGATTGCACCGGGAGTTTGTGCGAAGACCGTCTGGTAACGTTCGCGGTCAGACAATCTGGGAGGGGCCTCAGCACCCCGACCGGTCGCCGCACTGAGGCGGCTCCCACTCTGCACAGGCCGTCGAATGTACGGCGGCAACGGCGGCGCGCCGTGATGTTGGAGATACGAGTCAACGTCGCCGGTGAACTGCAGGATGCGCCCGCCGAAATCGGTCTCGCCCTCGATGGCGGCGGAGAGCCACGGCGTGAAGAACAAGTTGCGGCCGACCTTGGCCCGGTGGCCGGGTTTGACGAGCGCGCTCCAGCGGTTGCTGCCGAGGTGCTCGACGAGCAGCAGTTCGACGTTCGGTTTCTGCGACCAGATGCGGGCGGGGATGACTTTGGTGTCGTTGAGCACGAGCAGGTCGCCGGCGCGAATGTAAGTTGGGAAACTGCGGAACTGGTCGTGTCGGATTTCGCCGGTGGCGCGATTGACGACCAACATGCGCGAGGCGGCCCGGTCGCCCAGCGGTAGCTGGGCAATCAGTTCATCGGGCAGATGATAATCGAAGTCAGACGTTTTCAAACGCTGTGGAAACAATAGGGGCGCACAGTGTGCGCCCCCATGTGGTTATGATTGTGCGTGTTTAGATCTTCCGGGGCATCTTGGTCCAGAGGCCCTTCTTCTTGGCGCTCTTGACGCAGGTTTCGATGAACGCGATGCCCATCCAGCCGTCTTCGACGTTGGCGTACTTGCTGCCGTCAATGTGCATGGGTTTGCCGGTGGCTTTCCATTTGCGGACGTCAGCCTCGAAGCAGCGGTGCAGCCGCGCAAAGGCGTCGTGGAAGGCTTCGGGATGTCCCGGCGGAATGACCGGTTCGGCCATGAGGTCGGCGGGCATGTCCTTGAGGAAACCGTCGTTGGGCACGACGCAGCCGCGGTAATAGACGCGGTCGGGTTGTCCCATGAGGCTGACGGTGATGCATTCCGGGTCTTCCTGACGCCAGCGGAGCGAGCCTTTGGTGCCGTTGACGGAGATGCCGAGGTCGTTCTTGTGGCCGATGCAAATCTGGGAGGCGCGGACGAGTGCCTTGGCGCCGTTGTTGAGCTTGCAGTAGATCGTGAAATGATCGTCCAGCTTGCGTCCCGGCACGAAGGCTTCGAGTTGGGCGGACAGTTCGGTGACTTCGAGGCCGGTCAGGAAGCGCAACTGCATCAGCGCGTGGGTGCCGATGTCGCCGCCGCAACCGCTCGCGCCGGCGAGTTTCGGGTTCACGCGCCAGGAGGCTTGTTGCTGGCCGGTGTCTTCGAGCTTGGTCGCGAGCCAGCCCTGGATGTAGTAGCTGTCCACCCAGCGAATCTCGCCCAGCAATCCGCTGCGGACGATGGCGCGAGAAAATCGCGTCGTCCAGTGGCCGAGATAGGTGTGGGCAACGCCGAACGGGATGCCGGTCTTGTGAACCATCTTCACCAACTCGGCGGCCTGTTCCAAGTTGACCGTGAGCGGTTTCTCACAGAAGACCGGGATGCCGGCCTTGAGGGCTTTCATCGCGGGGTCGAAGTGGACATGGTTCGGCGTGACGATGAGGACGTAATCGAGCTTCTTGTCATTGGGCAGGCCGGCTTGCGCGGTGATCATGTCGTCGTAGGACGGATAACCGGTAATCGGGTACGGCCACTTGGCGGCTTCTTCCATGGCGATCTTCGGGTCGGGGAAAAGCGCGCCGGCGGTGACGCGGCGTGTGCCGTCGCTGTTGATGGCGCGCTGGTGGGGCTGGACAATGAATGCGCCTTTGCCGCCACCGATCAAACCAACATTGAGAGGTCTCTGTGACATGGTGTTTTCTCCTTCGTTGTTGAACGTGCGGCCGCAGTAAAGCAAAAACATCTTCCGTCCACAAGTCTTTTGCGCTATAAAATCCGCCATGAACCGTCGCGAGTTTTTTCGCTGTTCCGTTGGCGCGGTCGCGCTGGCGGGCGTCATGCCGCTGGCGTCCGGCCAATCCAAGCCACGCCGCCCCCTGCGCCTCGGCGCGCCGGCCTTTGCCAAGACAACCGACCCGGAAGAACTGGCGCTGGCGCACCGCCAACTCGGCTATCGCGCGGCGTATTGCCCAAAGGTCGCGCTCGCCGAGACCGACCGCATCCGGGCGTTGGAACAGGCGTTCGCCAAGCACGATGTCGTCATTGCCGAAGTCGGCCGCTGGTGCAACCTGCTCGACGCCGACCCGGAAAAGCGAAAACAGAACCTCCAGAACGTCACCGACGGCCTCGCCCTGGCCGACGCGATCGGCGCGCTGTGTTGCGTGGACATTGCCGGGTCGTTCAGCGCGACCCACTGGTACGGGCCGCACCCGGACAATCTGACGCCGAAGTTCTTCGATGCCGCCGTCGAGAACGCGCGCAAGATCATTGACGCCGTCAAACCGAAGCGGGCGAAGTTTTGCTACGAGATGATGGGCTGGACGATGCCGGACAGCGCGGATTGTTACCTCAACATGATCAAGGCCGTGGACCGCCCTGCGTTTGCCGTGCATCTGGACCCGTGCAACCTCGTCAATTCGCCGGAGCGGTTTTACCGCAACCGCGACCTGCTGAACGAATGTTTCGACAAACTGGGCCGGTGGATTGTGAGTTGCCACGCGAAAGATTTGACCTGGGACGTGGAGCCAAGCGTCCACTTCCGGGAAGTCGCCCCCGGCAAAGGCTCGCTCGACTACGTCACGTACCTGCGCCGGCTCGCCGGGCTGTCGCACAACCCCCCGTTGATGATCGAGCACCTGAAAACGGCAGACGAGTATGCCGAGGCCGCCGCGCACATCAGGGCCGTCGGCAAGAAGGAAGGCCTGCGTTTCGAATAACAACAAAAGGTGAAGATTCACGGCGACAGCGGCGCGTTGCTCGAACAGATGAAAGGCTTTCACTGGATGCTCTCCTATGGCGATTACCTGAAGGAAACCGGCTACGCCCTCAAGAAAGTGGGCGTCGAGTTTCTCAATGTCAGCGCGTCGAAACCCGCGTGAACGAGAATTGTTCTTTACATCAAACGGTCATCCGACTAACTTCCAGCCAAATTGCACGAAAAGAGATGACACAAATGGAAAAGAAAGCGTATGTAGAACCGACGTTGGAGAAACGAGAGGAACTAATTGAAGTCGCCGAAGGCGACATGGTGATTATCTCGGGTGTGGACAGGTGATGGCAGAATCATTAATCAGCAGAAAAAGGAACAGAGCCATGCAAAAGAAACAATACACAGAACCGACCTTGGAAAAGCGCGAGCAGCTTGTGGAAGTCACCGAACAAAAGCCGCCACTTTCCGCTGCAGATTGATTCAGCAATCTTGGTAGTTCGTTGCGAGTATGCACCCCACCGCCGCCATGGTATAATGGCGGTAGCGGGGTGCATGTCGTTTCAGTCGAGTTCAAGGGCGCGATGCAGCCGAAGAGCGTTTGTCACATTTTGATACTAGCCGCTGGCTGGTGGTTTGCGGCGTGCAACGCGTTTCCGGAGTCGCGCCTGATTGCGCTCGACAACATTTCCACCAATGCCGCGGCAAGGTTTGATCGCGCCCATGCGACCGTTGACGAGCGCCTTCGGATCACCAGCATCGAGAACAACGCCGTCATTCCGAGGAATCACCTCTGCCCGATTGTCGAATGGGACTCGCCGGAAGAGTACAGCACCGCCTTTCTGGTCGAGTTGAAATCAGAAAAGCGGGCGCTCGCCGTCCTCCTGCGGAACGGTTTGCGATGGCAACCGGTCGGCGACGAGTTCTCCGGACTCCTCAATGACAGGGAAGTGTTCATCACGGTGTACAGTCTGATTCACGGGAGAACTTCTAAGAGCCGACCCGTCCGGCTTGTCATTTCCGAGCGCCCCTTGACCGACCGTATCGTATATCGGCTGGTGCCGTTATACTTCACCCCCGGCGACCCGGTGGCCATCAACCTGCTTTTCCTGCACCAGAGTCAACCCACCCGTTTGTTGGAGGTGCAGCAGTCCTGCGTCGGCTGTCACGCCTACGCCACGGGGACCGCTGTTTTCAATTGCGTGAAAAAGAAAACCCGCAAGGCGGTCACCATGATTGAAAACAATCAACGGCTCAATCTGCGCCATCATGTCTTCAAGGAGTTTTCGTTCGTCTCCCTTTCCCTCGATGGCAAGTACGCAGCCTTGGTCAAGAACACGAGTGGCAAGATCATCAAAAGGAAGAATGTCGGGGACCCCTTCGACTTCGTGTACAACTCCGGTGACATCTACATCTACAGTTTTGAATCCGACACGTTGGAGCCGTTGCCGGGCGCCAGCGAACCGCAGTTCACGGAGGACATGCCGTCGTTCAGTCCCGATGGCCAGAAGGTCATGTTTTCCCGGTATCAGGCGGTGGGCAAGGCAAAGAAACTTCGCGCCATCCCCTCCATGGACCTCTACGAGGTTCCATTCAACAGCGGCAAAGGCGGCGAAGCAACTCCCCTCCCCAATGCCTCCGCCAATCAGATGCACCACTATTTCGCCCGATACACCCCGGACGGCAAATGGATTTCGTTTTGCCGGGCCGATGCCACCAAGGGGGTGTTTGCGCGGAAGGACAGCGACATCCACCTGCTCTCCCGCGCTGACCATGACGTCACCGCGCTGTCGCTGAACAAAGCCGGCACGATGGATTCATGGCATGATTGGTCGTCCGACTCCCGATGGTTGATCTTCAGTTCCAAGCGCGACAAGAACCAAGTCACCGCCCTCTACCTGTCCTACGTGGACGAAAACGGCAAAGACCATCCGCCGATCAAAGTGGCTGATGACCCCCACCGAAAGATCAACACCCCGCAATTCGCGCCCGCAACGCTCGCCTTCGAAACCGTCGGCAACATCTCCGACTTTATTTACGGCTGCTTCGAGTAACAGCTACTTCAGCGTCTTCTTGAGGAACGCAAGCCCTTTGACGGCGATATCCTCCCGGCGCGGCTCGATCTTGCGCCAGATGGCCGCGGCCTTGGCGATGATCTTCACATCCTTCGTGAACGATTCGATGACGACATCGTCCTTGTACTTCACCGCCTTGAGCGCCTTCGCGATACCGGGCCAGTTGATGTGATCGTTGCCCGGCGTGCCGCGGTCGCTGCCGCAGGCGTGAAAATGGCCGAGATGTTTGCCGGCGCGTTTAATGGCGCACGGCTGGCATTTCTCCTCGATGTTCATGTGGAACGTGTCGAGGTGCAACTTGAGCGCGGGGCTGCCGACGTCCTTGATCATCTTCAATCCCTGATCAACGGTGTTGATGAAGTCGGTCTCGAACCGGTTAAGCGGCTCCATGCAGATGACCTTCCCCTTCTGCTCGGCGTACTTGCAGAGGTTCTTGAGGTTCTTGACCACCGTGGCCCATTGTTTCTTGTACTCGTCCGGCTCCACCGCGTCAGCGCGGCCCACCGCCGAATACACCGGCCCAATCAGGCGCGGGCAATCGAGCACGACCATGATGTCAATGCACTTCTTCATGTAGTCGAGCGATGTCTGTTGCGCTTCGGGCGTGCCGCGCAGGTCGCGGTCGGGACCGAGACAGGCGCATACCGACCCGCAAGCCAGCCCGGCCTTGTCCAGTTCGGCCTTCACGAACTTGGGACAGAACCCGTTGGGATCATCTACGGGAATCTCGACGGTCTGGAAGCCCCATTTCTTGAAGGTCTTGAAGAGCTTGGCGCTCTCGTTGGTGAACGGAAACGTATAGAGGAATGTATTGATGCCGAATCTCATAGTGGCTGACCCAATACCGCTCTCCGCGCCGACTTGCAATCCTTTTTTGCTGACAATGTCAGAACGCGGAAATAGAGTCGGGGGCATGAAACAAATCGCCGTGGCGCTGATGTTCATGCTGGGTTCCACCTGTCTGGCGGACAACATCTTGTTCCAAGACGATTTCAACGGAAAGATCGCCGATGGCTGGACATGGGTGCGCGAGGAGAAATCCGCGTGGCGCGTCGCGGGCAAAGGGCTGGAGATGCGCGTCTTGCCCGGCAATCTTTGGGGACGCGCAAACAACGCTCGCAACGTGCTTGTCCGGCCTGCGCCTGACGTTGCACAAGGCGCAGTGGAAGTCTCAGTGACCGTCACGAACCTGCCCACGCATCAATTTGAACAGGCCAACCTCGCATGGTACTACGACGACAGCCACATGGTGAAACTCGGACTCGAACTGGTCAATAAACAGGTCTGCATCGTCATGGGACGCGAGGAAGCCGACAAGACCCGCACGCTTGCGAAGATTCCGATTGCTGCCACTTCGGTTCGTTTGCGGCTGCGTGTCGCTGGGAACCAAATTCGCGGCCAGTATTTGCCGGCGGGAACGGACAAGTGGCTGGATGCTGCATCAGGTGATTTGCCGGTGCCGCCAAACGGCAAAGCGAAGATCAGCCTCCACTGTTATCAAGGACCGCCAGACGCCGAGCACTGGGCGCGATTCAGCCAGTTTCAAGTCGTGCTGTCCCAACGATAAGTGTGGCGGTAGGCGGACGGTGCTGTCTAAAATCGACCAAGCTTGCTCTCCGCGATGAGACACGCTGTGTTCCGGTTTTGTTCCGGCATCCGTGTCATCCGCATGGTCCGGGGTGAAAAAGCTCTCGCCGTCAGCCTTCAGTCCGCTGCTTTGTGCCCTCGCCTTCGTGGCGAAAAGTCGCGAGCCGGTTAAGATCGTCCAAGACTTTGGCAAGATAATTCATGGACTCCAAGCGGTGGGTTTCTGATACAATCGCCAGAGTTGATTCAGAAGTTCTATTGCCGCAAAAGATCGCAAGGATCACAAGGAAAATGAAGTGTTTCTGCGTTCTCTGCGTTCCTTCGCGGCTACAGTCCGAATGAAACCGCTCCAATGGAGGCCAGTATGACATCGAAAGAACGAATGATGCGGGCTTTGCACCGCGAGAAACCGGATCGCCTGCCGGTCACGATTCACCAGTGGCAGGGTTTCCACCTCGACAACTACATGGGCGGCGTGGACGCGCTCGATGCGTTCAAGATGTGCGGACTCGACGCTGCCATCCAATACTTCGAGGCGATGGGACAATTCTGGATTCCCAACGCAGAGAAGTACGCCGTTCAATCCGCCGAGTGGCGAGATGAGATGATCGTGGTGGACAATAATCCCGACCACAAAGTCATTCATCACACCGTCGTCACACCGGGCGGGAACCTCACGTACAAGACCGAAGCGAACCGCCAGACGACGTGGATCACCGAGTATCTCATCAAGAAACCGGAAGACGTCGAGTTGATCGAGCGATACATGCCGGTCGCGAAGTTGAACAAGGCAGCCATCGCGAAGGAACACGACCGCATCGGTGATGCCGGGATTTTGCGCGGGTTTGTGTGGGGCGACCAGGCCGGTTGCTGGCAGCACGCATGTTGCCTGATGCCCGAACAAGACATGATCATGGCGGCAATGGACACGCCCGACTGGGTTCACCGGCTCTTGAAGGCGTTGCTGAAACGGAAACTGCGTTTCATCGAGGAGTCGCTCGATGGCGCGAAGTTCGATATCGTCGAGACCGGTGGTGGCGCGGGCAGCGACACCTTGATCTCGCCGGCGATGCACCGGGAATTTTGCCTGCCATACGACCGCGAGATTCACCGCGCGTTGCACGCCGTCGGGCAGATCAGCACCTATCACACATGCGGCGGCATGATGAACATTCTGGACCTGATCGTCGAGAACGAGACCGACGCCTCAGAGACGCTCGCGCCGCCGGGCGTTGGCGGCAACATCACCGAACCGTCGAAGGTACGAGCGGTGTTTGGCGGGCGAGTGGCGATGATCGGCGGCATGGATCAGTTCAACATCCTCACCACCGGCACGAAAGAACAGATTCGCAATGAAGTGTTCCGGTTGTTCGATGGCTTCGGCAAGAACGGCGGCTACATTTGCGCCGCCTCCGACCATTTCTTCGACACATCCGTCGAGAACCTCAAAGCCTTCGCCGCCGCCGGAAGGGAGTGTGTGTATTGAAGGGCTTATCTTCGGAAGTCTCGTGCGTTGCAAACGGTTCACGTTTCGTCTATAAAACTGGCGTGAAACAGAGCGTGTCAAAGCTGCCGTCCTTGGAGACCGTTCGCACGGTGGTGCGCGCGGTTTGCGAGAAACAACCGGTCGCGCGCGTCCAAGCGTTTGGTTCGCTCGTCAATGGCGTCCCGAATGCGGCGAGCGACGTGGATCTGTTGGTGGAATTCCTGACGGACGTGCATGTCGGCTTGTTGGAGATGGGCGCATTGAAGGAAGACCTCGAAGAACGTCTTGGCTGTCCCGTGGACCTCGTTAGCCGCGCCGCTGTCGAGAAGAGCCGCAACCCGTACCGCCGCCGTTCGATTCTCGCGGCCCCGGTAACCGTTTATGCCGCGAATGATTACGATGAAACACCTTTTGAGGGTGGACGGCTGGTGAGTTGTAGCCGCGAGCCTGCTCGCGGTCTGGGAATGCGGTGGCACTCGGAGATGCCGCGAGCAGGCTCACGGCTACAATGACTGACAACCGCGACCACGGATCTCGATAATCTGATCGCCACTTTGGAACGCCATTTCGCGTCGAATGCCTGACCTGCGTCAGGAGTGAAAGGAAACCCGAATGAAACGCCTGATGATGATTGCCGTGGGATTGATCTTTAACGCATCGCTTGCGTGGTCCAGCGAGCCCAATGTGTCGGCGTTCTGCTGGGCGCTCAGTGGCGGAACGCGCATTCTCGAGTCGGGGGAGTGGTACACGTGGTGTTGCGCGCCGATTTATGGCGAGGACGGAAAGGTGCACGTGTTCGTTGCGCGCTGGCCGAGCAAGACGAAGATGCGCGGTTGGCTCACGGACTCGGAACTCGTTCATGCGGTGGCCGATCAACCCGAAGGGCCGTACACCGTTTTGGGCACGATCTTGAAAGGAGGCGACGACGCTTGGTTTCGTTCGATCTATAATCCAAACGTTCATCGCGTCGGCGACCGTTACGTGCTGGTGTTCGCCGGTCAGACAGATGGCTTGCAACAGATCGGCCTCGCCACAGCGTCTTCTTTGTCGGGGCCGTGGACGACCGACCGCAAGAAACCGATGATCGCTTGTTCAGGCAAGCCGGGCAGCTGGAATTGCACGCATGCGTCGAATCCGTCGTTTGTCGCGGCGCCCGACGGGCGGTTCTACCTCTACTACAAAGGCATGTCTGATGCCGTGCCGAAGTTGCGAACCATCGGCGTTGCTGTGGCTGATCGCTTGGAAGGTCCGTACCGCGAGCATCCCGGTAATCCGTTGTTGAGCTACGTGGATCGCGGTTTGGACATCGAAGATCCTTACGCGTTCTACTACCGAGGACGTTTCTATCTGATCGCGGAAGATCGAATGGGCATTGCCGGGGTGAGCGGTTCAACGACCGGCAAGCCGCACGAAGGTGGTGTGCGGCCGGGGTTGTTCTACGAATCGGCTGATGGTTTCAGTTGGGGCGCGCCGCAAATTGGTTACATGACGAATGACTTTTACATGCGCGAACCACGGGAACGATTCGAGCGCCCGCAGATTTTGTGGAAGGACGGCAAGACGGTGTGTTTGTTCCTCGCGCTTTCCGGAGGAAAACACCGCACATCATCGCCGGCTGTGCTGAAGATCGGCGATTGGAGGTAATCCCACCGTGAAACGCAAACTCATCCTCGCCGCGCTGTTGATTGTCGCGTTTGAGACAAACGCCGCTACACCGCTTGCCGACAAGGTGGACTGGCCGGCGTTCATGGCGCGGCAGGACTTGGTCTTTGAAACATTGCCGACGCATTTTGATTACGGAGCGTTTCTCGGTAACGGCTTGCTCGGCGCGATGATTTATCGCGACGGCGACAATCGTCTTCGCTTCGAGATGGGCCGCTCCGATGTCACCGAGCACCGTCGCGACAACGCCCGTCTCCCCATCGGTGGTCTTGTGCTCGAAACCATCGGCAAGATCCAGGACGGCACGATGCGGCTCGATCTCTGGAACGCCGAGGTGCGCGGCACCGTTACGACCGACAAAGGCACGCTCCAGTTCCGCGCGTTCATCCACACCGACGTGATGGCGCTGCTCCTCGACCTCGAAACCAGCGACGGCGAGAAAGCCGCGAAGTTCGTTTGGGTGCCCGGCCACGGCCAAGACAAACGTAACCGGGAACGATTCAAAGAAGATCCGCCCAATCCACCGGCCACGACCGAGACGATTGACGGCCTGCCGGTTTGCGTTCAGCCCCGGCACGCGGGCGGCGAGTTCGCGACGGCTTGGAAGGAATGTGGGGCAGGTTTGCAACCTGCCCGTGATACAAAGATGGCAGGTTTCAAACCTGCCCCACATTGTCGCCGCGTCATTCTCTCAGTTGCCGACTCGTTCCCCGGCAACGCGGCGCGACGGGAGGTGGTCGCGACGGTGCAGACGACGATTGCCGCTGACTTCGACAAGCTGGTGGCGAGTCACCGGGAGTGGTGGCACGCGTTGTATCCGAAGAGTTTTGTGTCGGTGCCGGACCCGAAGCTGGAAAGTTTTTACTGGATTCAGTTTTACAAGCTCGGTTCGGCGTCGCGGCCGGACCGGGTACCGGTGGATTTGCTGGGGCCGTGGTTTCGCGACACCGGTTGGCCGCGCATCTGGTGGAACCTCAACATCGAGACGCTCTACCTGCCGGTCTATGCGGCCAACCAACTCGAACTCGGCGAGTCGTTTGTCCGTTTCCTCGACGCGAAGCGCGCTAACTTCGTCCGCAACGCCAAGGAGATTTACGGTTTCGACGACTGCGCGACGGTGCCGCACACGACCTGTTACGAGGGCTTGCGCGGCGACGGCTCGTGCGCGCCCGACAAATATATCAACCCCGGTGACTTCACCTGGGCGCTCCACAATTATTACCTCCACTACCGCCACTCGATGGACCACGCGCTCGTCACGAACCAGACCCGGCACGCTTTCTATCCGTTGTTGCGCGGCAGCATCAACCTCTACCTGCGCCTCCTGAAGAAAGGCGACGATGGCAAGCTTCATCTGCCGGTGCAACACTCGCCCGAATACGGCGACGCGGCCGACAACAACTACAACCTCGCGCTCCTGCGTTGGGGCTGCCAGACGCTCATTGACCTCAACCAGCGTTACCGGCTCAACGACCCGCTCCTCCCTCGTTGGCGGGAAACACTCGCCAACCTCACGCCGTATCCGGTTGACGAAAACGGCCTGCGCATCGGTGCCGACGTGGCGTTCACCAAGTCCCACCGGCACTGGTCGCACATCCTCATGGTGCATCCGCTGCACATCATGGACGCCAACGATCCCGCCCAGCGCGAACTCCTGTATAAATCCATCCACCATTGGCTCACCGTGGACGGCAGTCGCGGCGTCAATGGCTGGTCGCGCGCCGCAGCCGCATCGCTCTACGCCGCGCTCGGCGACGGCGACAACGCCATCAAGCAGATTCACGGACACATGGCCGACAGACGTTTCGTCCGTCCCAACACGATGTACATCGAAGGCAGCCCGGTCATCGAATGTTCCATCGTCCTCGCCCGTTCCTTGCAAGACATGCTTCTCCAAAGCCACAACAACATCATCCGGGTTTTCCCCGCTGTCCCCGCCGCATGGACCAATGCCATCTTCCACAACCTCCGCGCCGAAGGCGCGTTCCTCGTCAGCGCCGAGCGCCGTGGCGGCAAGACACAATGGGTCCGCATCAAGAGTCTCGCCGGGGAACCGTGTCGGATTCAGTTCGACGGCAAAATCCACGAGTTCCAACTGGCGCAAGGTGACGAACGAGTTCTTGGCAAAGGCCCCGCCACAGTCGCCCCGCTGCCCATCGCCCCCGCCGAAGCCAACCCGCACGGGATCAAGAAAGCGATTTCCACCGGCAAGCGCGCCACTGCCTCCAGCGTCTGGGGAAAAGGTTACGAGGCTGACAACGCATTCGACGGCGATGAAACAACTCGTTGGAGCGCCGCGCCGAAGACGCGCAGCGGCTGGCTCGAGGTTGACCTCGGCGCGCCAACACCGATCAGTCGCGCTGTCGTCGGGGAAGCCAACTTTCGCCGAATCGAGCAATTCGCCATCGAATACAAGGACGGCGACACGTGGAAACCGTTGGTGAGCGGCGCGACGATTGACAGGAGCAAGTCGTACGATTTCTCGCCAGTCACTGCCCGTTATTTCCGCCTCAACATTCTCAAGGCGAACGAAATCCCGACCATCACGGAGTTTCAACTGTTCCATCAAAAAGGAAAACCATGAAAACCAAGACGCTGTTGTTAGCCGTACTGGCATCCGTCACCTGCGCCGGAGCAGTGGACATGGCCAAACGCGCGGACGAACTCAAGAACCTCCGCTGGGGGATGTTCATCTGCTGGAGTTTCTCGACATACTCCGGCAAGGAATGGACCGGCGGCATCACCGACGTGAACTTCTTCCGGGCCGCCAACGCCGACACCGACCAGTGGGCGCGCACCGCCAAGGAAGCCGGGATGGGCTACATCCTGTTCCTGACAAAACACCACGACGGCTTTTGTCTTTGGGACACGAAGACCACCGACCGCAAAGTCACGAAAGCGCCGCTGGGTCGCGATGTGCTCGCAGAACTGAAGAAGAGTTGCGACAAGCACGGCATCAAGCTCGCACTCTATTTCTCCGAAGGCGACTGGACTTGGCCCGGCGCTGTGGACGGCAAGAGCCGCAGTGCCGGTGTGGGCAAGAATCCGGAAATGAAAAAGGCGCAGTTGAAGGAACTGCTCACGCAGTATGGTCCCATCGAGTACATCTGGTTCGACCATGCTGTCGGCGACGGCGGACTCAGTCATGCGGAAACCATTGCGTTCTGCAAATCGCTTCAGCCCGGTTGTTTCATCGGTTTCAATCACGGCGACCAGGAAGGCTCTGACATTCGTCTCGGCGAAATGGGCAAGCCGGGGCCGCTTGCCGACCACACAGCCGCCGGGCCGCACATGAAAGACGCGCCTGCGACAACCTATCTGCTCGCCGAGTTCACGTATCCGATCCTGCCGCCGCACAAAGGCGGCGCGATGTGGTTCTACTCGTTGCCGGAACACGACAAGCTCTGTCATTCCGCCGAGAAACTTTACCGCGATTATCTCGGCGCGGTGAAATACGGCAACATCTTCTCCATTGATGTCGGCCCCGACTACAACGGCAAGCTCCGCGCAGTTGATGTCGCCACGCTCCGCAAAGTCGGCGAGATGATTCGTAACAAGGTGGTCTTGCCGGAGCCGATCCGCGCATTCTGCGTGGACTTCAATTGGGGACCGGGCGGCCCGAACGGCTTCGCACCGCCGGGACTTTGGGCCGACGCCGACCCGGTGAAACACGTCGCGTGGTACGAGGCGCTCGGTGCGAATGTGATTCAGACGTTCGCCGTCTCCTGCAACGGCTACGCGTGGTACAAAGGAGGCAAGATTCCGTCGCAGCCGGGGCTAAAACACGATTTCCTTTCCGAGGTTGTGAAACTCGGCCACGCAAAAAAGATGCAGGTGATGGGTTACTTCTGCATCGGCGCGAACACACGCTGGGGAACCGAACATCCCGACCTCAGTTACGGCGCGCCAAGCACGTATCACATCCCGTTCACCGACGAGTACCTCGACTACCTCGCCCTTGCCATCGCGGAAGCGTTGACCAAGAGCGGCATGGACGGTTTCATGATTGACTGGATTTGGAACCCGCACGACAAGGCGCGCAACGGCAAATGGCTCGCGTGCGAGAAGAAGCTGTTCGAGAAACTCACCGGCCAACCATTCCCCGGCGAGGACAAACTCACGCCGGAGGCTAAACTCGCCTACGAACGCAAAGCGATTGACCGTTGCTGGGAACGCATTCGTTCCACCACGAAGCGAGTGAATCCCAAGTGCGTCATTTGGCTCTCGTGCAGCCGGGTCAAGGACCCGTCCATTGCTGACACGCGGTTGCTGAAGGAAGTGGACTGGGTGATGGACGAGAGCGGCACGCCGGAAGCGATGCGCGAAGTGGCGCCGATGTTCGGGCCGCAGACGCGTCAACTGCTCTGCGTCGTCGGCTGGGGCGACCGGCACGACGCCCGCAAGGTTTGTGCCGATGCCGCCAACGCCGACTACGGCATCTACGGCTTCAGCCGGCCGAATCCCGACTCGTTGCCATTGCCCATCGAGACGTATTTGAAGCAACCGATTGAATCCTTCAAAGGGAATGATCGCAACATCGCCATCCTCGCCTATTTCTTCAACGGTAAGCCGATTCCGAAACCCGTTCCACCGCCGATACGGGCGTCAACCGAATGGGGCAAGGGATACGAAGCCGGCAAGGCATACGATGGTGATGAGAAAACCCGCTGGGGCGCTGCGCCGAAATCGCGGAGCGGCTGGCTCGAAATTGATCTCGGCAAGGAAACGCAAATCGGACACGCCATCGTCATGGAAATCGATTACCGCCGCACGGAACGGTTTATTATTGAGTACAAAGACGGTGCCGTCTGGAAACCGTTACACCGCGGCACGACCATTGCCGGCAAGAAGACGTACGACTTCCCGCCGGTGAATGCTCGGTACGTCCGCCTGAACATCCTCAAGGCCAACGAAGTCCCGACCATCGAGGAATTCCGAGTCGGCCCGCCCGCCGCGAAACAGAAGTGATGAGGGCGATGTGACAAGGAGCGGCGGTTTGAAACCGCCGTCGGGGATTTCACGCGCGAGGCATTATTTGGTGCATCGAATCAGCAGCGGTTGAAAACCGCCGCTCCTTGGAAGAGCGTGCGACAAACACTCAAAAGCCAATTCCACACTTTATAAAGTGTGAAAACAGCCTGACAGCAAGATTTGCACATCACACATTCTGTGTCATTCCGAACGAAGTGAGGAATCTCGAACTTCTCTCCGGAGGGATTGCACCCCGACTCAGAGTTGTGGCTCGCAAGCTCGGAATGACATCATGTTTTTGCGGCTCGCTTCAGTCCTACCAACGCCTCTTGCTCGTGCTGCGTTCGTTTGGCGAGTTCGGCTTCCGGCAGATTTGTCTTTGCCCCGGTGAAGGTCAGTGTGAGGTTCGGGAATTCGCGGCGGAACAGAAACTCGGCGCGGGGAATGTGGAAGTCGGAGGTGACGACAATCAGGTCGGTGATGCCGTGGCGCTCGACAATCGGCTTGGCGAGTTGGGCGTCTTGGATCGTGTTGGCACTCTCGGCGCACTCCAGAATGTCGGCTTCGGGAACGCCGTGCGCTGTCAGGTATTGCCGGAGGTAATGGCCGTGCGGTTTGTTCGTGGTGTTGAAGTGTTCGCCCCAGCCGCCCGTTGGCAGAATCTTCGCGCCGGGATTCCGGGCGTACTCGGTAAGCGCCTGTTGGCATCGCTCGATGGCGATGGAGGAAAGGCTTCCTTCGGAGTCGTTAGGCGATCCCAAAATGACAATAGCTGATTTGCTCATCCGTCGCGGAGGTTACCGGAACAAAACCGGAACACGCAAGGAGTTTTGGCCGCAAAGAGGCGCAAAAGGCTCAAAAAGATCGGCTCATCTTGCGTCTTCTGCGGCTTGTTGCGGCCATTCCGCAGGATCTCGGTTGTGATTGGGATGGCCACGGGCAATTTGCTCTTGATTTGCCCATGACGACCCGGTAGCTTCCGTGCCGTCCAAACACACCAAGGCGAGTGTCAGCGGACCAATAATCAATTTCAAAAGGAGGCAAATTATGGGCGGCTTGTTCGGCGTGGTCACAAAAACTGATTGTGTGACGGATTTGTTCTACGGCACCGACTATCATTCCCATCTCGGCACCCGGCGCGGCGGCCTCGCCGTGCGCGATGGCAGCCAGCTCACGCGTTTCATCCACGACATCTCCAACGCCCAGTTCCGCTCGAAGTTCGAGCACGACATCCTCAAGATGAAAGGCGCGATGGGCATCGGCGTCATCAGCGACACCGAGGATCAGCCGCTCATCATTGGCTCCCACCTGGGCACGTACGCGATTGTGACCGTCGGGCGCATCGCCAACGCCGCCGATTTGGTCAAGAAGATCTTCGGGTTGCGGGCCGCCCATTTCTCCGAGATGAGCGGCGGCGAGCTTAACCCAACGGAACTGGTCGCCATCCTCATCAACCAGGGCGCGACCTTCGCCGAGGGCATCGCCATCGCGCAACAAGCCATCATCGGCTCGTGCTCGATTTTGTTGCTGACCGAAAAGGGAATCTACGCAACCCGCGACCGGCTCGGACGAACGCCGCTCATTCTCGGCCAGAAAACGGACTCGTTCGCCGTCACGATGGAGACCTGCGCGTTCCCGAACCTCGACTACGAAGTCGTCCGCGACCTCGGCCCCGGGGAAGTCATCCGCCTCAGTCCCGACGGCATCGAGCAGGTGTCATTGCCGGGCAACCGCTGCCAGATCTGCTCGTTCCTCTGGGTCTATTACGGCTACCCGGCCTCCAGCTACGACGGCATCAACGTCGAGGATGCCCGCCATCGTTGCGGCGCCGCGCTGGCCAGTCGCGACAGGACCGAGGTGGACGCCGTCGCCGGCGTGCCGGACTCGGGGACCTCGCACGGCATCGGCTACGCCATCGCCAAGAAGATCCCCTTCAAGCGGCCGTTTGTGAAATATACGCCGACGTGGCCGCGCAGTTTCATGCCGCAAGACCAGACGATGCGCGACCTCGTCGCCCGCATGAAACTCATTCCCATCAAGGAACTCATCCAGGGCCAGCGCCTCCTGTTCTGCGAGGATTCCATCGTCCGCGGCACGCAGCTCAAGGATACCGTGCAACGCCTCTACGACTACGGCGCCAAGGAAGTGCACATGCGTCCCGCTTGTCCGCCGCTCATCCACGGCTGCAAGTTCCTCAACTTTTCCCGGTCAAGAACGGAATTGGACCTCGCCGGCCGTCGCGCCATCAAGGAACTCGAAGGCAACGACAATGTCGCCCTCGTTGAATACGCCGACACCACCACCGACAAATATCGCGCGATGGTGGAACGGATTCGCCAGCGGCTCGGATTGACGACGCTTCAATACCAACAGTTGCCCGACCTCGTCGCGGCCATCGGTTTGCCGAAGGAGAAACTCTGCACCTATTGCTGGGACGGCGTCGAGTAAGCCTGCACGTTACGATTTCTGCTCGATCACGCGGGTCACGCCGAGTTTGCCGATCATCACATACAC
>VHCW01000094.1 GCA_016871575.1 Verrucomicrobiota bacterium
TCGGGCGCGCTGCGTTTTGATTTTGATTGCATCCCCAGTGTATGACAGAAACCGGAAGTTTCCGGAAGCTTTTTCTAGTCATTGCAACAAAGGGACTTATCACAGATTTACTTCCTTCAAGGCATTGGGGCTAAAGGTCTCGATTTCGTTTGGCAACAAACACCGCACCGGTTACAGTGCCCCGCAACATGACAATCGCCAGCCGAATCTATTCCCTCGCTGTTCTTCTCCTCCTCGCCGGCTGCGCCTCGCCGCCGCCGCCAACGACGACGGAGACAAGCCCCGCGCCGGCCCCGCAAGCGTCAGCGACCGAAGTGCGCGCCGTCTGGGTGAGCGATACCACGCGATTGAATTGGGACACCGCCACCGCCGCGCTCCAGCGCGCCGGGTTCAACACGATGTACGTTAACATCGCCTCCGGCGGGGCGGCGTTTTACCCGCGCAGCGCCGTGCTGCCGAGCGTCGTCAGCAAGGATGAATTGGAGCGCGGCATCCAGCTCGCGCACCAGCGCGGCATCGCTGTCCACGCGAAGTTCATCGCCGCCTTCATGTTCAAGGTGCCGCCGAGTTTCCAGCAGCAGTTGACCGCCGCCAACTGCGTGTCGCGCGGTCCTGACGGCAGACCGGTCCTTCAGAACGGCCAGACGTGGCTCTGTCCGTCGCAGAAGATCAACCGCGGCCTCATCACCGGCGCGATTCGCGAAACCCTCGCTCGCTATCCCGTGGACGGCGTCCAACTCGACTACATCCGGTTTTGCGAGCAGCCCTCGTGTTTTTGCCTGCATTGCCGTCGGCAGTTTGAGCAGGCGGTCAGCGCCCAATTGAAACGCTGGCCGGCCGACGTGATGAGCGGGGCCTTCACAAGCCGGTTCATCGAGTGGAAACAGCAGGTCATCAACGACTGGATGCGCGAATGCCACGATGAAGTCCGCAAGGCGCGTCCCGGTCTGCCGATTTCCGCAGCGGTGTTTGGTGAGATCGCGCGTGCCCGCGAGGAGAAGGCGCAGGACTGGAAACTCTGGCTCGACCGCGGTTGGCTCGATTACGTCTGCACGATGACCTACACGGCGCCGCTCGCCGATTTCGAGACGCGCGTCCGCGGCCAGCGCGAGACCGTGCCCGGCCAGCAACTCGTGGTCGGCATCGGCAGTTGGAAGCTCCGGGAACTCGCCGACATCACCGCGCAAGTCGAGATTGTCCGTCGGCACGGTGCCGCCGGGTTTGCGATGTTCAGCTACGACGATTTTGCCGGGCGAAACGTTCTTCCATCCGTCCGCTGACCGACCGGCTTCGCTTACACAGCGGCGGCGATGAGGTCGCCGACTTGCGTCGTGCCCATGCCCATCCGCCCGGCGGCGAGCGATTTGATTTTGCCGCTGTTGAGTGAGCCTGTCACAGCTTTGTCAATTGCCTGCGCTGCCTTCGTTTCACCGAGCGTGTCGAGCATCATGCCGGCAGCGGCGATGGCGGCGATGGGATTGATGACGTTCTTGCCGGTGTATTTGGGAGCGCTGCCGCCCATCGGCTCGAACATCGAGACGCCTTCGGGATTGATGTTGCCGCCGGCGGCGACGCCGAGGCCGCCCTGGATGATGGCGGCGAGGTCGGTGATGATGTCGCCGAACAGGTTTTCGGTCACGATCACGTCGTACCACTCAGGCTGTTTGACGAACCACATCGTGCAGGCGTCCACGTGGTTGTAGTCCTGCTGGATGTCCGGGTAATCGCGGTCGCCCATTTCCTTGTGCGCGCGGACCCAGAGGTCGCCGCAATGGGTGAGGACGTTGCACTTGTGGACAAGGGTGAGCATCTTCTTCTTGTTGCGCCGGCGGGCGTAGTCGTAGGCGAACTTCATGCAGCGGTCCACGACGGGACGCCCGTAGATCATGACCTGCGTGGCGATTTCCATCGGCGTGTCTTTTTGCACCACGCCGCCCACGCCGGTGTAGATGCCGCCGGTGTTTTCGCGGACAACAACAAAATCAACGTCCTTGGGTTCCTTGTCTTTGAGCGGGCAGTCCTCGGTGCGGTAGAGTTTGACGGGGCGGAGGTTGATGTACTGGTCGAGCGCAAAGCGGGCCTTCAGGAGAATGCCGACCTCAAGGATGCCGGGCTTGACGTCGGGATGTCCGATGGCGCCGAGGAAGATGGCGTGTTGTTTGCGAAACTCCGCGATGGCCGAGTCGGGCAACGTCTCGCCGGTCTTCAGGTAGCGCGCGCCGCCGAAGTCATAGTGGGTGTAGTTGAGTTGGAAGCCAAATTTTTTCGACGCGACGTCGAGCGCCTTGATGGCCTCGCGGGTGACTTCCGGGCCGGTGCCGTCGCCGCCGATGACTGCGATGTTGTAGGATTTCATGGGGCGCGCAGTATTCCCGCACTCGCGCCGGTTTTCAACAGGTTTTTGAGGCGATCATCCTCTTGGCGACGTTTTTTGTGGTGACAAGTGAATATTTTACAAATAAAATCGTATTAGTGTAATAAAACAAACAGGAGCATCCCCATGTCCCCCCGAAACAAGTACGCCGTGCCGGCGGTCGAGCAGATGCTTGACATCGTCGAACACCTCGCCCAGAACCACCGCAGCTACGGCATCACCGAGGTCGCCCGCAAACTCGGCATCACCACCAACAGCGCCTTTCGCATCCTGAAATGCCTGACCGAGCGCGGTTACGCCGAGGCCGACCCGGCAGGCGGCTACCGTCTCGGCACGAAATTCTTCACGCTCGGCATGCAACTCTCGGCGCGATTCGACCTGCGTCGCCGGGCGCGTCCGCATCTGGAACGGCTCTGTGAGCAGTCGGGCGAGACGGTCCAGATTTACGGCTTGCAGGAAGATCATGCGCTGGTGCTCGATTGCGTGACACCCGCAGCCAGTTCGTTCATCCAAGTGTTGCCGGGCAGCCGGATGGCGATTTACGCCAGCGCGTTCAGCAAGGCGGTGCTGGCGTTTTTACCGGAGGACGAGGCGCGGCAGCGGTTGCCCCGCAAACTGGCGGCGCTGACGCCGCACACGGTCACGGACCGGGAAAAGTTGTTCGCGGAGTTGGCGCGGATTCGCACCACCGGTCTCGCGTACGACCGCGAGGGTTACATGTTGGGCATCTTCTGCATTGGCGCGCCTGTGTTCAACGTCAACGGCGAACCGGTCGCCGGCGTCGGTGTCACGGGGCTGGTCAGCGTCTCGCATCCCGCAAAACAATCCGCGCTGGAGCAGGCGGTCCTCAAGTGTGCCGAGGATATCTCGCGGGACATCGGCTACGAAGGCAGCCGGTTCAATGAATTCCGTTCGCAATTAAAGGAGACCAAATGAAACTCGCACTCACACTCCTCGCCGCCCTGCTGCTCGCGCCGCTGACGACTTGGCCTGCTGACACAAACCCGTCGGCGTTGCGGGCGATGATCGCCGATTTGCGGGCGTCGTATCCTGACAAGTTCACGCGGGCGGATGAGTTTCTCTTGCGGCTGAAGCAAGCTGAGTCCCGCCAGTCGCCTGATGAAATGCTCGCGTTGCAACGGGAGATCGCGATGGCCAATCCGCTCGTGAAGGCGCAGCCGATACTTTTCGTCACGCGCGAGCAGTATCAGACGGACCATCACAACACGGAGACGATCTTCCACACCGGCGAGCCGAACTGCGTCAAATACCGGCCGGGCGGCGCGCTGAAGCTCCTCGACCCGGCCACGGGGCGGACTTCCGTGTTGCTCGACCCCGGGCCGGAAGGTCTGGTGCGCGACCCGGAGGTGCATTTCGACGGTCGCAAAATCATCTTTTCGATGCGGAAGGCGCGCGATGAGAACTACTCGATCTATGAGTTGGAGGTTGATCCGCAAAAGGGCTGGGCGGTCGTGCCGGGCAGTCTGCGGCGGCTGACGAACGAGCGGGACGCGACGGACATTGATCCCTGCTATTTGCCGGACGGAAAGATTATTTTCTCCAGCACGCGCGAGCCGTAATACTGCCACTGCAACATGCACATCATGGCGAACCTTTACCGGATGGACGGCGACGGCGCGAACATCCACCAGATCGGCAAGAGCACGTTGTTCGAGGGACACGCGAGCCTGATGCCGGACGGGCGGGTGTTGTATTACCGTTGGGAATACGTGGACCGGAATTTTGGCGACGCGCAGGGGCTTTGGACGGTGAACCCGGACGGGACCAGCCACGCGAGCTACTGGGCGAACAACCTGGCCAGTCCGCCGGCGGTGTTCGACGGCCGGAGCATTCCCGGAACAGACAGGGTGGTCTGCATCTTCGGTTCCTGCCACGACCGCCCGTGGGGCGCGATGGCGATCGTGGACCGGAGCAAGGGCCTCGACAGCGAAGAAGCGGTGGAACGGATATGGCCGGCGAGCGCGCGGTCGCTGGTGAAGAATGTGTCGGCGTTCATCTGCGACAGTTTCGTGCCGCTGCGGTCACGCTACGAGGATCCGTTTCCGCTGGTTGACCCGCGCACCGGCGTGGGCGGGAAATATTTCCTGGTGTCGCGCAGCCTCAAGCCCGTGCCCGCCGACAAAAAAATCCAGCGATCCCCTGACCTGAACGAACTGGTGATGGGGCTTTATCTGGTGGACACGTTCGGCAACGAGATTCTGCTGCACGCCGAGAAGCCGGGATGTTTCGATCCGATGCCGTTGGCGGCGCATCCGCGTCCGCCCGCGATGCCGGAGCGGCGCGACTACAAGAACGCCACGGGGAAGATGTACGTGTCGGATGTCTATCAAGGCACGCACATGCAAGGCGTCCGTCGCGGCGACGTGGCGAGCCTGCGCGTGGTGGAATCGGTGGAGAAGCGGGTCTGGACCAGCCCGCTCTGGCACTGTGCGCAGTATGTGGCGGGATCACGGTCTGGCGGGACGCTGAATCGCCCGGCGATTTCGTGGGCCGGGTTTGAGGTGAAGCGGATTCTGGGAACGGTGCCGGTCGAAAAAGATGGCTCAGCGAGTTTCGAGGTGCCCGCGGAACGGTTTGTGTATTTTCAATTGCTCGACCGCAACGGGATGATGATCGCCACGATGCGCTCCGGCGCGCAGGTGCAGCCAGGCGAGACGCAGGCGTGCATCGGTTGCCACGAGAACCGGCTCGCGATGCGACCGCCATCGGAAAACTTGCTGGCACTGCGGCATCCACCCACCAAACTGACCGGCTGGCGTGGCCCGATCCGTTCGTTCGGATACTTGAAAGAGATCCAACCGATTTGGGACAAGCATTGCATCGGCTGCCACGATTTCGGCAAGAAGGCCGGGGAGAAACTGGTGTTGGCCGGCGACAAGGAACTGGTGTTCAACGCCTCGTATGTGGAACTGTTCCAGAACTGGGGCAAGACCAATGCGCTGCTCAACACGGTCGGATTGGGATTGGCGCCAATCAATCCCGCGTATGCCATCGGCTCGCATCGCAGCCGACTCGTTGACGTGCTGAAACGCGGCCACAACAAGGTCACCCTGTCAGCGCAAGAGATGGACCGGATCGTGACGTGGATAGACATCGGCGGTCCTTACTACCCGGACTATTCCTGCTCGCATCCGACCAACGTCGCTGGGCGCGCGCCGATTTCCGTGGCACAGTTAAACCGTTTGGGTGAACTGACCGGCATCAGCCTGAGCGACGCACAGGGAAATCCCGGCTATGCGGGGCACCGGCTCTGGATCACGTTTGACCGGCCGGAATTGAGTCCGTGTCTGCGGAAGCTCGACAAGGCGAGCGCAGCGTATCGCGAGGCGCTGGCGATCATCCGGGCCGGCCAGGATGAGTTGCGACGGAACCCTGAGGCCGACATGGACGGTTTTCGTCCGTGCGACGAGCATCAATCACGGGAAACGAAGTATCAGGCATTGCGCGATCGCGAGCAAACCCGCCGTCACGCGCTGGCCGCTGGCCGCAAAGTGTTTGATCCCGGTATCGGGATGGAGAAATGAAAACCATGAAACACACCCTGACCCTCCTCACCGCCCTGCTGTTCGCGCCGCCGGCCGTCCTCGCCCAACCCGCCAAGCGCCTCCCCGCGTCGCGGCGAAGTGAAGCAAGGCTCGAACAATGACGCGTATGTTCACCCATCCGCCAGGCAACAGCAGCCAGAACGTCCGGCTACGATCCGAGCAGCCAGCACCAGACGGGTTTGATTTCGATTCCCTTCGGGACCTCGGCACCCTGCGACGGCCCGTTTTCGCACAGCAACAGCCGGCTCGCTTTCGGGAAACTGTCGCCGGCTTCGAGCAACGCCCGCGTCTCACGCTCCAGGGTTTTGGCCGACGAGACATTCGCCGCGACTTGGATCAAACTCTGCGCGCCGTCGAAACCGGTCGCCAGGAAATCAACCTCGAACCCGGAATCCGTCCGCACATACGCCAGGTCGCGGCATCGGCGCGCCAGTTCGCACGCGACGATGTTCTCGATCAACCGTCCGCGATCCAGGCCCGCCGCCGGACTGAACGCCTGGGCCAGACTCTGATCGGCAAGATAGAGCTTGCGGGGATTGACCTGGCGCCGGCGTTCCGACCGGTCGGCCAGCGGGAGGGTGAAGACCAGAAACGCATCCTCCAGGTGCGAGAGGAACGCCAGCAATGTCTCCTTCGACACCGCGATGCCGCGCGAGGCGAAGTCCGCGTAGATTTTGCTGACACTCAGCAGCGTGGCGGGCTGGCGCAGCAGTTGGCGGACGAACGCGCGCAAGGCCGTGAGATTGGCGACCGCGTGCCGCTCGGCCACATCGCGAAAAATGACGCTGTCCACGTAGCCCTGCAACAACGCGACGTGTTCCCTGGCATCGCCCAGAAGCGTTGCTTCGGGAAACCCGCCGGTGGCGACGTAATCGTCGAAATGCGAGCGCAACGCCGATCGTTCGGCGGAAGAGATCAGGCGGCGGCCACCGGTCTCCGGCACGGCGCGCGCCCGCAAGAACTCGCGAAAGCTGAACGGCGTGATGACCGTCTCCATCGAGCGTCCGCGCATGCTCGTGGCCACCTCGCGGCTCAACATCCGCGCCGACGAACCACTGAGGAAGACCTCGACGTTCTCCGAGTCCATCACCCGCCGCACAAACCGCTCCCAATCGGGCACGGTCTGGATCTCGTCAAACGCCCAGGTCACCTCCGCCGCCTTCCGCAACCGCGGGTAATCCCGGTAATACTCCTCCAGGATCGCGCCGAGGTCTTCCGCGGCCAGCGATCCCAGCCGTTCGTCCTCGAAGTTGAAATACACCAGCCGCTCGCGCTCGATTCCCGCCGCCAGCCGGTCGCCGAGGCACTGGTACAGAAACGACGTCTTGCCCGAACGCCTCATGCCGATCACCGCCCGCGCCTTGCCGCGCAGCTTCGGCGCCGGAGCGTCCCGTCGCACCAGTTTGGGCAGCGGCGCTTGGACGGCATCGCCGAGTTTCTGGCGGATTACGTTCAACATCCGGTCGTTCATGGAGGCCAAGATAGTGCAAAAGCGGTCTTATTACAAGACCGGAGTCGGTCCCCCGATCCCGTCGCCGCGACACCCCAACAACTCGCCGAGGACGAGCAGCGCGTCGAGAAACGCCGCGCGATGGAAGCCATCGAGCAACAGAACATCCGCACCTACATCAAGGAGAGACAAAAATCATGAAACACACACTCATACTTCTACTCGTCCTCACCACGGCTGCTGCCGCAGCCCCGACCAAATACACACCGCTGATCTATCGCGAGGCAGAGTGGTACGGCTCGACGTTTTGGACGGGGCCGGATTGGACGCGCGTCGGCAAGGACTGGCATCATCCCGGCCAGGAAACGCCGAGCGTGCGACGCTTCACCGCGCCGCGCGACGGGCACGTGACAGTCTCCGAGCGCGTGTTCAAGTTGCATCTCAGCGGCGACGGCATTCGCGCCGTCATCCGCCACAATGACAGCGAAATCTGGAAAGCGGAGATCGAGGGCAAGGACAACAAGGGCGTCGAGCCGAAGCTGACGCTCGATGTGAAGAAAGGCGACGCGCTGCGGTTCATTGTCCACAAGCGCGGCAACATCGGTTGCGACACGACGGGTTGGGACCCGGTCGTGACGTATGCCGACGGTGAAAAGTTCCAGGCGTCGGCGGGTTTCGCGGCGAAGAAACAGGGCGCGGGCAACTGGTTCTACGAGATGGACGGCTCAGGGCCAATTGCGCCGGCGATTGTGGCGGCACCGCCGGTGTCGGAGGAAGTCACCGTCAGCCCGGCGCTACAAGCGGCGTTGACGAAGCTGGCCCCGCAACTGGCGCCGCAGACCGAGCCGGCGTTGCTGGCGATGGTGTTGGAGGCTTGGTGGCGCGAGGACAAATTGGATGACACCGCGAAGACCTACGAGAACGCCGTGACCAATCATCTCGCGCGTGCCCGCATTCCGTCGGGCGGCACGCCGGACACGTTGGATGGGTGGCGTTCTCGGTATCTGGAGGTGCGGTTGCGGAAACGGGAGTTGATGCTGGGCAATCCGCTGTTGAAGTTCAACGAACTGCTGATCTGCAAACGCGCCATGCCGTCGTGGAGCCATCTCGTCGCGCAATACTTCGGTTGGCGTCAGCGCGGCGGTGGCGGACTGTTCGCGTTGCCGAAACCGGGCTATTCGCTGGCGACCCGGAACATTACCGGAACACAATTGCCCACGGGAAGTTATCTCGAACCGCGCCTGAGCTACGACGGGAAACGGATTTTGTTTTCGTTCGTCGCGTGCGACTCGACGACGCCGGTGCCGACGTCGTTGCCGCCGAACGAGGAGGGAAAGGATGAGCGTTACTATCACTTGTACGAGATCGGCGTGGACGGCACCGGCTTGCGCCAGCTCACGAGCGGAACCTACGACGACATGATGGCCGAGTATCTGCCCGATGGCGGCATCGTGTTCTGTTCGTCGCGACGCAAGGGGCACTCGCGTTGTTTCGGCGCGGAGTACAGTCAACGCTGGCACAGTTACACGTTGCACCGCGCGGATCGCGACGGGCGCAACATCCGGACGCTGTCCTACAACGACGTCAGCGAATGGTTCCCGGCGATTTCTGAGGCGGGACAGATTCTGTTCGCACGCTGGGATTACATTGATCGCGATGCGGTAACGCACCAGAACCTCTGGTCGTGCCGGCCTGACGGCTCGAATCCGATGGCGGTCTGGGGCAACGGCCTGCCGAGTCCGCATTGCACGTTCCAGGCGAAACCCATTCCCGGCTCGCACAAGCTCGTCTTCATCGCGTCGGCGCATCACGCCGTCACGGCGGGGCCGGTTTGTCTGCTCGACACCTCGATCGGGTTGAACGCGCCGGAAGCGGTCGAACGGGTCACGCCGTTGATCTACCCCGAGGCCGAGCGTGGTCAACTCGGCGAATGGTACGAATCGCCGTGGCCGTTGTCGGAAGACTATTTCCTCGTGGCCTACAGTCCGTTCCGGTTGCGGATGCAAGGCGAGCACGCGAAAACGCCGAATCGCGATAATGCGCTGGGCGTTTATCTGCTCGACCGGCGCGGCAACCGCGAGTTGCTCTATCGCGACCCGGCGATCGGCGCGACAACGCCCATCCCCATCGCCGCGCGGCCCGCACCGCCGGTCCTCGCCAGTCATTTGCCGGAGAATCCGCCGCCGCACGGCGAGATGATGATCTACGATGTCTATCAAGGGCTCGATGGCGTTCCGCGCGGCAGCATCGCCGCGATCCGCATCGTCCAGCTTTTCCCCAAGACAACATTTGTTGCCAACAAACCGGCCATGGGGCTGGCCGGCGAGGAGAATGGCCGTGCCATACTCGGCACCGTGCCGGTTGAATCGGACGGCTCAGCGCGGTTCCTCGTCCCGGCCGGCAAAAAGATTCTCTTCCAAGCCATAGACAAGGATGGTTTCGCCCGGCGCATCATGCGTTCCTCGACCTACGTCCAGCCCGGCGAAGTCACCTCGTGCACCGGTTGCCACGAGTACAGCGGCACGACGCGCCCCAACCAGAGCAACGCGCCGCTCGCGATGCGGCGTCCACCCTCCAACATCGAACCCGGCCCGCTCGGCGGCCGGCCATTCTCGTTCGTCGAGGTCGTGCAGCCGGTATTGGACCGGCACTGCGTGAAGTGTCACAGCGGCGCGAAGTCGAAAGGCAAAAGCGACTTGACCGGCACGCCGGAGAAGGGGTTCACGCGGTCCTACTGGTCGTTGTGCGGTTCCAACGCATGGCAGGAGCGCCGGTTGAAACCGGAACTCGATGCGCAGGACCTCGTGCCGCGTTACTGGATGCGCAACCAGATTCAAATCACGCCGCCCGACGACATCCGCAGCGCCCGCCGCAGTCGCCTGATGCGGATGTTGCTGGACCCGCCCGGCCACAACAACGTCAAACTCAGCGACGACGACATTCGTCGTCTCGCCGCGTGGATAGATTGCAACGCGATTTTCTACGGCGTCTATGATTCCGACGGGCAAGCGAAACAACTCGCCGGCCAACCCGTCGCCATGCCAGAAATCCAATGAGAAGAATAATGAAGACGATTCCCATGAAACCTACCCTCACCCTCCTCACCGCCCTGCTGCTCGCGCCGCTGGCGGCGCTGCACGCCGCTGACGACGCGCAAAGCCTGCTCGCACAAAGTGGCGCCACCGGTGGCCTTGTCGTCCTCGTCGGGCCGGGTGACACCACGCTTGCCACCGACATCGCGGCGGCGCGTTCGTCGTTTCTCATTCACGTGCTGGTTCCCGACGCCGCGCGGCTTCAGCAGGTACGCGAGCGTTTTCGCGGGCACGCCGCCGCGGCGCGATTCTCAGCAGAGCTTTGGAAGCGCAACTCGCTCCCGCACGCCGAGAATCTCGTCAACCTGCTCATCCTCGACGAGGGTGTGACGGTTTCTCCCAAGGAGGCGATGCGCGTGTTGGCGCCGGGCGGCACGGTGTTGCGGAAGAAGGACGGCAAGTGGACCAGCGAGTCGAAGCCGCACGCGCCGAAGACCGTCGAGTGGACGCATTATCAATATGATGCCGCGAACAATCCCGTGGGCGAGGACAAAGGGTGCGGGTTTCCACGGCGGTTCCAGTGGGCGGGCACGCCGTTGTGGTCGTTGGCGCACGAGAGCATGGCGAGCTTGAACGCGATGGTGACGGCGAACGGGCGCGTGTTCTACATCATGGATGAAGGGCCATGTGCGTCCGTGCAGTTGCCGGCAGACTGGCAGCTCGTCGCGCGCGATGCCTATAACGGCGTCGTGCTCTGGAAAAAACCGATCAGCCAGTGGCTCACGCGGTTCTGGCCGTGGAAAAGCGGCCCGGCGCAGATGCCGCGCAAATTGATCGTCATCGGCGACCGCGTGTATGCGCCGCTCGATATCAACGGGCCGCTCATCGAGTTCGACGCGGCAACAGGCAGGCAACTTCGCGTGTACGAAAGCACCGCGGCGGCCGAGGAGGTCATCTCGACGCAGGGCATTCTGCTCGTCGTCAACAATCCCACGCCGCCGGACATGAAAGCCATCGAAGCGGAGACGCGCCAGCGCCGGCATTTCAATTACGACGGTCGAGACCGGGTCGTGCTCGACCATACCGCCCGGAAAAACGTCGTTGCCATCGAGGCAGCGACGGGCAACGTGCTCTGGAAACATCCCGGCCCGCAGATTTCCGTGCTCACGCTCGCCGCGCTCGGCGACAACGTGGTTTATCACGACGGCTACAGTCTCGTTTGCCTCGACCTGAAAACCGGCGCCCAGAAATGGAAGTCCGCGCCCATCGAGCAGAAGACAAAACCGCTATTCACCTTCTCTGAGGAATCGCCCACCGTCGTGTTGCATGAGAAAGCGGTGTTCTACGCGTGGAACCGCAAGCTCACCACCGTCTCGCTCGCCGACGGCAAAGTGCTCTGGGAAGCTCCGTGGGTGGATAACGATTACCGCAGCCCCGTGAGCGTGATGCTGATGCAGAATCTCGTCTGGTCGCTGAACATCACCTCCGTGAAAGCGCCCGGCACTTTCACCGGGCGCGACATGCTCACCGGCGAAGTCCGCAAACAATTCGATCTGCCCCCGTTCAGGGGCATCGGCCATCATCGTTGCTACAAGGCGAAGGCCAGTGGCGACTACGTGCTGCTGTCGCGCTCCGGCGTCGAATATGTGAATCCCGCCACGCAAAGCTACGACGAGCACCACTGGATTCGCGGCGCGTGTCTCTACGGCATCCTGCCCGCCAACGGCATGCTTTACTCCACGCCGCACGCTTGCGCCTGCTACATCAAAGGCAAGATGAACGGCTTCACCGCGATGACGCCCGGTCCCACCAAACCCTTCGAGGTGGCCACCGACAAAGCCGATCCCATTGAGACCGAACCCGCTTACAAAAGCACCGCCAAATCCAAAGCCAATCCCGGTGACTGGCCGACATATCGCCACGACGGTTCGCGCAGCGGGCACGCCAGCACGACGGTCGGCGCTGACCTCAAACAAACATGGCAGAGAAAACTCGGCGGCGAATTGACCAGCCTCGTCGTCGCGGAGGGTCTCGTCATCATTGCGCAAAAAGATCGCAACATCATTCACGCGCTCGATGCGGCCACGGGCGCGCCCCGGTGGCAATACACTGCCGGCGGCACGATTGATTCGCCACCCTCGATTGCAGAAGGCCACGTCTATTTCGGCAGCGCCGATGGGTGTGTGTATCGCCTCCGCGCCACCGACGGTGTGTTGTCGTGGCGCACGCGCGTCGCGCCCGATGAACGCCGCGTCGTTGCCTACGGACGCTTGGAGTCAACGTGGCCTGTGCATGGCAGCGTGCTGGTGGATGACGGTATCGTATTCGCTGCCGCCGGTCGGTCCTCATTCCTTGATGGCGGCATTCGCATGGCGCGGATCAAGGCTGAGACGGGCGAATTTCTCGGCGACAGCACGGTCTATGATTTCACCGATGGCAAACAACCGGCTGTCACCGGCTCCTTCGAGATGGACGGCGCCCTGCCGGACATCCTCTCCAGTCAAGGCGACCTCGTCTTCATGCGCCATCGCGGATTCGACAGCGAATCGCTTTCCCCGCGCGAGCCGGCGCCGCACATTTTCTCGCCGACCGGCTACCTCGACGACAACTGGTGGCATCGCACCTACTGGGTGTATGGCGACGACACGAAATCCGGCTACGGCGGCTGGTGGCAGAGCGGCAACAAACTGCCCGCGGGCCGGATCCTCGTCTTCGATGACAACACCGTGTACACCTTCGGCCGCAACTTCTACGCCGGCTGGAACGCCGCCCAGTTCTCGCGCGGCGAGAAATACGTCCTCAGCGCCAACGAAAAACGTGCCGGCCCGGAGCCTGACTATTCGGGTGCCATGGCCAATCATCGTTCTGACGACTACTTGAAGACCGACTGGGCCAAAATCCGCACCACGCCCGTGAAATGGTCCTGCGAACTCCCACTCAACGTCCGCGCCATGGTGCTCGCCGACAAGACGCTCTTCATCGCCGGGCCGTATGGCGACGCCGTGCGTTCCGCCGATGCGTTCACCGGCAAACGCGGCGTCCGCCTCGCCGCCGCTTCCACCGCCGACGGCAAACTCCTCGCCAACTACCAGATCGCCGCGCTGCCCGTCTTCGACGGCCTCGTCGCCGCCAATGGCCGGCTCTACCTCGCCATGCAGGACGGGAGCGTCGCCTGTTTTGGCAATCAAGGCGCCGCGCTCGTCTCCAAGCTCGGCGAACGCATCGAGGTCCTTCCCGAGAAACTTCTTCCCGACGACACCGAGTACCGGAAAGAATTCCAACAGAAACTTGGCATCACTGGCCCCGCCCCCAAAGGCAAGGCGAAAGCCAAACAAGCCGCCGCACCCGCCCAACGCGCCCAACTCACCGGCGAGGACATCTCCAAGCGTTTCGCCAGCGTCACCGGCGGCAGGGTCCTCGCCACTCCACTCGGCCACCGCGTTGCCGCCGCCGCCAACAGCGTTGTCCTCGCCCTGAACCAACTCGACAAACCCGTCACCACGAAGACGACATGGACGTTCAAAATGCAACGAACCCCCGGGTTCCCCAATCCACCGCATTACGGCAACGGCTTCTTCGTCCTCGGCGACGGCGCAAAGGACGAGCAACTCATCAAATGCGGCCTCCAATTCGTCCAGGGCCAACTTGCCATTATCCAAGGCCCCACGTTGGGCCTGAGGGGCGACAAAGCCAAATTCAAAGCCGATGCCGACGCCGTCCTCGACATCGCCGTCACCCTCGACTTCGACGCGCAAACCATCACCCTCAAGGCCGGCGCTGAATCCCTTACCGCCAAGTTCAAGCGCCCGCTCAAACAAATCACCCACGTCGGCTTCGGCACGTGGAAAGCCGTCACCGACTTCAGCAAATGGGAGAACAAATGAAACACGCACTTACACTCATCATCGCACTACTGCTCGCGCCGCTGGCCGCACTCCACGCCGCGGAAGATACAAGCGGCCTGAATTCATTGCGCGCGGCGATTGACGACTTGGCGGCGACGTTTCCGAACCGCTACCAAGCGAAGGAATTTCGTGCGCGCTGGGAAGAACTGAAGAATCGCGCGGAAACGGCGGCGATAAGCAACGAGATCGAGCGGTTGAAGTTCGACGCGCTGGTGGCGGGCAATCCGCTGTTGAGTCCCGGCAAACTGTTGTTCGTGAAACGCCACACCTATACGCCGGGGTGGTATTACGCGGAGTTCATGCGGGCGACGAAATTCGGCGGCGGCCTGTGCGTGTTGTCGCTGCCGGACGGCAAGGTGACCGAGTTGCTCCCGCAACTGCGCGGCGGTATCACCGACCGCTACGATTTGTCGTTCGACGGGCGGCGCGTCGTGTTCGGGTACAAGAGCGCGCCCGACAAGGCGTTTCGGCTCTACGAGGCGCGCGTGGATGGTGCGGGTTTGCGACAACTCACGTTTGATCCACCCGACGAGGCGGAACGCGTGGCGCGGTTCCACAAACCGAAAAGCCCTTACTACCACACGACGGACGATTTTCATCCCTGCTACCTGCCGGACGGTGGCATTGCGTTCGCCTCGGCGCGTTGCGAGCGCGGCGTGCTTTGCGACGTGGGCGACGATCTCGCGGTGAACCTGCTGTACCGCGTGGACGCCGATGGTCGCAATCTGCAACGGCTTTCCGAGGGCGCGCTCAGCGAGTCCGCGCCGAGCGTGATGAACGACGGGCGCATCCTCTACACGCGTTGGGAATACGTGGACAAGGGCGTCATCGCCGTGCAATCGCTCTGGGCGATGCGGCCCGATGGAACGGGAAGCTGCGAGATTTACGGCAACGACATCGAGGATCCGATGGTGTTCATTCACGGTCGCGCCATCCCCGGCCAAAACAACCTCTTCGTCTGCACCGGCACGTTTCATCATCCGTTCGCCGTTGGGCCGATTTTGTTGGTGGACATCAACAAGCCGATCAACACGCTGGAGCCGATCCGTTCGTTGACGCCCGACACGAGGGCGAGTTCCACCCTGATTCGCGAGTTGACCGGCGCCTACGGCGAAAAGTTCGCGCATCTGCGTGACGGCAAGTGGGTCGCCGACAACAAAGGGACGTTGTTCTCCGAGCCGTATCCGCTGGCCGATCCGGAGACCAACGCCGGCGCGGGGAAATATTTTCTCGTGAACTGCAATCCCGACCAGCCGTGGGGCCACGCGTCGGCGTACGGGCTGTGGCTGATTGACGTGTTCGGCAATCGCGTGCGCATCCACAGCGATCCGGCGATTTCCTGCTGGCAACCGATGCCGTTGCGCGCGCGCAAAACACCGCCGGTGCTCACGCCAACGCAACAACAGGTCTCGCCGACGAACAATGGCACGCTGGTGCTGAGCGACATTTATCGCGGTCTTGAAGGGGTCGCACGCGGCACGGTGAAATACCTTCGCGTCCTCGAACAAGTCGCGCGTCCGTGGTCGGCGCACCGGTTCTGGCCAAGTGACAGCACCCTCGGCCAACACGCGCCGATCAGCATGTACTCGCACATCTTCGTGAAGATCAACCACGGCATCGTGCCCGTGCACGACGATGGCTCGGCGCATTTCACGGTGCCGGCGCGTCGGAACATTTTCTTTCAGGCGCTCGACGAGAACTTCATGGAGGTCCAGCGGATGCGGACGTTTGTGAATCTTCAGCCCGGCGAGACGCGCGGCTGTGTCGGTTGCCACGAACGCTCATCGTCACCGCCTTTTGGCGGGCGGCTGCTTGCGACGGCAAAACCGTCTGTCGCGCCCGCGCCGCAACCGGGCGAGACCGTGCCGCGGACGATCCACTACGTCAGCGACGTGCAACCGGTGCTCGACCGTCATTGCGTGCGCTGCCACAGCGGCGAGAAACCGAAAGGCGACCTCGATCTCACCGGTGAGTTGACGCCGTTCTTCAACCGCTCCTACGAGAACCTCATGAAGCGGAACCTGCTGAGCTACGTCACCGAGTTTGTTGGTCCGAAGGGCAACCAGCCGCAGTTCACCAATGTCATGCCGTTACCGGCGCGCGCGCTCGGCTCGCACGCGAGCAAGTTCATCGCCAACGCACGCGGTCCGCACCACGACGTGAAGTTGTCGCAGGCGGAACTGGTGCGCCTCATCACGTGGGTCGACGCCAACGGCCCGTACTACGGCAGCTACTTTGGCCGGCGAAATCTGATTCACAAAGACCATCCGAACTTCCGTCCCGTCCCGACGTTGGCCTCCGCGCTCGGCGACCCCACCGGCACCGAGCACGAGACAGCGGGCTATCATCAGTTGGCCCATGAGAAACCGTCCATGCCGGCCACCGGAGAACTAGGCAAATATCCAAAGCCATGAAACCCACCGTCACACTCTTCACCGCCCTGTTGCAAGCCGCCTAGAACTCGTATGATAGAATGGAGACACAAATGAAAACAATAATCCTGAGTTTGTGCTGCGTGTTGAGTGCAGCAGTGGCGGATGACCGCCTCTACGAACGCAAACCAACGCTGGCGGACACGATGCTCGCCACGCGAGCGCGGTACACGTCGTGGCTCGCGGACCAAAAGGCCGCGCGGACGGCGGTCGCTTGCGGGCCGTGGTCGGTGGCGGGAGAAAAAAGGCCGGGATGGAAGGACGGGACACTCTTCACGGTCACCGATGAACCTGCGAGGAAATCGGCAACGCTCAGCCGGACCATCACGGCAAAGAAAGCGGTGACATTGACGGTCGGCCTCGGCGGCGGCGACAAAATTGAAGTGAAGCTGAACGACAAGACAGTCGCCACACTGGACACGCGTCTGGAACTCAAACGCTATGGCACCAGCATGAGGGTGGATGGCGACCGTCGCAATCAGGTGTTGCTCAATCTGCCCCTGACAGAAGGCGAGAACCGGTTGGTGTTCAATGTGACCCAGCAAGTCATCGTGCCGCGGCGCATACCGTTCCAATTCTACTTCTCGACGACGCCGGACCCGGTGCCGTCGCTCTGGGCGCGGCTGCGCAAGGATTTTCCACCGGCGAACAATCGGTTGTTGGAGGCGGTGAGCTTCAACTGGTTCGAGTCCGGCGGCTGGTTCGATTCGGCCAACGACACGCGGCTGGAGACGGAGTTCCTTGGGAATAGTAGAACAGGCGTCTCGCCTGTTCCTTCCGGAACCCCTGCGGCCCGAACAGGCGGGACGCCCGTTCAACTGGGGGAGTGCGTGGCGGCGGCGGACGCTGCTGCGCTGCGCAACGATGTCGCGAAGCTGCGGCTGGCGGTGACCGAGTTGGGGAAATCAAGCGGCTACCCCGCCGCCGAATTTCTGCGGCGGCTCGATGCGGTCAAAACGTTCGCTGAACTCGACCGTTGCAAGCGCGAGATGCTCGTGGAGGCGAATCCGTTGTTGAAGGGGCGCAAGATCATCTTCACGCGACGGTTCACTTACGACTCGCAGCATTACTACGACGATTACTACCACGGGCCGACCGAGTGGGGCGGCAACCTCACCGAGCTTGATCTCGCCACGGGCAAGACGCGCGACATCGTTCCGAAACTCAACGGCGGCATCTTCGACCGTTACGACATCTCGCACGATGCCAAGCGCATCATCTTCGGTTACCGGGCCTGCAAGCCGGACGGCTACCGGATTTGGGAGCAGAACCTCGACGGCACCGGCCTTCGCCAGCTCACGTTCCGGCCCGCCGACGAAGAGGAGCGTGTCACACGGCATTCAGGCTACGCGAAGGTTGCGCTGGAAAAAGATCCGCGCCTCTACGGGCATTGGACCGACGACATGCACCCGTGTTATCTGCCGGACGGTCGGATTGTGTTCGTCTCCAGCCGGTCGGAGTGCACGGTGTTGTGCGGCGGGCATTCGTTGACCTGCACGACGATGTTCCGCATGGACGCCAACGGCAAAAACTTCCACCAGCTTTCGCAAGGCGCGCTCACCGAGTCCACGCCCACGATGCTCGACGACGGACGGATTCTCTACACGCGTTGGGAATACGTCTATAAAGGCATCGCCGCCGTCCAATCGCTCTGGGCGATGCGTCCCGACGGCACCGGCACGGAGGAAATCTACGGCCACAACATTGACAACCCCGGCGTCTTCTTCGCCGGCCGCCAGATTCCCGGCCGGCCCGACCTCATCGTCGCCGCCGGCGTCGGCCATGAACCGCTCGCGGTCGGTTCGATCCGCTTGATTGACCGCAACAAAGACCGTCGCACGAAAGACGCGATGACGACGCTCACGTCCGAAGTCGAGACGCGCGGCCTGCGCGGTCTTTTCCAACTCCGCAACGGACGTTTGGTCGAGGACGTGTTCGGCTCGTTCCATTGCGACCCGTATCCGCTCTCGGAGAAATTCTTCCTCGTCTCGCACAATCCCGACAAGCGTTACAACGACCCGCAAGCCTACGGCGTCTGGCTGCTCGACGCATTCGGCAACCGCGTGTTGATTCATCAAGACCCGCAGATGTCCTGTTTCCAGCCGATGATGCTCGCGTCGCGTCCCGTCGAGCCGAAGCTGCCGGTGTTGACCTCTGACGAGGACAAAGCCACCGTGTTGCTCGTTGACCTCTACCGCAACCTCAAAGGCGTGAAGCCCGGCACGATCAAATACCTGCGCGTCATGGAACAGATCCCGCGTTCGTGGGTCGCGTCACAAATCCAGCCCGGCGATGCCGTGCGCGGCCAAAACCCGGCGATCTCGTTGCACACGCACATCTGGGTTGGCGTGTTGCTCGGCATCGTGCCGGTTGAAGCCGACGGCTCGGCGCTGTTCAAAGTGCCCACGCGCCGCAACATCTACTTCACCGCGCTCGACAAGGATTTCATGGAAGTCCAGAAGATGCGCACGTTCGTCAACTTCCAGCCCGGCGAAACGCGCTCGTGCGTCGGCTGCCACGACCCGCGCGACGGCACGCCGGTGCCGGAGCGACCGCTGGCGATGCGCCAGCCGCCGCGCGTCATCGGCCCGCAACCCGGCGACGCCGGGCCGCGCCCGATTCATTATCCGAGCGACGTGCAGCCGGTCTTCGACAAGCATTGCATCCGTTGCCACAGCGGCGACAAACCGAAAGCCAACCTCGACCTCACCGGCGAGATGACCGAACACTTCAATCGTTCCTACGAAAACCTCTTGCGCAAGAGCCTCGTCAACTTCATCCAGGAATGGACCAGCCCCGAACCCGACAAGTCCGGCCCGTCGTATGTCAGCAACGGTTCGATGTCGCACGTCGAGGCCGTGCCGCCGTTCACTTACGGCTCGCACAAGAGCCGGCTCATCGAGGTGTTGCGCAAAGGCCACAACAAGGTCGCTCTCCCGCAAGAGGAATTCATCAAGCTCGTCACGTGGGTGGACGCCAACGCGCCGTTCTACGGCTCCTATTTTGGACGGCGCAACATCGCCGCGAAAGGCCGGCCCGATTTCCGGCCGGTGCCGACGCTGGATTCCGCGCGCGGCATTCCGCCGCCGCCGTACGTGGCGCCGCCATTGCCGGCGGAACTGATCGCCTCGTGGAAACAAGGCGACTTGCCCGACCGGTTCGACGGCAAGAATTTCGTCCAAGGCAAACCCGCCGGCGCGCAGCAAGCGATCTCCGTCGCGCTCTGGGTTCGCGCCGACGAACTCATCAACACGTGGAGTCCGCTTCTCTTCACCGACGGCGGCGGCACGTCGTCGTTTCACTTCAGCCTGTTGAAAGACGGCACGCCGAACGTCGCCGTCAACTACGGCGGCAAACTCTGGCTCCACAATCGCGCCACCACTGCCGTCGCGCCCGGCTCGTGGCGTCACGTGGCGGTCGTCTGTGACCCGCGCCTCGGTGGCGTCATCCGTTTCTACCTTGACGGCCAGCCTGCCGGCAGCAAGGCGATGGACCTCGGCGTCCCACTCGACATGGCCGCCTACCGTCTCGGCGCGTGGAAGTCATGGGAGAAGAACGCCGCCAACAACTTCCACGGCGCGCTCGATGACGTCCGCCTCTATCGCGGCACGCTCACCGACGCCGAAGTCGCCACCCTCTTCCAAGCCGGCAACCGCCGCACACAAGCATCAGCCGCTCCATGAAACCCGCCCACACCCTCCTCACTCCCCTGCTGCTCGCGCCGCTGGCCGCGCTGCACGCCGCCGAATCCGTCACGAACTCGGTCGGCATAAAACTCGTGCGCATTGAGCCGGGCACGTTCACGATGGGCCAGGATGGACCGCCGCTCTCGGGGAAGGACCAAATGGCCACGCATCAC
>VHCW01000095.1 GCA_016871575.1 Verrucomicrobiota bacterium
GACAAATATCACGCGATGGTGGAACGGATCCGCCAGCGGCTCGCCTTGACCACTCTCCAGTACCAGCAACTGCCCGACCTCGTTGCGGCCATCGGTTTGCCGAAGGAGAAACTCTGCACCTATTGCTGGGACGGCGTCGAGTAAGCCTGCACGTTACGATTTCTGCTCGATCACGCGGGTCACGCCGAGTTTGCCGATCATCACATACACCAGCAACATCGCGAGCGGATACAACGCCGCGCTGGCAACGAACAGCGGCGCAAAGCCGTACCGATCCACGACATCACCGATGATAAACCGTTGCGAAATCACGCCCATCGCCGAGCCGACAAACCCGCCCAGGCCGGTGACGGTGCCGACGGCGTTCTTGGGGAACACTTCCGCCGGCAGCGTGATGTTGGCCCAGCCCGCGTGACAGAACCACATCCCCGCCACCAGCACCAACGCCACCGCGGCGTGCCTGATAAACGGTGCCCCAACGCAGAACAGCACCCAGAGACACGTCATGGCCATCATCATGGCCTTGCGGGACCGGTTCAAATCCCAGCCGCGACTGACGAACCACCGCGGCACGGCGCCGCTGCAAATATTGCCGACGGCGGCCATCGCGTACGGAATCCACACGAACATGGCGATTTGTTTCAGATCGAAGCCGTGGTTTTTCTGGAAGTAGAGCGGCATCCAGAACAACAGGAAATAACTGATCGGGTCGGTCAATCCCCGCACCAGCACGCAGCCCCACGTCTCGCGCATCTTCAGCAAACTGGAAAACGGCACCGCGCGTTCGCTGGCCGGATCCGAGCGCTGGTCGGCAAGAATCAACTGCCGCTCCTCCTCGCCGAGCCGCGGATGATCCTTCGGCAACTTGAACAACAACAGCCACGCCGCCGTCCAGACAAAGCCCAGCGCGCCGGTCACCACAAAGGCCGATTGCCAGCCCCATCGCAACGCCATGAACCCGACGATCGGCGCGGCCGCCACGGAGCCGACCGCCGTGCCGGCGTTGAAAATGCCAATCGCCAGGGCGCGGTCGCGCATCGGGAACCATTCACTGACGGCGCGCACGCCGCCCGTGAAACTGCCCGGCTCGAACACGCCGAGCAGAAAGCGATAGCCGGAAAACTGCCCGACCGTCCGCGCAAAGACGTGCAGCATGTTGGCCAGCGACCAGCCGCACACGAAAACCACAAAGCCGCGCCGCGTGCCGATCACGTCAATGATCCGGCCGCTGACCGCGTACATCACGGCGTAGCTGATGAGGAACCAGGAGTTGATCTTGCCGTAGTCGGCATTGGTCAGGTTGAGTTCTTCCTTGATCGTGCCGATCAGCACCGAGAGCGTCTGTCGGTCCAGATAATTCAACGCCGAGGCCAGGCACAACAGCCCGGCAATCCACCAACGCAGATGTGGAATCGGTTTTTTAATCATGAGTTCACCGAAATGATCTTCAAGTTATTCGTCTTATGGTCCCAATCGGCCGTGATGGTCCCCGCAGGCTGCATCCCGACGCAGACCGCCGGGATCGTCGTCGCCATCGGCAACACATTGAACAGCGGCAGCCCGGTGAACGCCACCGTGTTGGCAACCGCCCGATCCATCGTCAACGCCGACCCGGCCAGGTTACTCGCGCCCGGCGCGGCCACGCGGCCGGTCGGGCTGAGTTCCACTTCCGCGCCGCCCAGCCGATAACGTCCCGGCGGGCATCCGGCCGCCGCAATCGCATCCGTCGCCAGAATCGAGCGCGCCGGGGTTTTCGCGCGGATCATGGCCTTGACCGTCGCCGGCGGCAAATGATGTCCATCCACGATGAAACTGGCGTACAGTTCATCGGCAGCAAGTTGTTCCCAAATGAAGTTCGGATGGCGCGGCAACAGGTTCGCGCAGCCGTTGCCCAGGTGCGTCGCCAACGTCGCGCCCGCCTTCACCACGTCGCGGATCTGCGCGGGCGTTGCCGCCGTGTGGGCAATCGCGACACAAATCTTGTTCGCCACAAGGTATTCGGTCAGCGCGATGGCCCCATCCACTTCCGGCGCGAGCGAGACCATCACAATCCGCCCGCCCGCCGCTTCCTGTCGCCGACGGAAGTCATCCACCGACGCCGGGCGCACGTGGGCGCGCGGATGCGCGCCGCGCGGCCCGTCCTCGGCGGCAATGTACGGCCCTTCCATGTGGATGCCGGCGTTGTCGGCATCGGAAAATTGCGCGATGGCGCGGGCGCACTGCGCGAACGATTCAAACGAACTGGTAATCAGCGTCGGCAAAAACCGCGTCACCCCGGTCGCCCGCATCGCGGCGGTCGCGCGGCGCAATTCGTCCACCGTGACGTTCGGGTCGTTGAAGTCCACCCCGGCGAATCCATTGACTTGGAGGTCGAAAAAGCCCGGCGACTCGATCTTCACGATGTTACTTCACTCCGTTCTTCTTCAAGATGTCGGCAAGTTTCACCACTTGGCCGCCGAGCCGCTTGCTTTCGTCGGATGCTTCCATGAACGCCAGAATTTCAATCGTCTCCCGCTCCGGCACCGGCGAAACGCCTGTTTGGAAGAACTTGATGATCTCCACCACCAGCGGCGCATAACTGTCGTAACCGCCCACGGGCGCTTCGCCTTTCTCGCCCTTGGCGGCGCCGCCGTAGCCTTTCTTGCCCTGACGGAAAATGCCGGTCCGTCCCCCTTTCCACGTGCCGATGACTTCGATTCGGCCGTCGTCGGTCATGCCGCGCTTGACCGTTTCGCAGCCGGCGCCCATCACGGTGAACAGCGATTCGACTCCGTGAATGCCGTACCAGAACAACTCCGGATGATGCGGCTCGACACTCACCGGCGAAAACGTGTCCGCGCTGAGCACCTTGCCGATGGAACCGTTGCGGACGGCCTGCGTGTTCTTGCCGTAACGCAATGACGAGGCGCTGAACACCGGCACTTTCGCCGCGCGGGCCAACTGGAAAATCTCCACCGCATCCTGGAGCGAGGCCGCCATCGGCTTGTCAATGAACAGCGGCTTGCCGGCCTTGATGACAGGTCGCGCCTGCGCGAGGTGCGGACGGCCATCCACGCTCTCCAGCATCACGGCATCCACGTTCTTGCACATTTCCTCGATGGTGGCGTAAATCTTGACACCAAAATCCTTTTCCAGTTGCGCGGCAATCTTGTCCACGCGCGAGAAGCTCGACTCGATGTCAGGGCTGCCACCCTTGAACGCGGCGACAATCCGCCCACCGGGAATGTGACCCTTTGCTTTCGGATCATTGAGTAGTTTGCTGAACGCGACGCAATGCGACGTGTCGGTCCCGATGATCCCGATCCGCAACTCCGCGCCGTAACTCACAGATGCCGCCACCACGATGATGCTCGCTAATACCTTGTTCACAGTCGTTCCTTTCTTGTTGGATTCAGATCAATGACCACCCGGTCCGATACGGGCGGCTCAACATCCGGTTGGCTTCGTCGTCGCCGACAAACTGCTCCGTGTGCGGGTTCCAGCGCAGCCTCCGTTTCAGGCGCATCGCGATGTTGCCGATGTGGCAGAGCGTCGCGGAGCAGTGCCCGACTTCCACCGGCGCGATGGGTTCGCCGCGCGACCGGACGCAGTCGAGGAAATTCCGGAAGTGATTGATGCTCGCGCCGAGGCTGATCTCGTTCGGGCCGATGACCGACCGCTGCAATCCGGGAATGTTGCTGTCAAAACCGCTCCCCCGGTAACCGCATTGCACCCAGCCTTCCGTGCCTTCGAACCGGCACGCCAATCGCTCTTCGCCGTAGGTGCAATCCAACTCGACACCATCAGCGTAGCGCGCCCGGAAATGAACTTTCGTAGCCACGTCAAACAAGCCGTCGACCGGCCACTCGCTGCCGGCGTCCTCGATTTCCACGGGACCGGAACGGTCCGTGCCGTTCGCCCACTGCGCGAGGTCGAGGCAGTGCGCGCCGATGTTGGTCACCTGTCCGCCGGAATAATCGAGGATGAACCGGAAATTGTAGAAGCAGCGGTCCTTGTGGTGCGGTTCCCACGGGGCGGGGCCAAGCCAGAAATCATAGTCGAATCCATCGGGCACCGGCGTCGGTTCCCACGCGCCGGTCGGGCCGGCTTTGTTCCAGCCGGGGATGTACGTCACCATGCGTTTCAAGCGGCCAATCCGCCCATTGCGAACCAGTTCGCAGACATGGCGCGTGCGGGCGTCCGAGCGATGATGCGTGCCGGTCTGGAGGACGATGCCGTGACGACGCACGGCATCCACCATGGCGCGTCCGTCCGCCACGGTCAGGCTGAGCGGCTTTTCGCAATAAATGTCCTTGCCGGCGCGCGCGGCCATGATCGTCATCGTCGCGTGCCACTGGTCGGGCACGACGATGGCCACGGCATCCACATCGGGCCGCGCAAGCACGTCGCGGAAGTCGTTGTACGTGTCGCACCCGCGGAATGTGCCGTCGGTTTTTTTCGTGGCGTAGTGTTTCTCAACGATCTGGCGCATGGGATCGCGGCCAAGATATTGCGTTTCCGTCCTGTAGCCGTGACTGGCGCGGTTCACGTCGCACACGGCGACAATCTGCGTGTCCGGCTCGACGAGGAACGCGCGCGTGTCAACGGTGCTTTGGTTGCCGCAGCCGATCATCGCGATGTTGATCCGGTTGCGGGGCGCGAATTTCCCCAATACTCGCGCGGGAACGATGGAGAAGGCGGCGACCGCTGCCCCTGCCCTTCCGATGCGCTGCAGAAATTCGCGACGCGCCATCCGCCGTGCGGCAGTTGGATTCTGTTTCTTGATGATCACACCCATGCCCACCCGGTGCGATACGGGCGGCTCAACATCCGGTTGGCTTCGTCGTCGGCGATGAATTGCTCCGTGTGCGGATTCCAGCGCAGCTTGCGTTTCAGCCGCATTGCGATGTTGCCGAGGTGGCAGAACGTTGCCGAGCAGTGCCCGACTTCCACCGGCGCGATGGGTTCGCCGCGCGACCGGACGCAGTCGAGGAAATTCCGGAAGTGATTGACGCTCGTGCCGAGGCTGATTTCGTTGGGACCGATGACGGAGTTGACCAAGCCCGGTTTGCTGCTGGCAAACCCGCTGCCGCCGTAGCCGGACTCCAGCCAGCCGTCCGTGCCTTCGAACCGGCACGCCAGCCGCTCCTCGCTTTGCACGCACTCCAACTCGGTGCCGTCCGCATACCGCGCGCGGAACCGGACGTTGCTGGCGACATCGAACAGGCCATCCGTCGGCCATTCGCTGCCGGCGTCCTCGATTTCCACGGGACCGGTCCGGTCCGTGCCGATGGCCCATTGCGCGAGGTCCAGGCAATGCGCGCCGAAGTTTGTCACTTGCCCGCCGGAGTAATCGAGGATGAACCGGAAATTGTAGAAACAGCGGTCCTGATGGTACGGCTCCCACGGCGCGGGACCGAGCCAGAAATCGTAGTCGAAACCGTCGGGTATCGGCGACGGTTCCCACGCGCCGGTCGGGCCGGCTTTGTTCCAGCCGGGGACAAACGTGGTGATGCGGCGTACTTTGCCGATGCGACCGTTGCGGACCAGCTCGCACATGTGGCGCGTGCGCGCCGCCGAGCGGTGATGGGTGCCCGTTTGCAGCACGACACCGTGCCGGCGCACCGCGTTGACCATCGCGCGGCCTTCCGACACGGTCAGGCTCAAGGGTTTTTCGCAATAAATGTCCTTGCCGGCGCGCGCGGCCATGATCGTCATCGTCGCGTGCCACTGGTCGGGCACGACAATGGCGACAACGTCCACATCGCGCCGCGAGAGCACCTCGCGGAAATCGTTGTAGGCGTCGCACCCGCGATACGCACCGGTTCCGTTCTGCTTGGCGTAATGTTCCTCGACCACTTTCCGCATCGGATCCCGGCCAAGGTATTGCGTCTCGGTCTTGTACCCGTAGCTGGCGCGGTTCACGTCGCACACGGCGACAACCTGCGTGTCCGGCTCGACGAGGAACGCGCGCGTATCAATCGCGCTCTGGTTGCCGCACCCGATCATGGCAACGTTGATCCGGTTGCTGGGCGCAAATTGCCCCAACACACGCGCCGGCACGATGGTGAATGCGGCCACTGTCCCCGCGCGCCGCAAGAAATCCCTTCGCGAAAGACCTGTCTGATGTTTCTTTGTGGAGTTCATGCTGATACTGACGAGAGTAAAGCCGATGAGATTCAATTCAGCAATGTTATTTTGGACAAATTGCAACAGCGGCTTGCGATGGCAAAGACTGTCTTCTTTCGGCTGTCTTCTTTCGGCTTGCCTGCGGTGAAACCCAGAGTATTCTCACGGGCATTATGAACTTCCCCATCAATCGCCGGCATTTTCTCAAACAATCCGCCGTCATCGGCGCCAGCCTCGTCGCAGGACGCGCCTTCGCGGCGGACAAATCACCCAACGATAAACTGGTCGTCGCCGTCATGGGATGCAACAGCCGCGGCGGCGCGCACATCAAGGCGTTGCTTGGCATGCCGAACGTCGAGATCGGTTACATTTGCGACGTGGACTCGCGTGCCCTGGAAAAAGGCATCAAAACCGTGGCCACCAAGACGGGCAAGGCGCCAAAGGGCGAGAAGGACATTCGCCGCGTACTCGATGACAAATCCGTGGACGCCATCACCATCGCGACGCCGAACCACTGGCACGCGATTGCCACCATTCTCGCCTGCAAGGCCGGCAAACACGTCTTTGTCGAGAAACCCGGCAGCCACAATCCCTACGAATCGGAGACGATGGTCGCCGCCGCGCGCAAATACAAACGCGTCGTCCAGATGGGCAACCAGCGGCGCAGCATGCCCGGCGTCATTGAGGCGATCAACAAGATTCACAGCGGCGTGATCGGCAACGTGCTGACGGCGCGCAGTTGGTACACGCGCCTGCGTCCCACCATCGGCATCGGCCAGCCCGCGCCCGTGCCCGAGTGGCTCGACTACGAACTCTGGCAAGGCGCGGCCCCCGACCGCCCCTACAAGGACAATCTCATCCATTACAACTGGCATTTCCTCTGGCACTGGGGCAACGGCGAACTTGGCAACAACGCCATCCATTACCTCGATGTCTGCCGCTGGGGATTGAAGGTGGACGTGCCGCGCCGCGTCACTTGGGGCGGCGGTCGCTACCTCTTCAAGGACGACCAGGAAACGCCCGACACCGGCATTGCCACGTATGATTTCGGCGACAAGTTTGTCACCTGGGAACAGAGCTGCAGCCACGATCGGAAGGCCGAGACGCTGTCCAGCATCACCTTCTATGGCGACAACGGCACCATGATGATCATGGGCACCGGCTACAAGCTCTACGACAAGAAGGGCAAGGAAGTGACCGGCCAGGCAACCAGCGGCGAAGGCGACACCGTGCGCGGCCCCGGCGGCGAAGATGAACACTTCCTGAACTTCGTGGACGCCATCCGCAAGGGCACACGGTTGAACTCCGACATCGGCGAATGCCAGAAGAGCACGATGCTCTGCCACTACGCCAACATCGCCGCCCGCACCGGCCGCACCATCAACGTGGACCCGAAGACCGGCAAGATCGTCGGCGATGCCGAAGCCATGAAACTCTGGCGTCGTCCCGAGTATCGTCGCGGTTGGGAACCGAAAATCTAGCGCCAAATGTGTTTGGGAGGGTGTGTTTGTAGTAACGCACGCAGCCCCGTGTCGTTTCGGGGCGGAGTGCGGACTGTTTGGACGCAACGATCTCCACAACGCCACTTCGCTTCGCTGCGTGGCTCACTACGAACTACCCTTTCGATGTGGTTTGACGGAGCACTACCACGGCGGCAACGCCATCGTGCCGCCATCGAGAACGATGGACGTGGCGTTGATGTAGCTCGCTTCGTCGCTGAGCAGAAACGCCGCCGTTTGCGCGATGTCGAGCGGCTGTCCGAGCCGGCGCACGGGAATGCGACGGGCCACGTCGGCGTACAGTTCGGCCACCGGCTTGTTCCAGCCCTCGCAACTCGCCGCCAGCATCGGCGTGTCAATCGTGCCGGGACAGATGCCAACAACGCGGAGCCAGCCGGCGTGGTCAGTGGCGAGACAACGGATGAGCGATTCCAACGCGGCTTTTGACGCGCAGTAAAGCGCGTGCGCCGGAAAACCAATGAACGCGGCCACCGACGTTGTGATGACAATGACGCCTTTGCCTTGTCGTTCCATGACCGGAATCGTGTGCTTGGCCGTCCAAAAAACGCTTTTCACGTTCACGTTCATCACTTTGTTCCAAATGGCTTCGTCGAATTCCGTCACCTTGCCGCGCGCCCAGACACCGGCATTGCAGTGGACACCGTCAATGCGCCCGTGCAATTCCACGGCGCGACGGACCATTTCCTGAACACTCTCCTCTTTGGCGACATCCACAGCGATGAAGCGCGCCTCATGGCCTGCGGATCGCAATTCCGCTTCCAGCTTTTGTCCGCGTTCCTCTTGATTGGATGCGATGACTACGCGCGCGCCCAGTGACGCAAAATGACGGCTGCAACCTTCGCCGATGCCCGATGTGCCGCCGGTGACGATGATGACTTTATCTTTGATGGACATGGTTTTACTTCCAGGGTAGGTCGTTTTCTTCCTTGAACATCATGTACTCCACCGGCATCCCGTCCTTGAGGATGAACACCACGGAAAGTCCGGGCGTCGGGTTGAACGGTCCCAGCAGGATATGTTCGCCGCGCATCGCTTCCTTCAGGTCGTCCACGCGATAGGCGACATGCGGCAGATCGCGCACAGGGCCTTTCACCGGGCTGTCCTTCTCAAAGCGGAGGAACTCGACCTTGTACGGATGCTTGCGCGGGTCAGTGACCCAGACTTTGGTGTCGGCGACATAGACTTCGCCGGGTTGGCTGACATCGGTCGGCAGGCCGATGTGGTGAAACGTTTTCTTGGGTGTGGTGGTTTTCATGGTTGTTTCGCAGCTACAGAGCAACGGCAACAGCAGGAGCAACAGCAGTTTCTTCATGATTAGCGGGCGGCAATCGCCCGGTCAGCCATCCGGAAGAAATCATTCTCCGGGGCGTAACCGAGCACCGTGCGCGCGCGGGTGATGTTGATTTCGAACGGATGATAGTTCGGACAACGCAACTCGACCATCGGGATGTTCAGCTTGGCAGAGAGATATTGTGCCGCAACGCGATACTCGAACGGCGCCGGTCCGGCGATGTTGAACGACTGCCCGATGGCAGACGGGTTGTCGAGCATCCGGTCAAACGCCTGCATCACATCGTCAATGTGAACGATGTGCCTTCGGAGCGGCACCCGATTCGCGTCAGTCAGGATCGGGATGCGTTCCTGCCGGGAGCGGACCAGTGCCATGATTTCCTCGGTGACTTCGCCGAACCCGTGGCCTTTCTCCGAAGGGTTGACATTTTGGAGCAACGAGAAATGCCGGAGCAGATCGGCGCCTTCAAACACCCACGACGACCGCAGCACCGTCACCGGCACCCTGTACTGGATGGCGTATTGTTGAGCCATCACTTCCTCGATGACTTTGGAGAAGGCGTAATAACCGGGATACGCCGCGAGCAGGTGATTCTCGTCAATCGGAATCGGCTGCGGATAAAACCAGATCCCAAACGCCGCGTCGCCCCCGAAGAGAATGAACTGACGGATCTGCTGGCGTCGGCAGGCTTCCAGCACGTGAAACGTGCCGCGCACGCTCACATCGAAGAAGGTCGCGGGATCCTCCTTGCTCGTGGCCAACTGAACGACGACATCGGCTCCGCGCACCGCTTCTTCAACGACCGTCAACTCGCTGATGCTGCCCAAGATGGTTGTGACATTCTTGCCGTCCACCGGCGTTTGATGCACAAGCGCGCGCACTGCAAAGCCCCGCTGCTCCAGCGCCGCGACAACCCGCCGTCCGAGTTTTCCGCCGGCTCCGAATATGGCTGCTGTCTTCATGCCAGTTTCACAATCTCGCCGGTGGCAGCCGACTCCTCGGCCGCGAGACAGGCGCGGACAGCCTCCCTCGATTCCTCCGGCACAATCACCGACGGACGCTGGCCGTTCATCACACAGTTGATGAAGTACGAGATTTCATCGCGAAGCGCCCCGGCCCGCACGCCGTGCAACAGCGGCCAGTAGGTCGTGTCCGGCGAATGCCAGCCGGTCTTGTCGCAGAACGAGAAGTTCGGGTGCGTCTCGTGAATGTGAATGGCCCCTTCCGTGCCGACCACTTCCATGCGTTCATCAATCTGAAACGCCGTCGTGTTCGGCATGCACCAGTTGTCTTCGAGGATGCCGATGGCCCCGCTATCGAAACGATACATCGTCCAGCCCAAATCAGGATGCTTGAACCCGCGCATATTGATCGCCTGCGCGTAGGCACTGACGATTTTCGCTCCCGTGTACCAGAGCATCAGGTCGGTATCGTGCACACCATCCCCGATGATCGGGCCAATTTTGGGAAGCACCTGCTCCCCGACAAACGCCGGCAGATTGCGCCGGGCATACAGCGAAACAATCTTCCCGATTTTACCGGCGGAAATCTCCTGTTTGGCCGCCGCGTAGCGGGGGTTGAACCGGCAAATGTGGCCGACCATGAAATATCCCTTGGCCGTCTGCGCCGCCGCCACGATGGCGTCGCAATCAGCCATGTTCGACGCCATCGGTTTTTCCAGGAAAACGTGCTTGCCGGCTTTGAGCGCCGCCAACGTCGGCGCAGCGTGCTGGTCCCACATGGTCACGACACTGACGGCGTCCAACTCCGGATCGGCAAGCATCTGGCTGTAATCCGTAAACAGGCGCGACACGCCAAATGTTTTGCCCACTTCCGCGAGTCGCGAAGGATTGCGCGTGCAAAGAGAATGCAGTTCTGCGTGGGGCAGTCCAGCGAGTACCTCGCAGTGCTTTTCACCAAACCAACCGAGTCCAATGACACCATACTTGATTCTTTTCATATGTTGTCCAGTCGTTGCCGCGCATTGTCTCCGCCCACTCAACCGGCGCAAGCAAAATCCTCGGTCAAAATCGAACCACTGCCTTTACAGTGACGCGCGACTGCGTTATAAACGCGCGGCATGAACTGGCATTACGCTGCGGACGGCAAACCGCTCGGTCCCTTTACCGAGGAGCATTTTCAGCATCTCGTGCATTCCGGCGTCATCACGGCCGACACGCTCGTCTGGCGCGAAGGAATGTCCGGCTGGCAACGGTACAGCGAAGCGTTTCCGTCGCAAGGCGCAGTCGCGCCGCCGCCGGGAGCGGCTTGTTCGGGCTGTGGCCAGTGGCACGTGCAGGACGCGATGATCCAGTACGAAGGCAAATGGATTTGTGCCGCCTGCAAACCGATGTTTGTCCAGCGCCTCAAGGAAGGCGCGCCGCTGATTGCCGCCGCGGGACCCACCGTTGGTGAATCGGCCATCCTGCAACGCGAGTTCCAGATTGACATCGGCGAGTGCCTGACCCGCGCCTGGAAACTGTTCTCCACACAGCCGGGCCTGATCATTGGCGCAACGGCGTTGTCGGGACTGGTGTTTCTCGGGCTTTGGATTGTCTCCATGATCATCGGCTTTGTGATCCCTCTTGGCGGTCAAGTCATCATGATGATCTGTTCCGGGCCGCTGATCGGCGGACTGCTCTGGTTTTACCTCCGCCTGGCGCGCGGAGAACCGGCGGAGGTCGCCGACATCTTTGCCGGGTTTCGGAGGCAGTTCACGCAGTTGTTTCTGGCATCGCTCATCCAAGGGCTGATCAACCTGGCGTGCATGATTCCTTTCGGAATCGCCATGCTGCTCGTGTTCCTCGCCCCGATGGCGGTTCGCCACAATCCCGGTCCCGCCATGATTACCGGTTTCATCATCGCGATGGTACTCGGTCTCCTGGTGGCGGTGGCGGCGCTGTTGTATCTGGCGACCATCTGGACGTTCTCGTTGATGCTGATCGTGGACAAGGGCTATCGTTTCTGGCCGGCGATGCAGTTCAGCCGGCGGTTCGTGATGAAACGGTTCTGGATGATGCTCGCGTTCCTGCTGGTCGCCGGCATCATCATGAGCGCGGGGATGTTCGCCTGTTTCATCGGCATGTTGGTCACCGTGCCGCTCTACTATGCCATGAAAGTCTTTCTCTACGAGGACAACTTCCGCGACCTCGCGCCGCCCTCCACCTGACGTGAACACCGTTCTTCCAGCGTGCCGCGCCTGCAACACACAATTCCCGCCTTCGCATTACAATGCTCCCGATCTTCTGCCGTGCCCACAATGCGGCACTCCCTCCCGGGTCGCTGTCTTCCGCGCGCTCGCGCATCCGCCGGTGGCCGCGCCTGTTTCCAGCGCGACGCTCGGCGACGGGGACGCCGGTTGTTTCTATCACCCGGCCAAACCGGCTGCGACGGTGTGCGATGGTTGCGGACGGTTCCTCTGCGCGCTTTGTGACTTGGAACTGGGCGAGCAACATTATTGTCCGTCATGCCTCGAAGCAGGACGCCGCAAACGCTCGCTCACCCGGCTGGAACCGCGACGAGTGCTCTACGACAACATCGCGCTGGGGCTGGCGGTCGTGCCGGTGCTGACCTGTTTTCTGTTTCCGCTCACATCACCCGTGGCTGTTGCGGTGGCCATCTGGGGCTGGCGAAAGCCATCGAGCCTGTTGCCGCGAACGAAGGCGCGTTTTATTCTCGCCATCCTGATTGCATCGGCCGGTCTCGGCCTCGGCATCGCCTACTGGATCGCCATTTTCAACGAATGAAAACGCCTCATCCCTACACGCCGTTGACCCGCCGCGCGTACGGCCCGGCGGGGCGTTACCGGCTGTATCTGGCCAACGACCACCTGCTTCATGTCCACGAGGAATATTTTGTCGAGCGCTACCAACGGTTCTATTTCTCCGACATCCAGGCGATTTCCTTCCAGCCCACCTCAACCCGCGAAATCATCACCCTGTTGCACCTCGTGGCGTTGATCGGCCTGGCGCTGCTGCTGGCGGTGCTGATGATCTACAAGGCGCCGGTGCCGCCGGTGATTTTTTCCTGGAGCTTGTTCGGCGTCTTGTGCCTGTCGGCGATTGCCAATCATCTCCGCGGACCATCCTGCGCCTGCCGGCTCCAGACCGCTGTCGGCGCTGAGCAACTTTACGCCGTGAACCGGCTGCGCACTGCCGCGCGGGTCCTCGCCCGCATCCGTCCGTTGATCGAGTCCGCGCAGGGACCATTCAATCCCGACGAACTTCCCGAATCCCCGGCGGTGCTCGCCTCCCCCGTTGCGCAACCGCCCCCGGTGCCGATGGTGCGGATGCCAAAGCATTGCCGCGGCCGCGCGCACTGGGCGCTGACAGGACTGCTGGCGCTGGATTTGTTGGCGTGCCTCGCCGACCTCTACAAACCGATGACCGGCGCCGTCGAAACCGCCTATGGTTTCTTGATGTTGTTTGGCATGTTCGGCGTCCTGATCGCCGCGCTCGTCACGCAAGCGCACAGCGACCTGCCGAATCGCCTCAAACGGTTGACCTACGTCACCGCCGGCTTCATCTTGTTCGCGTTGATCGCGTTCAGCGTCATTCCCATGATCTGGAACCATGTTCAGCAAGATGAGTTGAGATTCTGGGGCAACATCTATTCCGTGCTCGGTGAAACGGTTCTCTGTCTTGCCTTCTGGCGCGGGCTGCGAGGCTGGCGATGACCGCGCTCGTCCACCAACGCTGCCATCATCACCCGGCCCGCGAAGCCGCGGCCCGCTGCCCGGAATGCGCGCGCCATTTTTGCCGCGAATGCGTCGTCGAACACGAAGACCGCGTCCTCTGCGCGGCCTGTCTCCGCAAACGCTCCGTTGTCACGACGGCGAAACGACACTGGCTTCGTCCCCTGCTCCGCGCCGGCGCGGCGGCGGGCGGATTCCTCTTGTTGTGGCTGTTGTTCCATCTCGGCGGACAACTGCTGCTGGCGATCCCCTCGACGTTCCACGAGGGAACGCTCTGGCAACAACCGTGGCTTGACGAACCATGACGGCGCCCCGTCAACGTCGCCACGAAACCCGCGCGGCGCTCGACCTCGTCGAGGAAGCGGTTCAGTTGCTCCGTCAATCGCCCGGCGCGCTGGCCGCGCACTGCGCCGGCGCGTTGCCGTTTGCGGCGGGGTTGCTCTATTTCTGGGCCGACATGAGCCGTGGCGCTTACGCCGACCGGCGATGCGCCGTCGAGGCGCTCGCGCTCGCCGCGCTCTACGTCTGGATGAAAACGTGGCACTCCATCTTCTCTGGCTCGCTCCGGGCGCGTCTCACCGGCGAACCGCCGCCGAAATGGATGTGGCGACGGCTCGCGCGCGTCGCGATCATCCAAGCGGCAATCCAGCCAACTTCGTTCATCACGCTGCCCATTGCGGCCGTGTTGACCGTGCCGCTGGTCTGGACGTACGCGTTTTACCAGAACCTCACCATCGTCGCTGACGACGAATCCGGCGCGATCCGTCCCACCGCCGCCAAGGCGTGGCGGCTCGCGTGGCTCTGGACTTCACAAAACCACTTCGCCATCACCGCGACGTGGTTCTTCGGTCTCTTTGTGTTCCTGAACATCTTGATCGGACTTTGGCTCCTGCCGCACCTGTTGAAAATCTTTCTTGGGATCGAGACTGTTTTCACACACGGCAGCAGTTGGATGTTCAGCAGCACCACGTTCGCCGCCGCCGCTGTGCTGGCATGGCTGGCCATCAGTCCGCTCACGCGCGCCATTCACGTCCTGCGCTGTTTTTACGGCGAATCGCTCCGCTCCGGCCAGGACCTCCTGGGCGAACTCCGGTCGCTCGCCACCACCGCCACGGTTGCGCTGCTGTTGTTCGTCGCCGCGCCGGTCCACGCCGAAACAACACCGCCCCCACCGCCAACCGTCGCGGCTGCCGAACTGGACCGGAACATCGAGCGCGTGCTCCAACAAAGCCGTTACACGTGGCGGTTCCCGCGCGAGCACGCGCCCAAGACGGACCAACACGGCTGGTTCACGCAACTCGCCCGCGACATCAGCAGCGCCATCAAGGGCTGGCTCCGCTCGCTGCGAGCACAGGCCCGTGATTTCCTGAAGTGGCTCGACGACCGTTTTGGACGGAAACCGCGCGACCGCGCGTTTGAGCGCGACATCAACTGGACGCAATCCGTGCGCGGCTTGCTCATCGTGTTGATTGCGCTCGTCGCCGGGTTGCTTCTGGTTCTTCTCTGGCGCGAGTGGCGCAGACGACGCCATCACACCGAGGCCGGACTCCTCGCTGATGACGCGAAAACCGTGCCCGACGTCGCTGATGAAAACGTCGCCGCCGACCAACTTCCCGAGGATGACTGGCTGGCGCGCGCCCGCGAGTTGTGCGCGGCCGGCGAATTCCGACTGGCGCTGCGGGCAATGTATCTCGCCATGCTTGCGCACCTTGGCCGGCGCGAGCTGATTACCATTGCCCGGCACAAGTCCAACCGCGAATACGAACGCGAATTGACCCGTCGCGCCCGGGCACAGGCCGACTTGCTGGCCGCGTTCAGCGACAACCGCTTGTTGTTTGAGGACGCATGGTACGGCCTGCATGAAGTGGACACCGGCAACCTCAACGATTTCCAAACCAACCTCGAAAGGATCCGCCACGATGCCGCGACGCGCTAAACTCTGGCCGCTGGCCTGGCTGCTCGGCGTCGCGGCATTCGTCGCGGTGCTCGGACATCTCTTCCAGCTTCGCTTCGAGTCCGGCGAACTGTATCCGCCGTATTCATCGTTCCGCGCCGACCCGATCGGTTGCCGCGCACTCTACGAAAGTCTCGATGGACTCGGCGGCCTGACCGTTTCCCGCAACCTCGATCCCCTGCCCGCCCTCGGCCAGCCGCGCGGCCGGACATTGTGCGTCTTCGGCGTCACCCCGCCGCAACTCTGGGTCTCACCGGCGGAAGCGCGGGAACTCGACGCGTTCCTTCGCGGCGGCGGACGGCTGGTGATGACGTTTCTCCCGCACACGTGGGCGCCGAAATCCGCAGCAGCCTCCACGAATGCGCCGCTGGAGACGAAGAAGAACACCGAGCGCCGGTTTGTCGGCAACCTCGCGGAAAACTGGGGAGTGAAGTTCCATCTCGTGCCGTTGCCGGAGAACGAGGAGACGGCGCGCGCGTTCGCGTGCCACACCTCATTGAAGCTGCCCCGCTCCATCTCGTGGCACTCGACTCTTGTCTTCACGAATCTCAACCCCGCATGGAAAACAATTTACGCGCGCGACAATTCCCCGGTCCTCATCGAGCGACCGCTCGGCAAGGGCACGCTCGTGTTCGCCGCCGACACGTATTTCGCCAGCAACGAAGCGCTCCTCAAAGAGCGGCACCCGGCGTTGCTCGCGTGGCTCATCGGCCCGGCCGCTCACGTCATCTTCGACGAAACTCACCTCGGCGTCGCGGAGGAACCGGGCATTGCGGGTTTGCTCCGCAACTATCGCCTTCACGGCCTGCTCGCGGCGTTGCTGGCGCTCGCCGCGCTTTTCGTCTGGCGGCAATCCGTTCCCTTCCTCCCCGCCGCTGCCGAGAGCGGAGACGACGGCACCCACGTCGCGGGCCGCACCGCCGCCGCCGGGTTTGTGAACCTGCTCCGGCGCAGCATTCCGCCCAAGAAACTCCCCGACGTCTGCCTCGACGAATGGGAAAAGAGCTTTCTCCGCAGCCCGCAGTATCACGCTGACCGGGTCGCTCGCGCCCGCGAACTGGCGCAGGGACAAGACCCCGTCGTGGCCTATCACGCCATTCGCCAACTGTTTTCAGAAAGGAAACAACCATGAACAATCAAACCGAACAACTGCTCGACACCCTCGCCCGCGCCCGCGCCGAGATTGGCAAAGTCATCATCGGCAACGACGATGTCGTGGACCAGTCGCTCATCGTCATCTTCACCAACAGCCACGCGCTCGTCGAGGGCGTTCCCGGCGTGGCGAAGACGTTGCTGGTGCGCACGCTCGCGCGCGTGCTCGGCTGCGAGTTCGCCCGCATCCAGTTCACGCCCGACCTGATGCCGGCCGACATCACGGGCACCAACGTCTTCAATTTCCAGCGCAACGAATTCACCCTCGTCCGCGGCCCGATCTTCACGACGTTCCTGCTCGCCGACGAAATCAACCGCGCGCCGGCGAAGACGCAGTCCGCGCTCCTCCAGGCGATGCAGGAACGCACCGTCACGATTGACCGCGACACGCACACGCTCTCGCCGCACTTCACCGTGTTCGCCACGCAGAACCCGATCGAGTACGAGGGCACCTATCCGTTGCCGGAAGCGCAGAAGGACCGGTTCATGCTGAAAATCTTCATGGACTGTCCCAACCGCGACGATGAACTGACGCTTGCCCAACGAATGCTCGGCAACAACTCGCCCGAAGCCACGCTCGTCTCCGGCGCTGTCACTCCTGTCATCAGCATCGAGGACCTTACGGAATTGCGCGCCGCGCTCCAGACCATCACGGTCCGCGACGACCTGCTCGCCTACATCGTTGACATCGTGCGCAAATCCCGCGCGCACGAAAGCGTGCTTGTCGGCGCCGGGCCGCGCGCAACGCAGGCATTGCTGCTGGCCGCGCGGGCGCTGGCTGCCATCTCCGGGCGCGATTACGCCACGCCGGACGACATCAAGACAATGGCCACGCCCGTCCTCGAACACCGCCTCATTCTCCGTCCCGAATACGAAATCGAAGGCATGAGCGCCCGCGAAGTTGTCCAGAAAATTCTGGAGGAAATCGCCGTCCCGCGATGAGGCTCGTCCCGAACAGACGCCTGTTGTTTGTTGTCGGCGCGCTGCTGGTGCCGATGGCTGCGACCGGCGCAGCGTTGCCGTGGATGGCAACGACTGCCGTGGTGTTCGCTGCCGCTCTCGGCATCGCTGCCGTGGCTGATGCATTCCTCGGTCGCCGCGCGTTGCGCGGCGTGCAGGCCGATGTGCCGGCGGTGTCACGGCTCACCCAGGACCGGGAAACTGAATTGCCGATTCGTTTGCGAAACGAGACCGGCCGACCGCAACGGCTCCGACTCGGCTTGGCGTTTCCACGCGAGTTCCGTTCGCCACACGAAGATCTGTGGGTCACGATGCCGTCGGAACCGGTGTGGTCGCGCCTGACTTGGCCTTGCACGTCATCGAAGCGCGGACGATACTCACTCGACGCGGTCCACGTGGAATGCGCGTCGCCGTTCGGGTTGTGGGATGTCCGCACGGCGTTGCCGGCGCGGACAGAACTGCGCGTTTATCCGAACCTCGCGCGCGAACGAAAACAGATGGCCGCCTTTTTCCTGAACCGCGGCGATACCGGCATCCACACGCAACGCCAAGTGGGACGCGGACGCGATTTCGAGAAGCTCCGCGAGTACGTCCCCGGCGACGACTATCAGGACATCCACTGGAAGACGACGGCGAAACGCGCGCGCCCGATCACGAAGGTGTTCCAAGTCGAGCGGACGCAGGAAGTGTATGTCGTGCTCGATGCGACGCGCCTCAGCGCGCGCTCGGCGGGCGACGCGACGATGCTGGAACGGTTCGTGACGGCGGCGTTGGTGCTCGGGTTGGCGGCGGAGAAACAAGGCGACCTGTTCGGCCTTGTCACCTTCAGCGACAAGGTGGACCGGTTTGTCCGCGCCAAAAACGGCAAGGCGCACTATGGCGTCTGCCGCGACGCCCTCTACATGCTCCAAGCGCGCACCGTGACGCCCGACTTTGACGAGCTGTGCGCGTTCCTGCGGCTGCGGTTGCGGAGGCGCGCGCTGCTGCTGTTTCTGACCAGCATGGACGACCCGTTATTGGCGGAGAGTTTTACCAAGCACATCGAGCTGATCAGCCGCCAGCATCTCATCTTGGTCAACATGCCCCGTCCGTCTGGCATCGAACCGCTTTTCACCGGCGCGGAAATAGCCGACGCCGACGGCGTCTATGAGCGACTCGGCGGCCACGTGCTCTGGCAAAACCTGCGCGAGCGGGAACGCGTCCTTGGCCATCGCGGCGTGTCGTTCCAGTTGCTGGAGCACGACACCATGTGCGCCAGCCTGATCGCCCAATATCTCAACGTGAAACGGCGGCAACTACTGTGATCATTGACCTCCAACGTTTCCTCGCCGACGAACAGCCCGTGTGGGCCGAACTCGAAGCCTTGCTCACCCGGTTTGAGGATGACCCCGCCTATCGGTTCGACCTCGAACAAGCCAAGCGTTTCCACTATCTCTACCAGCGCACATCCGCCGACCTCGGCAAACTCGCCACGTTCAACTCCGAACCGCAATTGCGCCGGCACCTCGAATCGCTCGTCGCACGCGCCTACGGCGAAATCCATGAGACCCGCACGAAGCCGCACCGTCTTGCGCCGCTGCGATGGTTCTTCGTTGTCTTTCCGCAAACGTTTCGCCGGCACGCGCGGGCGTTCGCGCTCTCTGTGCTGGCAACGTTGGCGGGCTGTCTCTTCGGCGCGCTTGCACTCTCGCTCGATCCGACAGCGAAACCGGTCCTGATGCCGTTCTCCCACCTGCAAGGCGACCCGAATGAACGCGTCGCGCAGGAGGAGAAGCAAGCGAAGGAACACGATCCGCTTGGAGGCGACCGGAAGACGGCATTCTCCGGCTACCTGATGACGCACAACACACGCGTCTCGATCTTCGTTCTGGCTCTCGGCATGACGTGGGGCGTTGGCACGCTGCTGATGTTGTTCTACAACGGCGTCATCCTCGGCGCCGTCGCGGCTGACTACGTGGCAGCCGGGCAGACGAAGTTCCTGCTCGGTTGGTTGTTGCCGCACGGCGTCATCGAGATTCCTGCGGTGCTCATCGCCGGGCAGGCGGGACTGTTGCTGGCGGCCGCATTGATCGGCTGGCGCGACCGTCAACCGATGGCCGCCCGGCTCCGCGCCGCGTCGCCCGACCTCGTCACGCTCATCGGCGGCGTGGCCGTGATGCTGGTCTGGGCCGGTAGTGTCGAGGCGTTTCTCTCGCAGTATCACCAGCCGGTCATTCCGTACGAAGCCAAGATCGCATTCGGCCTGGTCGAACTGGCGCTGCTGACGTTGTTCCTGATGAAATCCGGCAAGGAATGAAGACCAACACGCTCATCATCCGCACGCCCGAAGGCATTCTCTTTCCGCTGTTGCTGGCAGGACCGGTGGCGCGCTTCCTCGCATGGCTGGTGGACTGGGTCTGCGTGATGATTCTCGTGCAGTTGTTCTCGCTGGCCGTCAGCCTGACCGCAACGGTCAGCCCCGGTGCGGCGATGTTGTTGATGACGGTCGGCTACTTTGTCATCTCCATCGGCTACGGCATGGCGCTCGAATGGTTCTGGCGCGGCCAGACCGTCGGCAAACGTTTCCTCCGACTCCGCGTGATGGACGCGCAAGGCTTGCGCCTGCATCCCAGCCAGATCGTGATTCGCAATCTCCTCCGCGCCATTGACCTGCTCCCGCTGTTCTACCTGACCGGCGGTCTCGCCTGCCTGTTGACGCGCCGCGCCCAACGCCTCGGCGATCTCGCCGCCAACACCATCGTCGTCCGCCAACCGAAGACAGCGCAGCCCGATCTCGATCAGCTTCTCGCCGGTAAGTTCAACTCGTTCCGCGAACATCCACACCTTGTCGCGCGTCTGCGTCAGCGCGTGACGCCGGCGGAAGCGCGACTGGC
>VHCW01000096.1 GCA_016871575.1 Verrucomicrobiota bacterium
CCCGCCCGACGCGGCCTCCGCAGAGGCCGTCGTCCTTTGAAACTGCTGATGACTCTTGGGCAGAGGGTTCAGAGCCTCAATCAAATCGAAAAACCATCACAACCTTTCGTACGGTGAAACAAATGGGCTAACCGCCAGATGTCGGTCGCCGCATTGAGCAACCGTGAGCTGCAAGTCTTTGAGATGGTCGGGCAGGGACGAAGCACGCGCACGATTGCCGAGCAACTCGGCATCAGCACCAAGACGGTCGAGTCTCACGTGGCCCGGATCAAGGAGAAGTTGGAATTGGAGGACCACACGCAGCTGGTTCAGCAGGCCACACTCTGGCTTTCTGCCGAGGGCCGCGTTTAGCCAAGTTCCGTCCAACGCACCAACGGGGAGAGGTTGGCGCGTCCATCGTGAAACCACCAGAGCGGCGGGCGTTGCATCTGGCCGAGCGGACAGACACGATGGATTCCAAGCCTCGCCAATTGGGCGGCAAACTCCGTCGTCCGCTCCGAGATCGGCGCCACACCCACGGTGGAGATGCGGGCGGCGTGTCGTTGAATCGCCTCCAGCACCCGGCGCCCGCCGTCGGTGGGTTTGACAAAGACCACGCGGTTCAAGCAGGAGGGCGCAAACGAAGGATCGTCCTCGTACACCACCAGCCACTCATTGGGTTTGTCGCTGGCCCAGAGCGCAATCCGGCGATCCGAGGCCGAGCGGAACTCGTAGCCGTTCCGCGTCGTGCTGATGGCGGCGGCTTCTTCCATCGTGAGCGCCCCGCGCGGGATTCGCGCTTGAAACGCGCCCATTGCCTCCGCCAGCGCGGCGGCGAACTTGCGCGGCGAGAGCGCGCCGCGTTCCTCGACGTAAATCACGTGCGGCGACAAACAGCCTTGCTGGTCATAGACGGAAACGTCTTCCGCCGCCGCTGCAGCCAAGGCGGGCAACTGGTCGACCGTCATCGCTTCCCGGCACAGGTAGGCGAAACTCACCTTCTGGCCGTACCCGATAAACGTCGCGCCCGCAGGCGCGGCACGGCGCAATGCCGCCATTGTGCTGTCGTCGCCGTGTGCAATCACCGCATCGGCTTTCGCCATTGCCGCCTGTGTCAACGCCGCGTCGGTATGCGGCCACTCCAACAGTTCCACGCCCATCGCCAGGTCCGGATCCGCTTCGCGAACGGACTCGACAAACAACCGGGGAAACACGGTGTCGTGTTGCGACATTCGCACGACGTTGCCGGAGCGGAGCAGGAGGCCGTTCAGGATGCTGTGAATGCCCGGTGCCGGGACATTTCCCGCCAGCCAGTGCACAATCAGCGGGACGCCAAACGCCCGCGCTTGCGCGGGACCGTGCGGATGAAACTCGTCCAGCGCCCGGCGATCTCCCAGTTCGCGATCCAAAAACACGCCGAGCGACTCCGCCGTGATGGCGCCGAAGATGCGGTCAATCGCCTCGTTGACCATCTCCGTCGAGAATCCCGTGACGGCCGGGGCTTGTTCAACGGCCTGCGCGCGCCACGGGCTGGACGGCGGCAGCCAATGCTGCGCCGCGGCAGCCAGCGCTTTCACGATTGCATCCGTGCGACGCGCCTCCAGCAGGAATTGACGGGCGTCCAATACGCGGCGAACGGCCTCCCGTAGTTGGTCGAGGGTTGCGATCATGCTGAGAGCAGCGCCTCTGCATTCAGTGAACACCCGCGCGGCATCGCCCCCGGCGCGCGACCGAACAGGACGAAGCCGTCATCTTCGCGCACGCCGAGATCCTCGGTCTGGAGGCACATCACGCTCCATAAATTCGCCAGATCGTAGATTCGCAACAAGCCGTGCACGCCGGGTGCGGCTTCCTCGTCGGTCTGCGGATCAATCACCCGCACACGCGCCCACGCCGGTGAATGTTTCACGTCGCTCTGGTGGCCGACATACAACGTCTCGTCGTAGAACTGCGTGCTCAGTTCCGTCATGCCGTACTCGTTGACGACATGCGTTGGCGGGATGCCGAGATGTTTCTCGAACATCTCGTACAACTCCGTCTTGGCGATCTCGCGGGTGCGCCCCTTGAAGCCGCCTGTCTCCATCGCGCGGCTGCCCGGCGGGAGACGCAGCGAGATGCCGTCGTCGAAGAGTTTCAGGAAGCCGAATGCGGTTCCGAGGAGGCAGACGGGTTGCTCCACGGTTTCAAGTCGTTCCACACAACGCGCGCCGAGTTTGCGGATCATGTAGGCGAGCGACGAGTGCGGGTCGTCCGGCACTAGCGAGAGCAGCGGCATTTTCGCGCCGTCAGGGAACAGGTGCGCGTTGAAGTTGGGCGTGATGGCGGCGTCATAGAGGTCGAGCGTCTTGAACAGGTGACGCCCGCTGCACGGCTGCGTCGTGCCGCTGGTGCGGAACTCCGTGACGGCGTCGTCGGGTGGGAAGCAGGTCAATGGAAGCTGCTTGAACGCGCTGGCCGGCACGGCGGGGATCTCAGTCCAGTGAGCAACGCGGTCGGGCGTGCGGTCCTTGCGCTCGCAGAAGGCGCGGTAGGCTGCGTTGCGCTCGAATTGAAAGGCAAACACCTCCAACGCAAGGGCGTCGAAGTCGTCGCGCGCGCCGCCGATGAAGGCGACGATGCGCTGCTGGAGTTGGAGAGCGGTTTTCATGTGCGCTGGTTTTCCGCGAACAGCGCGGCGCAATGTGCTACGTCTTCAGCGGAAAATCAAGATTTTCTCCAAAGGACGACGCAGAGCGCAAACAGAAACGGTAAGAGCCGTTTCGTTCGTTGGCAGTAGGCGGCGTAATCCGAGAACCGCGCGTGGAGCATGGATTCCTCGAACGTGAGCTTGGCCAGCAGCACCGCCAGCAACGACAACCACAACACGCCCCGCTCCCATGTGAGCCGCTCCAGCACCAAAGCGCCCATGCCGAGCAGAACGCCGGTGTACATCGGGTGTCGAATCCAACGATACGGCCCGCCCGTGAGCAATGGCGCTCCCGGCGACACTTCCGGATGTGTCCGCAGATGGCGAAATCCCATCGTTGCCACAGCCCACAACAACAGCAGGCCGCCCGCCGCCTCCAAGGCCAGCCAGGTGCGCGCAATCCACGGCCCGGTCAACAACAGCACAGCGATAATTGCCAACTGAAGCCCGACCAAGAGTCGGGCCTTCATCGAATCAATTCCTCGATGGTGTCGAGGCAAAAGTCCAGTTCGCGTTGCGAGATCGTTAACGGCGGCGTCAGTCCCAAGACTTCACTTTGTTCGCCTTCAGGAATCGCGATGATGCCGCGTTGGAGCAACCGCTCGCACACCGACGGCGCGTCACCGACTTCCAAGCCGAGCATCAACCCTTTGCCGCGCATGGGAAGGCGTTGCTGGATGTGTGCGCCCAACTTGGCGGCGCGTTCCCAGAGGCGGAGCCGTTTCATTTCGGCGATGCTGGCCAGTGCGGCGGCGCAGGCGAGCGGGTTGCCGAGAAATGTGCTCGTGTGAATCGCTTCGCCCTCCGACTCCGGCCAACTGTCCATCACCGACGCCTTGCCGATGCACGCGCTGATGGGCAAGCCGCCGCCCAGCGCCTTGCCGACACAAATCAGATCCGGCACAACGCCCCAGTGCTCACAGGCAAACCAGTGCCCCGTCCGGCAGAAGCCGGTGTAGATTTCGTCGAGGATCAGCAGCATCCCGTGCTCGTCGCAGAAGTGTCGCAGCTGCGGGAGAAAATCATCCGGCGGCACGACAATGCCGCCGCGGCCTTGAATCGGTTCGACGAGCACCGCGCCGCAGTAAGGAATCGGCTCCGGAATTGTGCCAAACGGGACCCGCGCGACGAAGGTGCCTAGTTGCTCGATAAACGGCGTGCGGAAGAACTCGCGCGCAGTGGCGGCGAGCGCGCCGTAGGTCAGGCCGTGGTACGCGCCGCCAAAGGCGATGATACCGGGTTTGTCGGTGTGGACGGCGGCGGTTTTCAGCGCGGCCTCGACAGCCTCCGCGCCGGAGTTGGCAAACAGAACGCGGGCGTAATTTTGTAGGCCGCGTGCCCTCACGCGGCGCCCGCTGGGGGCAGCGGGCCTACAACCCCAGCGGCCAAATGACAGCGCAACCAGTTCGCGAGCGAGTTGGAGTTTGAGTTCGTTGGGGTGAACGTCGCCCATCGCGTGGAGCAATGTTCCGGCTTGTTTCCGGATGGCCGCGGCGACGCGCGAGTTGGTGTGGCCGACGCTGGCGACACCAAACGCAGCGGTCAGATCAAGGTAGCGATTGCCATCGGCATCCCAGACGTTGGCGCCTCGGGCGCGCTGCCAGAAAATCGGCCAGCGGTCGGAGGTGTAGGTGACGTTGCGGTTCTCAACGCGGCGGAGTTGTCGGGCAAGCGCGCGCGAGCGCGGGCCGGGGATGCGTGTGCGGAGCAGGGGAAGCGACATCAGACACCTCGCGCGTCGGGGCCCCAAATGTGTTTTTGCCACTGGGTCTGGAGGCGGACGGATAAACGGTCGGCCAGAATCCATTCGGCGAGCGTCTTCAAAGGGAGTTTGTCCCAGACGGGTGAGAAGAGGACGGAGCAACGCTTGGCGAGGTCGTGCTCGGCGAGTTGGCTCTTGGCCCAGTCGTAATCGGCGCGGTCAGCGAGGACGAATTTGAGTTCGTCCTTGGCAGTGATGTGGCGGAGGTTGGCGTAGCGGTTCTTGTTGGACTCGCCGCTGCTGGGGCATTTGAGGTCCATGATCTTGATGACGCGCGGGTCAACGTTGGCGATGTCCTCGGTGCCGCTGGTTTCGAGCAGCACGGTCAAGCCGAGGTCGCAAAGGCGTTGGAACAAGGGAAGGGCGTTGGGTTGGAGGAGAGGTTCGCCGCCGGTGATTTCGACGAGCGGGCAGGCGTAGGCGCGGACCTCGGTGATGATGTCGTCGAGGTTCATCGCAACGCCTTCGCTGAAGGCGTAATCGGTGTCGCACCAGGTGCAGCGCAGCTTGCAGCCGGTGAGGCGCACAAAGACGCACGGCAACCCGGCGTGGGTGGACTCGCCTTGGATGCTGTGGAAAATCTCATTGACGATCAGGGTCTCAGGCACGGGGCGAAACTAGCAGAACCCGCTGCCCTTGACAACGGGGAGTGTGGGATGTTAGCAAGATACATCGCATTTTTCTTGTGAATGACCCGTATTTAACTCAGTACCTGTTCGTCGCTGTATTTTTCGCGGTGGCGGTCGTGTTTCCGCTGGTGCCGTTGGCACTGGTGCGGCTGCTGGCGCCGCGCAAACCATCGGCCACGAAGAACTCGACCTACGAGTGCGCGCTGGCCAGCAAAGGCGACGCGTGGGTGCAGTTCCGCGCAGGGTACTACCTGTACGCTCTGATTTATGTGATCTTCGCGGTCGAAACCATCTTCCTCTACCCGTGGGCTGTGGCGTTTGGCGGCCTCAGCTTCGGCGGGTTTGTGGCGATGATGGTGTTTGTGCTGTTGTTGGTCGAGGGACTCGTGTACGCGTGGGCCAAAGGCGCGTTGGATTGGAAATAGCGATGCCTGTTGACCCGAATCTCCAGAGCGAACTCCAGAAACAAGGCGTCTTCGTGATGCCGGTTGAGTTTCTTTACAACTGGAGCCGGAAATCCTCGATCTGGCCGGTGCAGTTCGGGTTGGCTTGTTGCGCCATCGAGATGATCGCCGCGGCGGCAGCGCGTCACGACATCGCGCGGTTCGGCGCGGAAGTGTTCCGCGCATCGCCGCGTCAGGCGGACTTGATGATCGTCTCGGGCACCGTGACCAAGAAGATGGCGCCGCAAGTCGTCCGCCTCTACAATCAGATGCCGGAACCGAAGTACGTCATCGCGATGGGCGCGTGCGCCATCTCCGGTGGGCCGTTCAAGGACGGCTACAACGTGCTGAAGGGTGTTGACCGCTACATTCCCGTGGACGTTCACATTCCCGGTTGTCCGCCGCGGCCGGAAGCGTTGCTGCACGCGTTGATGACGTTACAGGACAAGATTTCCAAGCAACACCTGAACGAGGCGCGTTGGTATGACAAGGGCTCGCTTGCCGAATACACAGTTCCAGAATGCGGCGCTCACGATCTCGAACCGCCGTTCAATCCAGAGGTTTGGGAGCTTCCGAAGAAATGATCCCGACCGTCGAACAAGTCCGGGCGATGACATCGTTGCTTGTGGAGCGTGAGGAACTCCTGGCGGTCGCGAAGTTCCTGAAGACCGACCCGCAACTTCAATTCGATTTCTGTTCGTGTGTGACGGCGGTGGACTACCTGAAACAGGACTGCATCGAGGTCGTCTATCATCTGTACTCCGTTGCTTTGAAACACGGCCCCATTGCGTTGAAGGTTCGAGCGCCGCGTGCGCTCGACCAATGCCGGGTGCCATCGTTGACGCCGGTGTGGCGCGGGTGCGAGTTCCAGGAGCGCGAGGCATTCGATCTGTATGGCGTGAAGTTTGACGGGCATCCCGATCTGCGCCGTATTCTGATGTGGGACGAGTTTGTGGATCACCCGATGCGCAAGGATTACGTGCCGCCGAGTGCGATGGAGGCCAAGAAGTGAGCACGATCGAGACACAAATGCTCGAAGTGTCGCTCGGTCCACAACATCCGAGCACGCACGGCGTGTTCCGAATGGACGTTGTGCTCGACGGTGAGTACGTGGTGAAACTGAAGCCGGTGATGGGCTACCTCCACCGCAACCACGAGCAGATCGGCGAGAAGATGACGTGGCTCGGTTCGATGCCGTACACCGACCGGCTCGACTATTTCTGCTCGATGACCAACAACTGGGCCTACGCGCTCTCCGTCGAGAAGATGGCCGGCATCAAGGTGCCGGAGCGCGCCGAGTACATTCGCGTCATCATGGCGGAATTGACGCGCCTGTTGAACCACGCCTGTGCCGTCGGCTTTCTGCTGAGCGATTGCGGCGCGTGGTTCACGCCGGTGTTGTACGCGCTGCGGGAGCGGGAACGCATTCTCGACTTCTTCGAGACGGTCAGCGGCGCGCGGATGATGTGCAACTACATGCGGTTCGGCGGCGTCCGCGTGGATCTCGACGAGCAATCGCTGGCGATGGCGCGCGCCATCGTCGCGCGTTGGCCGGCGTTCCTCGACGAGTTCGAGAAACTGATGACGGAGAACGAAGTGCTGCTCGCCCGCACCCAGCGCGTCGGCATCCTGCCGCGCGAATTGGCGATTAACGCCAGCGTCAGCGGCCCTGTCGCACGCGCCAGCGGCGTTGCGTACGACATCCGCAAGGTGGACAAATACGGCGTCTATGACCGCTTCGACTTCCGCGTGCCGGTGGGTGAGACGGGCGACACGTTTGACCGGTTCATGATCCGCATTCTCGAGATGCGCGAGTCGGTGAAGATCTTGCATCAGGCGTTGCGCGATATTCCGAGTGGTCCGTGCATCGCCCCGGAGTCGAAGCTGCGCGGCTTCAAGGTGCCCGCCGGTGACGGTTACGGCCGAATCGAGTCGCCCAAAGGCGAGCTTGGTTTCTATCTGGTTTCCGAAGGTGGCGCGAAACCGTACCGCTATCACGTTCGTCCGCCGAGTTTTGTCAACCTGACCATTCTCGAAGACATGTGTCTCGGGCACAAGGTGGCCGATGCGATTATCATTCTCGGCAGCATCGACATCGTGTTGGGGGAGGTGGACCGGTGATTGGCAAAGGTCTCATGGACGGTCTCGTTGTCACGGCGAAGAATTTCGTCGGCAGCTATTTTGATGGCAACCGCAAGGAGCGCCTCTTTACGTACCAGTATCCCGAAGAACGGATGCCGTTGCCGGAAAACTCTCGGACATTCCCGTTCCTCGTCTATGACGGCACACCCGACCAGATGCGCTGCACTGCCTGCAAAGTTTGCGAAACCGAATGCCCGCCGCAGTGCATCTGCATCGTCATGGATCGCGACGCGAACGGGAAGCCGCTTCGCCGTCCAACGGTATTCGATATTGACACCAGCGTTTGCATGCAATGCGGCATCTGCGTCGAGGTTTGTCCGTTCAACGCGATCAAGATGGACTGCGACTTCGAGCGGAGCCAATACGCTCGGTTCGACGATCTCATCACGCATCTTCCCACGCTGCTGAAATCGAACGAGTACTACCACCAGATCAAGTCCGCCGAGGCCACGCGCGTTGACGCCACCCGCAAACCAGCCAAGAAACCGGCTGCCGCTCCCACTCCGGTGAAACCGGTCCCGACATCGACGGACATGCGGACCGAAGACGAACGCCAAGCCTGGCAGCGGGGTTACCAAGGCGAGGTCGGCGCCGGCGAAATCGTCTGGCCGCCGGTTGTGCTGAAGAAACAATCTGCCAGAACACCATTGGAACAAAGTGTCAGCAGCGCACCGGCGGCGAACGACGTGCCTTGGCACGATTCGGGGATCGAGCTTGAGAAGCGGATGGAGATGGCGAAAGAGCGCCCGCTCGCCGACAAGTTGATGGCGGCGATGGCGCAGGTGGATTGCCAGGCGTGTGGCTACGATTGTCGCGGCTACGCCAACGCACTGGCGTCGGGCGAGTCGAAGGATTACTCGCGTTGCGCGCCCGGCGAGGAGCCGACAAAGAACATGCTGGAGAAGTTGATGAAGGAGGCGGGGAAGATCTAGCGCATGGACGCCATCTACAAACTCATCCAGCACTACGCGCCGAAGATACCGGACTTGCTGGCGCTGGCGCTGGCGGTGTTGCTGCCGATTGCCATCGTGATGGGCGTGTTCCTGACGGTGTTCGCGTTGTTGACGTGGGTCGAACGAAAAGCGCTGGGCCGGATCCAGAACCGTCGCGGGCCGAATCGCGTCGGGCCAGTCGGATTGTTCCAGCCGGTTGCGGACGGTTTGAAGCTGCTGACGAAGGAAGACATTGTCCCGGCGGCGGCGGACAAGGTCGTGCATTTTCTCGCGCCGGTATTGACGGTGGTGCCGGCGTTCATGGTGTTGGCGGTCGTGCCGGTGGCGAAGGGGTTTGTGCCGGTGGACTTGAACATCGGCGTGCTGTTTGCGCTGGCGGTGAGCACGGGAAGCGTGCTGGCGCTGTTCATGGCAGGGTGGGCGTCACGCAACAAGTTCTCGCTGCTCGGCGCGATGCGCTCGGTGGCGCAGGTCGTGAGCTACGAGGTACCGATGGTGATGGCGGCGGTTGTGATCTTGATGGCGGCGGGGACGTTGTCGAGCGTCGGCATTGTCGAGGCGCAGCGCGGACTCGCCGGCTGGTTCGTGTTCAAGCCGTGGGGCTTGGTGGCGTTTGTGATTTTCCAGTTGTGCGCGATGGCGGAGGTGGCGCGAACGCCGTTCGATTTGCCGGAGGCGGAATCGGAGATCGTGGCGGGCTACCACACGGAATACAGCGGGTTCAAGTTCGCACTGTTCCAGATGGGCGAGTACGTCGCAGCGATCACGATGGGCGGCATCACAGTGACGATGTTCCTCGGCGGGTATCTCGGGCCGGGCAGCGATTTGCCTAAGATTGGCTGGCTGGTTTCGGCTGGCTGGTTCTTTGCGAAGCTTGGCATCATCGTTGTCATCAACATCTGGGCGCGTGGCACCTGGCCGCGCGTGCGCGTGGATCAATTGCTCGGCTTCGCGTGGAAGCTTTTGCTGCCGTTGGCGCTGGTGAACATCGTGGCGATGGCAATCTGGCATTTTGCGTCGAACAAGTTAGTCGGCTGGGGCGCGTCGGCGGTGGTGCTGGCGGTGGCGATTGTCGCGCTGGTGAAGATCAACACGGGACAGACGTTTGAGAAACGGAGCTACCGGTTCATCTCATGACCATCGTCTTCCTCACATTGTCGGCCATCACAGTGCTCGGAGCGTTGCTCGCGGTGACGCTACGCAACCTCGTGCATTGCCTGCTGGCGCTGGTGCTGTTCTTCATGGGTATCGCCGGTCATTTCTTCTTGTTGAAGGCGGACTTCTTGGGTGCGGTGCAGATCCTGATCTACATCGGCGCGGTGGCGGTGCTGATTTTGTTTGCCATCATGCTCACCCGGAACATTTCCGGAACAGAGGGCGGACGCGGTTCGCTCGGTGGCGCGTGGTGGCTCGGCGTCGGCATCGCGACGACGTTGGCTGGGGCGATGTGCGTGTTTGTGCGTCGAAGCGATTTGGTTTCGAAGTTGCCCTACGGTGCAACGGAGGAAGGCGTCGTGAAGGAGATTGGCAAGCTGCTGGTGACGGACTGGGTCGTGCCGCTGGAAATCATGGCGGTCCTGTTGACGGCCGCGTTGATAGGCGCGGTGGTCATCGCGTTGGAGGAGGAGAAGAAGCGATGAGCGTGCCGCTCGGATATTACTTGATACTCGGCGGCGTGTTGTTCGCCATCGGGTTGTGCGGCGCTTTGACGCGGAAGAACGCCATCGCGGTGCTGATGAGCATTGAGATCATGTTCAACGCGGCGATCCTGAATTTCGTGGTCTTCTGGTACTACCTCCACAACGGCGCGTTGACCGGCCAGATGTTCGCCTTGTTCGCCATCGCAGTCGCGGCGGCGGAGTCGGCGGTCGGTCTGGCGTTGGTGATTTCCGTGTACCGGCATTACAAGTCGGTGGATGTGAACGAAATGAGGTCGTTGAAGGGATGAAGAAACGACGGAACATACGGCAACTAGCGCGCGTCAAGCCCGTGGCGGTGTCACGCGAAGCGGTCTTCCGTGAGATCGTTGGGCTGATTCAACAGGCGCGTGGCCGGGCGTATCAGGCGCTTAACACGGCATTGATTGATTTATACTGGCAGGTGGGCGAGTACATCAGCGCAAAGGTGAAGGCGCAGGAGTGGGGTAAGGCGGTTATTCAACAACTGGCTGATTACTTGTCGGAAGTGCAGCCTGGCCTGCATGGGTTCTCGGCTTCCAACCTCTGGCGAATGAAGCAGTTCTACGAGACGTACCGGCAAGAACAAAAACTCGCACCACTGGTGCGAGAATTGCCGTGGACGCACAACCTGCTCATTCTGGGCAGGTGCCGGCAGGCCGAAGAGCGGGAGTTCTATTTGCGCCTCGCCATCCGGGAACGCTGGGGCAAACGCGAGTTAGAGCGTCAACTCAACGGGGCACTGTTCGAGCGGGCGGTCCTGAACCCGCCAAAAGTCGCACCACTGGTGAGACAATTGCATCCCGCCGCTGAAACCATCTTCAAAGATACGTACCTGCTCGACTTCCTCAATTTGCCGGAAGACCATTCGGAAGCCGACCTACAAGCTGGTCTTGTCGCCAATCTGAAGCGGTTTCTACTGGAACTGGGGCGCGATTTTGCTTTCGTTGGCGAGCAGTACCTCGTGCAGGTGGGCAAGAAGGATTTCCTGCTGGACCTGTTGTTCTTCCACCGGGGACTGCAATGCCTGGTGGCGTTTGAACTCAAGATTGACGAGTTCAAGCCGGAGTATCTCGGCAAACTGGAGTTCTATCTCGAAGCGATCGACCGCGATGTGCGCAAATCGCATGAACGTCCCTCCATCGGCGTGCTGTTGTGCGCCTCCAAGGACAACGAGGTAGTCGAGTACGCCTTGAGCCGGGCGGTCTCGCCGGCGCTGATCGCCGAATACCAGACGCGGTTGCCGTCCAGGAAACTGTTGCAGGCGAAACTGCACGAGTTCTATGAACTGGCGAAGGTCGGGAAAGCAAAGGGATGAACGAACTGGTCAAACAACAATGGCTGATCCCGTTTCTGCCGCTCGTGGCGGCGGCGGTGCAGGCGTTGTTGCCGCGCACGGCGCGGAAACTGTCGGCGGGCATCTGCCTGACGGCGATGGGCGCGTCGTGCGTGTTGGCGTTGCGCGCGTTTGTCGGCACGCTGGGGCACCACGAGGCGGAGCGCGCGGTCTGGAACTTCGTCTGGTTCGATTACGGGACGACGCGGTTGGAGCTTGGTTTCATCCTTGACCCGATGACGGCGGCGATGGCGTTGATGGTCGCGTTCGTCGGGTTCTGGATTTTTGTGAACGCGACCGGCTACATGTCCGACGACGAGAATTTCACGAGGTTTTTCTGTTTCCTGAGCCTCTTCGCTGCGGCGATGCTGGGGTTGGTGGTCGCGAACAATCTGTTGATGCTGTTCATGTGCTGGGAACTGGTCGGCTTGTGCAGTTACCTGTTGATCGGGTTCTGGCACTTCAAGCCGAGCGCGGCGGCGGCGATGAAGAAGGCGTTCATCACGACGCGCATCGGCGACGTTGGTTTCTTCCTCGGCATCCTGCTGCTCTCATGGCAGGCCGGGACGCTAAATCTGTACGACGGAGGCAACGGCGCGCTGGAGCAGGCGGGCGCGCTTGCCGGTATCCCGGGGTGGTTCGGGTGGAGCATGGCGACAACGATTGCGATGTTGCTGTTCATCGGCGCGATGGGCAAGAGCGCGCAGTTCCCGCTGCACGTGTGGTTGCCGGACGCGATGGAAGGCCCGACGCCGGTGTCGGCGCTGATTCACGCGGCGACGATGGTGGCGGCGGGCGTGTTCATGGTGGGGCGGATGTTCGCGCTGTTTGCTGCTGATACGTCGGGCTTGGCGTTGAACATCGTGATGTGGGTCGGATGCTTCACGGCGCTGTTTTCAGCGACGATTGCCGTGGCGCAGTTCGATATCAAACGTGTGTTGGCGTACTCGACGTGCTCGCAACTCGGTTTCATGATGATGGCGCTCGGCGCGGGCGGATTGGCGCCGGGACAATTTCATTTGTTGACGCACGCGTTCTTCAAGGCGCTGCTGTTTCTCGGCTCCGGTTGCGTGATCATCGGCACACACCACGAACAGGACATGCGGAAGATGGGCGGCTTGAGGAAGTACATGCCGGTCACATTCGGGTGTTATCTGATTGGAATGTTGGCGCTGGCCGGCGTTCCACCCTTTGCGGGGTTCTGGTCGAAGGACGAAGTGTTGCTAGTGGCATTTCAACGGAACAAGCTGGCATGGGGACTGGCGACGTTCGCGGCGTTCTTGACGGCGTTTTACATGACGCGGCAGATGTTCATGGTCTTTGCCGGCAAGTGGCGCGGTCATCACGAGCCGCACGAAGTGCCGTGGAACATGTGGCTACCCATCGCGGTGCTCAGCGTGTTTGCCGTGGGACTAGGTTTCTTCGGAGCGCAATATGGTCATTACCTCGGCGCGCACGGGGAAGATCCTCACGGTAAATGGATCGTCATGGGGTTGTCAGTGGCGGTAGGGGCAGCCGGTATTTTGCTGGGTTGGATCGTCTATGGGCGACGGACGATGGAGCACGCGGATGAGCCGGATCCGTTGGCGGTGAAACTCGGCGCGCTGTTCACCTGCTTGAACCGGAAATGGTATGTGGACGAATTTTACGACGCGACGATTATCCGCGCAACGATGCTGCTCGGCGAATTATGGCGGGCGTTTGATAAACTGGTGATTGACGGCATCCTGCACGGCATCGCGTGGATGGCATGGGGCGTGTCGCAAGTCGTGCGCTGGGTCGGCGATGAGTTTTTCATCAACGGTGGGTTCGACGCCGGTTGCGAGAGCGTGCGGTTGTCGGGGCGCGAGTTCGCGAAGTTCCAAGCCGGCCGCATTCAAGGTTACCTGCGCATCTTGTGCCTGGGCACAGTGATTCTGCTGGTGATCTGGTACCTGAAATGAAACCCGGTCTCCCATATCTCTCCTTGATAACCTTCCTGCCGCTGGCGGGGGCGCTGGTGGTGTTGCTGTTGCCGAAGACGCAGGAACGCGCAATGAAGGTTGCTGCGCTTGGCGCGAGCGTGGCGTCGTTGCTGTTGACGTTCTGCGCGTGGACGCGGTTTGTGCCGAGCGCCGGGATGATGTTGGTGGAGCGGCATCCGTGGATTGCGGCGTTGAACGTGGACTACCACGTCGGCGTGGATGGTTTGAGCGTGGCGATGGTGCTGTTGACGGCGGTCATCACTCCGCTCGCGATGTTGGCGCACTGGAAACTGAAAGAGAACGTCAAGCTGTTCTTCTTCCTGTTCCTCTTGCTGGAGACGGGCATGTTCGGCGTGTTCACGGCGTTGAACTTCTTCCATTGGTTCATCTACTGGGAACTTGGCCTGATCCCAATGTTCTTTCTCATCAAGATATGGGGCCACGAGAACCGGACTTACGCGTCCTTCAAATTCTTCCTCTACACGTTGGGCGGGAGCATCGGGATGCTCGTGGCGTTCGGTTTCCTCTGGATGGCAACGGGCACATTCGACTTCATCGAGCTACGTGCGTTGGCTGCCAATGGCGAACTCGGCAGGACACTGGCGGAGTTTGCACTCCGCTGGCACTGGAACCCGGCGACGTTCGCGTCGGTGTTGTTTTGGGCGACGCTCGTCGGCTTTGCGATCAAGGTGCCGATCTGGCCGTTTCACACGTGGTTGCCGGACGCGCACACGCAAGCGCCGACAGGCGGCTCGATGGTGCTGGCGGCGATTCTGCTGAAGATGGGGGTGTACGGTTTCCTGCGGGTGGTGCTTCCGATCTTCCCGGCGCAGGTTGCGGCGCACGTGGACATCCTGTTGCTGCTGGCGCTGGCGAGCATCGTGCTCGGCGCGTTCGCCGCGCTGGCGCAGACTGATTTCAAACGGCTCGTCGCGTATTCGTCGGTGAACCACATGGGCTACGCGATGCTCGGCATTTTCGCCACCGCCGCGGCGGCGGGACCGGAGATGTTCAACGACAAGGCGGCGGCGCTCAACGGCGCGGTGCTCCAGATGTTCAACCACGGCATCAGCTCGGCGGCGTTGTTCTTCATGGTCGGCGTCATTTACGACCGCACCCACACGCGCGCGCTGGCCGACTATGGCGGGTTGCGCAAGATCATGCCGATCTACGCGGGCATCCTCGGCATCTCGATGTTCTCGTCGCTTGGATTGCCGGGGCTGAACGGGTTTGTCGGCGAGTTTCTTGTGTTCAAGGGCGCGTTCCCGGTTGTGACGAAGACGGCCATTGCGGCGACCATTGGCTTGGTGGTGACGGCGGTGTTCCTGCTCCAGATGATGCAGAAGGTCTGCTTCGGCCCGCTCAACGAGAAGTGGAATGGGCTGACGGACATGACGGCGCGCGAACAGTTCATTGGAGCGATGCTGATGTTTTTCATGTTCTGGATTGGGATTTATCCCGCGCCGCTGCTCGACGCGGCCAACGATGCGGTGATGGGACTCGTGAAGCTATTTGAGGTGGCGCGATGAAAAGGAAGTTTGTCGTTAGGCACGAAGCGAAGCGGAGTGCCGTGGGATTGTTCGAACGGAACGCCACTCCGCTTCGCTGCGTGGCTGACTACGAACGCTGATTATGCGAACTGACTGGACAATTTATCTGACGTTCCTCGGCGCGGGGCTGATCATGCTCCTGCCGCGCAACGCGAAGAACCTGATCCGCTGGGTCGCGCTGCTGACCGGCGCGGCGGGCCTGGCGCTGGGGTTGCACGGGTGCATCGTTTACGATGGCACCGGTTTCGTGCATCTGGCAAATGTCAGTTGGATTCCGTCGCTCGGTGTCCGGTATCACCTCGCGGTGGACGGGTTGAACCTGCCGTTGGTGTTGCTCAACGGCATCGTTTGCGTGACCGGCATCCTGTTCAGTTGGAACATCGAGGAGCGGGTGAAGGAGTTCTTTGCGTTCTTCCTGACGCTGATTGCCGGGGTGTACGGCGTGTTCATGGCGATGGATTTGTTCCTGCTGTTCGTGTTCTACGAACTGGCCATCGTGCCGAAGTACTTCATCATTGCCATCTGGGGTTCGACCCGCAAGGAGTACGGCGCGATGAAGCTGGTGCTCTACTCGTTCGTCGGCAGCGCGGCGGTGTTCATCGGCGTGCTGGCGGCGTTCTTCGCGGGCGGCGGGCAGACGTTTGATATTCTGGAGATGGCAAAGAATCCCATCGCGCGCCACGTGCAAGTCTGGGTGTTCCCGCTGGTGTTCGCCGGGTTCGGCGTGCTTGCTGGCATGTGGCCGTTCCACACGTGGGCGCCGACCGGGCATGTCGCGGCGCCGACGGCGGCCTCGATGTTGCTGGCGGGTGTGGTGATGAAACTTGGCAGTTACGCTTGCTTGCGCGCGGCGATGCTCCTGTTCCCGTCAGGACTGGCGCACTGGCAATGGTGGATCGCATGGCTCGGCGTCATCGGCATCCTCTACGGCGCGGCGGTGGCGCTGGTGCAGAAGGATTTCAAGTTCATCATCGGCTACTCCAGCGTCAGCCACATGGGTTTCGTGTTGCTCGGCCTGGCCACGCTCAACCGCGACGGCATGTCCGGCGCGGTTCTGCAAATGTTCTCGCACGGCATCGTCGCCAGCCTGTTGTTCGCGGTGGTCGGGCGGATGGTCTATGACCGGACGCACACCCGGCAACTGGATGAGTTGGGCGGACTGGCGAAAGTGATTCCGTTTGCGTGCGTGACATTTGTCATTGGCGGCGCGGCTTCGATGGGGATGCCGGGGTTCAGCGGATTTGTGGCGGAGATTCAGGTGTTGATTGGCGCCTTCAAGATGAGTCCGTGGCTGGCGGCGCTTGCGGCGTTGAGCATCGCGGTGACGTCCGCCTACATCCTGAACGCGCTGCACAAGGTGTTTTACGGAGAGGACGGGCGGGACGTTCAGTCCGCGACAGCAATGCCGCCAATCAGCGTGCCCGAGATTGTGGGGGCGGTGATCTTGATGGCGACACTGGTGATTGTCGGATTATATCCCCAATCGTTGTTGAACATGATTCAGGCGAATGTGGACAGCTTTCTCGGAGGAATGCGATGAGCGTCGCCTACGCACCGATTGTCCGCGCGTTGGGGAGCGAGACGGCGCTGGTGCTGGTGGCGCTCGCGGTGTTGACGCTCGATTTCATCATCGGACGCAAACGCGAGGTTGCGAAACGACGGGAACTGGTGGGCGCGGTTGCGCTGTTCGGGCTGGCGCTCTCGGCGGTGCCGTTGGTCGGGCAGGTTGGCATGACGAACGTCCTGCTGCCCGGTGAAACGCTTGTGGTGAATCCGTTGGTGATTATCTTCAAGTTCGTCCTGATCGTCCTGACGGCGGTGACCGTGTTGATCTCGATAGACCATGACATCGGCACGCACGTGGGCGAGTATTTTGCGATGCTGTTGTTTGGGGCAATCGGGATGTTGCTCCTCGTGGGAACGGAAGAATTCCTGACAATCTTCGTGGCGCTCGAACTGACCAGCATCAGCCTCTATGTCCTCACGGCATTTCACAAGAATTCGCTGCGTTCGCAGGAAGCGGCCTTGAAATATTTCCTGTTTGGCGCGATTGCCACGGCATTCCTGCTGTTCGGCCTGAGCTACATCTACGGCCTGACCGGCGCGACCAACTTGCGTGACATCGGCGCCGCGCTGGCAAAGAAGGGGACGGATCCGTTGCTGGGCGTTGGGCTGTTGTGCGTGCTCGTCGGCCTCGGCTTCAAGGTGGCAATGGTGCCGTTCCACCTTTGGGCGCCGGACGCCTACGAAGGCGCGCCCACGCCGGTGACGGCGTTCATCGCGACGGGATCGAAGGTGGCGAGTTTCTTCGTGCTGGTGAAAGTGTTGATGGTCGCCTTCGCCGGCGCGGTGGGATCAGCGTACTGGGGAGCGTTCGAGTCAGGTTGGGCAATGGTGCTGGGACTGACGGCCACGGCGAGCATGGTGCTTGGCAACTGCGCCGCCATCGTCCAGCGCAACGTCAAACGCCTGCTGGCCTACTCCAGCATCGCGCACGCAGGCTACATTCTTGTCGGTCTCGTCGCAGCCAGCAGCACCGGCGCAACCGCTGTGTTGTTCTACGTCATTGTCTATGCCATCACGAATCTCGGCGCGTTCGGCGTCGTGGCGGCGCTTGCATCCCGCGCGGGTGGCGACGACCTGGAGCACTTCAATGGCATGGCGAAACGGGCGCCGTTCTTGTCGCTGTTGATGTTGGTATTCGTCCTTTCCTTGGCCGGCATTCCGCCGTTGGGCGGGTTCTTTGGCAAGTTTTACCTGTTCGCCGCCGCCGTGGAGTGCGATGCCGAGATGTTTGGGTTGCTCTGGTTGGTGGCGCTCGGCATCGTGATGAGCGCCGTGTCGTTGTACTACTATCTGGTCCTGATGAAACACATGTACGTGCTGCCGGCGAAGGACGAAACACGCATTGCCACGCCGGGGCATCTGAAGATGGCTTTGGCGTTTTGTGCCGCGGGCGTCGTGCTCTTGGGCGTTTTTCCAGAGCCGATACTTGCGCTTCTCAAGGCACTGGTCGTTCGGTTATAGTCAGCCCCCATGCACATAGACGGCTCAACTACATTGGTCGGCGTGTTCGGCCATCCGATTGCGCACACGGCATCGCCGGCGATGCACAATGCCGCGTTTGCCGCGCTGGAAATGAACTGGGCGTACCTCGCGTTCGATGTTGACCCCGCCAACCTCCGCTCCGCGTTGCTCGGCGCGCGCGACATGGGGTTGCGAGGCGTCAATCTCACCGTGCCGCACAAGATCCTCGCGCTCGACATCGTGGACGAAGTGGACGCCGACGCCCGCAAGCTCGGCGCGGTCAACACCGTCTCCATCGAGAACGGCAGGCTGCGCGGCTTCAACACCGACGGCTACGGCATCGCGAAGGCCATCCGCGAGGAGTTCAACTTCGGCTTCAAGGGGAAACGCGTCCTCGTCCTCGGCGCCGGCGGAGCGGGACGCGCCGTGGCGGTGAAGGCGGCGCTGGACGGCGCGGTGCGCGTCTATGTCGCCAACCGCACGGCGTCAAAGATCGAGCCGATTGCGGCGGAAATCGCGAAGACCAAATCCGAATGCCGCGCCGTGGATTTGTCGCCCGACGCGCTGGCGGCGGTGATGCCTGACGTTGACTTGATGATCAACACGACCTCTATCGGATTGAAGGAAGGTGAAACGCTCGGCTTGCCCGCGAGCCTGTTCACGCCGCAACTGTTCGTCTATGACACCATTTACCGTCCCCCTGAAACCGCGTTGTTGAAGACCTCGGAGGACGCCGGCGCGCGAACGGCGAACGGGCTGAGCATGTTGCTCCACCAAGGAGTCAAGTCGTTCGAAATCTGGACGCGGCGCAAGGCGCCGCTGGCCGTGATGCGCCGCGCCTTGCGTGCCACCGTTTATCCGGAGAAACCCGCGTGAGCTTCGAATTACGACTTTACTTCGACTTCATCGTCTTCATGTTGGGCGCGGCGTTTGGGAGTTTCTTCAACGTCTGCATCTATCGGATGCCGCGTGAAGAATCCATCGTCAATCCACCGTCACACTGCCCGAAGTGCAACAAGCCGATCCGCTGGCACGACAACATTCCGCTGCTCAGTTTCCTGGTATTGCGCGGCAAATGCCGCGACTGCGGAACGCTGATCAGCCCGCGCTACCTGTTCATCGAGCTGCTGACGGCATCGCTGTTTCTCGCCGTCTGGCTGAAATACGAGTTCCAATGGGTCGCGCCGATCTACTGGATTCTTGTCGGCGGCCTGATTGTTTCGACTTTCATAGACTTCGAGCACTACATCATCCCGAACGAAATCACGTACGGCGGCGTCCTTGTCGGCATTGCGTTGAGCCTGCTCTATCCGCCGCTGCACGCGGTCGAGGGCATCGGATCATCGTTCCTGCAATCCCTCATCGGCGCGCTGGCCGGAGGCGTGACGCTGCTGCTGATTGCGATGGTCGGTGAAAAGATCTTCAAGAAGGAAGCAATGGGCATGGGCGATGTGAAGTTCATCGCCGGCATCGGCGCTTTTCTTGGCTGGCAGGCGGCGTTGTTCACGATTTTCGCCTCTTCAGTCTTGGGCGGTGTCATCGGCCTGTTGCTGGTGTTGACCAGCAAGAAAGGGTGGGGGAGCCGCATTCCGTACGGCCCCTACATCGCGTTGGCGGCGCTGGTGTGGATCTTCTTCGGGCGCGAGCTTATCAACTGGTATTTTGGTTTCCTGACCAGGTAGGCGTCACCAAAGTCCGAGCCGCTTCTTCGCCTCGTCGCTCATCATGTTCTGGTTCCACGGCGGGTCCCAGACAATCTGCACGTCGGCATCCTTCACGCCGGGACAGGTGAGCAGCTTGTCCTTCGCCTGCATCGCAATGACCGGCCCCATGCCGCAACCCATCGCCGTCAATGTCATCTTCACATCTACGCGTCCCTCTGCAATCTGC
>VHCW01000097.1 GCA_016871575.1 Verrucomicrobiota bacterium
CATCTTCTATTTCGCCACGGTAGATAGACACACCATGTGCTTCAAGGTGCGCAATGAGCGGGGATTCAAGCGAACGAGTGGTCGTTGCTACGACTACCTGCGTGATTCCCGTAATGCTTCGGGCGCGCTCAATGACGTAATCAACAAGTCGTCGTCCCGCCACCAATCGCAGCGCCTTGGCATTTAGGCGCCTAGAGTCCAGACGCACAGGAATTATCGCGACAATGTTCAAGGTGTCATTCATCCTGCAACCTTGTTACTTCCCATTGGCTTCTGGCAAACGCCTCTCCCGGTCGGCATGTTTTCGTATCGGGTGCGTGTCCAGTAATGTCGGCTTCTGCCACGTGAAACTGAAGGGCTGATTCAATCAGATCTTCATACTCAGCCCGACGTTGCCGGAGAAAAGGGGTCAGTGTATATGGGCCGGGTACAATCATTAGATTGGGAATGCAGATTTGGTAGCGATAGTTTCCCTGCGTAACAGGCCCTTGAATCCCCTCCCATGTGGAGAGAAAGCGAACCACTCGTTGGCCCAGTGGAGTTGAGATAACGACGCCGACTTCTGGTTCTTTCACAGTGCGAAAAAACTTCACGTCAATCTCGATTCTAACACCGTTTCCCATGGATATGACTTCAGATGGTATTCCGTCCGCATTGAATAATTGTATCCGCGCAAGCTGTCCGACAATCCCGATGCCGCATCGAGTCGGCCAATCTGTCAGACTAACACAGCTTCCCTGTGCTGTTCCAAGCGTGCCCAAGTACCGTCCTATAACTTCTGTAGGGGTGGCATCGGCGGCAATACTTCCCCGTTCAAGCAAGGCGCATCGAGCACAGAGATTGCTTATTGCAGTCATGTTGTGGCTGACAAACAAGACTGTACGCCCACCCTTCGCTACCTCGCTCATCTTGCCGAGGCATTTCTTTTGAAATTCTGCGTCGCCCACCGCCAATACCTCGTCCACTACCAAAATCTCTGGCTCCAAGTGGGCAGCCACCGCAAAGGCGAGGCGGACGTACATGCCGCTGCTGTAGAACTTGACGGGGGTGTCGAGGAATTTCTCGATTTCAGCGAAAGCGATGATTTCGTCGAGCTTGCGGGCGATCTCGGCGCGGCGCATTCCCAGGATGGAGCCGTTGAGGAAAATGTTCTCGCGGCCTGTCAATTCACGGTGAAACCCGGTGCCAACTTCCAGAAGACTGGCGATCCTGCCATGATACGTAATCTTGCCGGTTGTTGGCGCGGTGATCCGTGAGAGTACTTTCAGGAGCGTGCTCTTTCCAGCGCCATTGCGACCGATGATTCCGACGACTTCGCCGTGGCGCACCTCCAGGTTTATATCCTTTAATGCCCAGAAATACTGTGGGTCATGCGCTAGATGTTCTTCGTGGATTTCGTGGAAAGAAGGGCGGGAAGGGGATTTAACCACAGAGTTCACAGAGGTCTCAGAGGAGGAGGACACGGAGTTATTCGCGGCAGGAGTGCCGCGAACAACGGTCTCTGTGTTCCTCGGTGTTCTCTGTGGTGAAAAAATGCCTTTCATCCAGTCTGTGAGGTCGCTGCGCAAATTGGCGCTCAGGGGCGCGACGCCGCCGTAGCGGTAGCGTTTCCCTAAGTTCTCGATGCGTATGGCGATGTCAGACATAAAAGGGAAAGACCTTGGACTTTAGACCTGAGACTTTAGACTTCGGATTGAACTGCCTTGATCAAGCCAGCAAGAACTCTCGCTGTTTCATCAGTTTGCCTAGCCAAGCGGTCATGATTGTCGGCATTCATGTAGCCCAGACGATGCGCGAGATGGATGAAGTAGCCTGTTTCAGCCAGTGAACCGCGTGCGATGACGAGGAAATGAAGATAGTCCTTTTGTGATTCCCGCGCCGAACCTTCGACTATGTTTGCGGGAACGGAGTACGCAGCGCGACGAAGTTGGCTCGTAAGGGCGTACAGTTCATCCTTGGGGAACGAACGCGTAGCTTGATAGACGGCGACCGTCAGGTCATCCGCTTTCTGCCAAGCAAGGATCTTTGTGTAGTCACGCATTAGTCTAAAGTCTGATGTCTGTCGTCTGAGGTTTATTGTCTGAGGAAGCAGTGGTATCGGCGTGATCAGCGGTCGAGTTCAGCCACGGATGGACACGGAGAGCAGAGCGGTCAAGGTGCGACGGTGAAGCCCAATGATTGGGCAGTGGTTCGCATTCGATTGTCCAAGGTGCAGATCGTCAACGGTTCATCGACTTGGTCTTGGAACAGTAGCGCAGTGGCTAGATGCAGCGCATCAAGCGTACGACAGTTGCTTAAGCGAGGTTCGCTCCGCAACCGCTGAAGTACTTCGTTGTTCACATCGTTGCAGGACAGGAGTGCCATTTGCTGATTCAGCCAGTCCATTCGGCTGGAAAGAAAACTCGCTGAATCCGCAGGTTGCTGGGCGGTGGCAGTGCGGCGAATCACTGTGACACATTCTGCCTCCAGAAGCACCGAACCAAGGCGAACGGTCTCTTCGGTCCACCACGGCACCAAACGAGATGCGTCAGGAGCCGGGAGCAAACCTGCCAGCAGAAAACTGGCGTCGTAATAAGTCGCCATATCAGACGCGGTCGGCGCGCGTTTCCTCCAGCAACTGAGCAAGATCAACAGGAACACTGGGCGGTGGAAGCGGTATGACAAATGGGGAGGCGGTCTCCGTATTTGTCGCTCGCCGCAGGTGACCAGCGCGTTCTTGGGCGTTCAACCACGCTTCCAAGCGGTTCACCTTTTGAACGTGGGCGGGAGACGGCTGACGGATTTCCGCAATCACAATATTGCGGTCGGTCACCAGCAAAGTTTCACCTTGACGCACCTCTTGCAGTTCTTGGCTGAGGTGATCTTTCAAATACTTGATTCCTACGGTCTTCATATTCAAAAAGTAGCCACGTAGCCACTTATTGTCAATCGCTTGCTTTCAACTTGAACGAGGACGTCGCAGACTTTCGGACCGGTTATAGGTGCAGATGATGACGGAGATGTCCATGGGGGGATGGGTAAGTGTTAAGAGGGCAAAGGTCAGCGATCAGCGATCAGTGGTCAGCGGTCAAATGGGTGGAACTACTCGCCGGCCAACTGACGGGCGGCTTCGACGGTTTCTTCGGAGAGCCAATAGCCCTCCCGTTGGAGGCGACGGAGCAGGGGGATGACCTTGGGAATCAATTGGCATTCCTTGGCGCGGATGAGGATCCCCACAACGCCAGTCACGGAAAGTTGCCAGCGTCGGGCCGCTGTCCGTCCGGATTGATCATCCATGAGGAGGATGGTTTCCGTCGGCGCAGTGAGCGCGAGGAGGATGGCTTGGCGTTCGCCTTCATCCAGATGGGCCAGGGCCGCTCGTTGCGTACCCTGAGGCGCCGGCGCGGGTTTGACTTCGAGCCACCGTTCGAGGGCTTGATGCAGTTCGCGTGTTTCGGCGCCGACCTTGGCCAGTAGTTCCCATTGAACGCAGGTGGGAATCAAGACCTGGTCGGCCAAGACCGCCAGCAAGCGCAGTTGGCGAATTTTGGCCAAGCCGATGAGCGGGCCGGTATCGGCGACAATGTTCATCGGCGCAGTTTACTGGCGGCGGCCACGTCGTTTCGGAGTTCGCGTTCGAGTTCCTCGGGGGGGCAGTTGTAGAGGCTGACGCGATAACGGCCACAGGTTTCAAGGAATTGGACGCGGGGCATGCCGGCGAGTTCAGCGGCTTTGCCAGAGGATACTTTGCCCAGTTCAAAGAGTTTGAGCGCCGCCATCAGGCGCAGGTGTGGTTCCAGTTCGCGCCGGTTCAGGCTGACGGCATGTTCGAAGTGGGCGGGCGGCTCAAGGGTCAGGTGTTTGGTGCTCATGGCAGTAGTTTACTGGGGGAAGCGGGAAGTGGCAAGGGCCGGTGGCGGCTGGTCCGCCATAGCTTCAGCGAAGGCGGGTTTCTACAGGGGATCGTGACGTTTGAGGCCGGGGACGGTGACGAAGTCTTTGTCAAGGGACCAGAGTTCGGTGGCGCCATTTTCAAAAGCAATCATGGCAATTGGCAGGTTGAAAATTCTGGGGCCGGTAACTTTCAACTCCTCCGTAGTTGTAGCAGACGTAGCCCAAAATCAGGGCTGGGTTGCCATGCTACTCCGTCGCCGTCTTCGAGAAGCTTCGTGATGAACATGCGGGCATGGGCTGGTTGCGCAGGTCCTCCGCTGCAACGAGGATGAGTTTTCACACACCAGAACTCAGTGAGAGTTGCCGTCGTAATTCCCCATCCAGAATCGTTCCGGAAGGCGGTTTCAATCGCTTGTCGAGATGCCTGATGTTCGGCAACCACCGGTCGGCGGAGATCGACCGCACGTTTCTTGGCGCGGATCATCAGGGCGTCCGGTATGTCAATGGTGATCTTCATGTGGTTATATGTGAAACCATATTACCATATCGTCAATGTGAAGAACTGTGAACCTAAAGGGCATTTGATTTGTGACTACAATACGTCGGCGAGGCGCGCTTCGCGTTTGCGGAAGAACCAGATGCCGAAGGCGAGATAGCAGAGGGAAGTGGTAAGGGCCAGGAGCAACATCAGCCAATCCAACGGATCACCTTTCAGAATCGAACGGTAGGTGGTGACGACCACGGCCATGGGATTGAGGAAGAGCCAGTCTTGCGCCCATTGGGGTAAGCGGGAAGCGGGATAGATCACTGGGGTGGCGAGCATGAACAGTTGCACCATGAAACCGACGGCATGTTTGACGTCGCGGTATTGGGCGTTGAGGATGGCGAGCGCGAGGCCGATACCGAGGGCGGTCAGGGCTTGGATGGCCAAGAGGAAAGGGGTAAGTGGTAAGAGTCGCCAATCCCAATGGCCAAGGTAGATGGCGAGGGCATTCATGACTGTAAATCCGATTGCGAAATCCACAAAGGAGCCGCAGATGATGCCGCCGGGGACGACGAGGCGCGGGAAATAGACTTTGCTGATGAGATGGGCGTTGGATTCCATGCTCATCGCCGATTGGCTGAGCGCGTGGGCGAACGTGTTCCATGGGACAAGCGCCGCGATGTAGAAGATGGCATACGGCAGTCCGTCAGTGGGCATCTTGGCGATCTTGCCGAAGATCAGCGAGAATGCGCCAACCATGAACAACGGTTGGAGGATGACCCACGCGACACCCAGCACGGTCTGCTTGTAGCGGACCTTGAGGTCGCGTTGGACGAACGTCAGGAACAGTTCCCGGTAGTCCCAGAGATCCTTGAGGAACTGCCGGAGCCGTTCGTGGCGTTCGGCGCTAATGACTGTGACGGTATTAGCCATGTTAGCTTGTCGTGTGTGAGCGCACTTGCCAGGAATTGACAATCTCAGTGAAGATGTCGTCGAGCGTTTTCGTAATGTTCCAGTCCGGATAGTGCGACCGCATTTTGGAAAGGTCGCTGATGTAACAGATGTGGTCGCCTTCCCGCGCTTTGTCCACGTATTGCCAGTCCATTTTCTTGCCGGTCAGCGATTCGACGCGGGAGAACGCTTCCAGGATCGAGACGGAATTATTTCGTCCGCCGCCGATGTTATAGACTTCGGCGCAGCGTGGTGATTTGATAAACTCCTCGGCAAAGCGCGCCACATCGTGGGAGTGAATGTTGTCGCGCACCTGTTTGCCCTTGTAGCCGAAAACCTTGTAGGCGCCACCGGTGACGTTGACTTTCACCAAATAGCTGAGGAATCCGTGCAACTCCACGCCGGAATGCGAGGGGCCAGTCAGGCATCCGCCCCGCAGGCAACACGTGGGCATGTTGAAGTAGCGACCGTATTCCTGCACAAGGATGTCGCCCGCCAGTTTGGAGGCCCCGAATAAGGAATGTTTGGACTGGTCAATGGTAAAGGACTCCGGGATTCCGTCGGCATAGGCGGGATCGTCATAATCCCAGCGAGTTTCCAGTTCCTTGAGAGGGATTCGGTTGGGCGCATCGCCGTACACTTTATTGGTGGAGAGATGAACCAGCGGCGATTCCGGACAATCGGCGCGTAACGCTTCCAGCAGGTTCAGCGTTCCGACCGCGTTCACGTCGAAATCATCAAACGGTCGTTTGGCCGCGAGGTCATGGCTCGGTTGCGCGGCTGTGTGGATGATCGCGTTCGGGTGAAGGGCACGCACCAGATCGAGCACGGCACTCCGGTCGCGGATATCGAGTTCGTGATGGGTGAAACGGGTGAAGTCGCGCAGCAGGCGTTGCTGGTTCCAGCGGGTGTCGCCTTCGGGCCCGAAAAAATCAGAGCGCATATTGTTGTCCGCGCCGTGCACTTCCCAACCGAGTGCGTGAAAGTGAGCTACCATTTCCGAGCCGATCAAGCCGTTGGAACCTGTGACCAATAATTGTTTCATAGTTTAAGAGACCTGATTATAGCTAAAGTTGTTTTCAGCGTCCTTCAGTAGTGGAAGTTGAGCGTCGCGTGGAGAAAGCGTCGGTGAATCGCATGGCCATGTGATGGCCAACTCAGGGTCGTTCCACCGGATGCCGCGCTCGCAGTCGGGCGCATACTCAGCGCTCACTTTGTAAAGAACAGTCGCCCGTTGACTGAGGACGCAAAACCCGTGGGCAAATCCTTCGGGAACATAGAGCATTTCGTGACGGTCGGCGGCGAGGTTGATCCCTGTCCATTGAGCGTACGTGGGCGAGCCTCGGCGGATGTCCACGGCTACGTCGAAGATTTCACCTTGAACGGGCATGACCAGTTTTGCCTGGGCTTTCGGATGCTTTTGGTAATGCAACCCTCTGAGCACCCCGCAGGTGGAGTAGGAGATGTTGTCTTGCGGGTAGCGACACGGGAGTCCATGCGTTTCAAAGGCAGACTGACGGAAACTCTCCCAGAACGAACCGCGTGAATCGTCGAAAGTTTTTGCCCGTATCAGAACGACATCAGAAATGTTTTGTCGGTGGAATTCGAAAGGCATACTGGATTTATACCTTGGCGAGTTGGTCGCGGGGAACTTGGACGCGGGCGGCCGTGGCGAGGGTTTGCAGGAGCACGACCACGCGTTCCGAGTCGCTCATCTCGCGTTCGAAAACCCCTTGCAGTCCGCGAAACGGGCCTTCTTGAATCTCGATCAGGTCGCCGGGTTGGAATTTCGGCGGAATTACGGTGACAACGTCGTCTTCAGCATGGGCCACAATGGCCGCAATGATGTCGTCATCCACTACAGCCGGGTGGCCGCCGAAACTGACGATGTTGGTCACGCCATTCGCGTAGCACACCAACCGTCGGGAGGCGTTGGCATCGAACCGGGCGAAAATATAGCAGGGGAACAGCGGTCCGGTGACCCAGCGTCGCACCCGGCGAATGGTTCGACGCCGGCGAAGTCTGGGGTAAAACGTCTCGATTCCTTCCCGTTGCAAGCTGGTTTCCGCCAACGTCTCTTCGCGCGGTTTGGTATGGATGGCGTACCAGTTCATGGGGGAGAAGATGGCAGAGAGGTAAGCGGTAAGGGGCTAGACGTTGATGCGTTTCGAGTTTTGCGATTGTATAAAGCTCGAAATCATCCGACTTAACCGGTCGCAGTCGGTAAGCAGTGGATCAATAGTACCGGTTGGCCAGACTTTCATGGAGTCGAACACCAGAAGCATCGAGGCGTTCTCGAACAAAGATCGCCGTGCAATATTCAGAAACTGCACAAACTCGGCGGTATGCAGGCTGCCAGAACCCTCTGCGATGTTGTTGGCTACAGACAAAGCGGCGGCCCGCAGTTGTTCTGCATAACGGTAATACCGTTTTGCTTCGAGCATTTCCGCCAGTCGGTGCATCGTTACGGCCAAGTCTCTGGCCAGTTGCCAGATGTCCAAATCTTCAAACCGGAAATGTGGTCGCCGTGCCATGATTGTTTTCATTCAGTTCGCGCTTTTGCGTGCTTGCCTCTTGCCTCTCTGCTCTTTCCCGTTTTCGGGCAAGCTGCCGCCATTCAGGTGCCGGACATCGTGTTGGACTGTCACCTGTTCCTTGATCGCTCTTCTGGAAGCGAATGCCATGTTGTCTTTAGAACGGCGCGCCCACCGTTCGACCCACTTCACCGTTTACAAAATGTGATTCACAAGCGGATTGCTCAACAGACCGCTGATCCGATTGTGAAATTGTTTTGCCTGCTTCAAACGCGCCGCTACGACCTCCAACTCGTCGCGTTCGTCCCCATTGGGTTCGTTCAATGCCTCGGTTAGCGTACTCTCCGCAAGGGTGATTTGGGCGCCTGCGGTATCAAGTTTCTTGCGCAGCATTTCCAAGAGGCCATTCCGAAGCAGGTTGTTGAAATTGGTTTCCGCCTCGTAAAAATCCCGACGGTCGCCTTTGATCCAGTGTCGTTTGACCGCCGACCATGCCTCAAGCTGGCGGATCGAGATGCTGACGCTTGCCTTGCTGACGCCCAGTTCCGTGCCGATGTCATCCAGACACATCGGTTCAGGATGGAGGTAGAGCAGGGCGTAGATCTGCCCAATAATGCGCCCGAACCCAAAGGACTGGGTAGTATGTCCTCCCGCTTCGATAAACCTTTTACGGGTGGCTTGGAGCCGGGTTTTCTGGGTCAAGGACATGTGCGTTTAGTCAAAACTAAACGAAATAAACAACAGCCACCCGGCTTTGTCAAGCACTCCGTTCAATGCGGGTGCCGATGTTGCAGCCAGTGCGGGCGTTCCAACCCGTGGCTCACCATCAATGTCACATCTCCCAGCACCTCCCATGCGACGCCGTCCGCCACCAGTTCACCCCGATCCAACAACAACACTCGGGAACAAAACTCGGCAATCAAATCCAAATCATGCGATGCGATCAGCTTTGTTGCCCGCACCTTGTGCAGCAATGCCTTGAACTCGCGCCGTCCGCGCGGGTCAAGGCCGCTGGTCGGTTCGTCCAACGCCAGCACGCGAGGCTGACAGGCCAGCACACCGGCGAGACACACGCGCCGTTTCTCGCCGTGGCTGAGATGGTGCGGGGATCGCTTCTCAAACCCGGCTAATCCCACCTGCGCGAGCGCTTCGGTCGCGGGTTTCTCCGGTACGCCAAGCTGTTGCGGTCCAAATGCCACATCTTCCAACACCGTCGGACAAAACAGTTGGTCATCGGGATCTTGAAACAGCAAGCCCACGTCACGCCGCATCGCCGCAAGATCGGTCTGCCCAAAGACACGCACTGCGCCGGTTGGCTTCTCGGGCAACACGCCGTTCAAGTGCAGCAGCAACGTTGACTTCCCGGCGCCATTCGGCCCGATCAGTCCTACACACTCGCCTTCAGCAACGGTGAAACTGATAGTGCGCAGAGCTTCCCGTCCGTCGGGATAGCGGTAACTCAAATGGTGCACTTCAATGGCCGGTGTCATTTCCAACCTCGCGCCAGCATCGCCGCGTAAATCCGTTCCGCCCGTTCGGTCGAACGCACAAACAACTGTCCCGCCACCGTGGCCAGCGTCTTCCACCCGATCCATCGTCGCCGCTCAAACGTCCGGCACAACCGCGCCCGCTGCATCCGTTCCGCCTCGTCCACCAGCACAAACAAATACCGGTACATCAACGCGAGCGTCGTCACCAACAACCCCGGCATCCGCGCCCGCTTCATCACCCGCAAAATCTCCGCGAACGGCGTCGTGTTCGCCAGCAAGACCATTGTCACCAGCGACAACGTGCTCTTGACGACAATCCCGGTGAAAATTGTCCAGCCTCCGGGCTGGAACAGCGTCAGCAGGCCGACTCCCAACACAAACGGTTCCATCCACAACAACCGCATTCCCAGATACCCCATCGGAATCTTTGCCGCCAACGCCACCGTCGCCAAGACGCACGCCAGCCCGGCGAAGTAGGGCAGGGCACTCAACGGTGCCGCCACGGTCAACACAATGACGGCAAGCACACACACCAACTTCGCCTCCGCCGACAACCGATGCACGGGACTGTCCTGACGGCTGTAGCGGTCGAGGAAATCGTGCCGCATCAAGCTGCTTTCTTTGGCGTCAACATCCGCGCCAGCAACCACGCCAGCGCGAATGCCGCCAATGTTCCGATGATACCCGCGAGCGGCGTCACCCAAGCGCCCTCGACACCAGCGATTCCATAATCCGTCATCGGCGCCGGCAGCAGCGGCTTGTCCGTGGCGAAATGCTCGAAACCAAGTTTTCCCGCGACCTTTTCCAGCCCATCCGGCCACTCCGACGCGAATGGCGAAACAAACACCGCCAGACCCAACGCCGCAATCAATCCCAACGTCACCACCTGACCGGTGTTGGGCGTCTCCGCCGTTGTTTCCAGCAACTCCGGGCGCGCCTTGGCGACGGCCGCCAGCACCAGCGCCGTGATGATTCCTTCGCCGAGACCGATCAACATGTGAACGCCGCCCATTGCGGGCAATGCCAGCGACCATTTTACCCGTCCTGACAATGCCAGTTCGCCGGCGCAACAAATTGCCGCCAGCACCGTCGAGCACCAACCGGCGAATGCCGCGCCGAGCAGCACTCCGTGCAGTCCGCCTGCCAGTCGCCGTGTCGCTGCGTACACAACATACCCGGCGATGACGCCGATGATGCCCATGTTGAAGATGTTGGCGCCGAGCGCGCTCGCGCCGCCATCTTGAAAGAGGAAACATTGCAACACCAGCACGCAGGTCATCACGATCACCGCCGGTGCCGGGCCGAGCAGGACGGCCGCCAGCACGCCGCCCACGAGATGTCCCGACGTCCCGGCCGCCACCGGGAAATTGAGCATCTGCGCGGCGAACACAAACGCCGCCGTCACGCCGAGCAACGGAACTTTGCGCTGTGGCAGGGAACGCTTCGCCTGCCACAACGCTGCCCCGACGCCGGTTACAGCCAGCGCACCGGTCGTGGCCGCTGTCGGCAGATCAAGAAATCCATCAGGGATGTGCATGGCCAGTCACTTCCTCGAAAATCGCGGCGCGGTCAAGCTCCAACCAATGACGCAACGATTGGACGCGGACGTCGTCAAAGTAGGCGGGCGTCGTTCCGCCGTGGCGTTTGACCAGCGCGGAAATTTCCGCTGTAATGCGCGCCGCAATGTCAGCCTTCAATCGCAAACGCAGGCTCCTCTTGCCATGGGTAAATACAGCCTCGCACCGCGGGGCGTTGTCGTTGGGGACGCTGATGGCGCCGCGCCCCAAGCTCGCGCCGGTGGAGACTTGCAGGCCGTCGTTGAAGCAGCTCAACGGCGGCTTCAACCCGGCATAGGTCTCGACCCGCAGTTCGTCGAGTGACGCGCCCAATAGTTCTCGCGCGCGTATCCCCATTTTCGCGCCGAGTATCGAATACGCGCCAAGGTGACGATGGAGTTCGCTCGTCAACACCGTCGCCTTCCATTCTTCCATCCCGTGCCGTTTGATGATCTCCCTGGCATACGGGCGCACATCCGATTGCAACTCTGACGGCGACGATGGAAAGCGCGCGATGACCACAGTGTCACGGGAAGGCAAGTGCTTCTCGTGTCCTTCGACGGTCGTTAGAGCGGCCCAGAGGAAAAGGCCAATGAGAATTTGGCGCATAATTAAAACTCCAGTCGGATGCCGCCCATGCCGTTGATGCCGGGCATGGGGTAGCCGGGTTTGTATTCGTAATCGGCGTTGGTCAGATTCTCGCCGGCAATGAACAGTTCGGCGCGCGGCCCGTTCCACGGCAGCGGCAGTTCATATCCCAAGCGCGCGCCCAGCAGGAAATACTCGTCCACGCGCTGGACGTTGGCGGCGGTGGAGGTGCGGTCGCGCGACAGGGCGAGTTGGTCATCCACGAACGAGCCATCCACGCTGAACCTGAACCGTTTCAAGAACCGCCACGTTGCTCCCATCGTTGCTGTCCACTTGGGCGCGTACGGCGTGTCGGCGGGATCCGCTTTCAACCAGGTGCCGCCGGCAAACAAGGCGAGATCGGTGACCGGACGCCACGTGACGGTGGCCTCGATGCCGTGGGTGCTGAACTTGCCAAGGTTCAGGTACGTGGGAGGAGCCGGAGGTGGAATGGTTCGAATGATGCGGTTGCGCCCGTTGTCCACAAAACCGGTGAGTTCCAACCGAAGTTGTTTGCCGAAATCCTGCCGTATCCCGGCCTCATAGTGGTCGAGCGTTTCCGCCGTGAGATCCTTGTAGGTCAGCGGGGGAATGAATGCCTTCTGCGCCTTGGCAAAAATGCCTGGATAATTGACGCCGCGCGCGTATCCAAAATGCAGGCGCGTGTCGTGAATGTTCAACACCAGCCCGGCCTGCGGCCCGGCTTCATCGGGATACTCATCGTGGAAGAAGCCGCGCACACCGGCAGAGGGTTTGAGCCAAATACCCTCGGCCAGGTCGAATTGCTGGGCGACCAGCGCATAGGGCTGGATGACGCGGAAGGATTCGCGCGGGAAATTCCAGCCACGCCCCGGAGGCGGCGTGTTGTTCCACGTTTTGCCGCTGAGGAAATCGAGATCCAATCCCACCATCCATTCCGCGCCGTCCCACGGGCGGAAGGTTTCACGGGCCTTTACGCCGTAGGTGTCCCAGCGCGTCAGCGTATCGGAGTTGTTGAGCTTGTTGGTGCTGCTGTATTGGCCGAGCCAGTCAATCGCGCCGTGTTCCCAATAAACTTTTACCCAGCCATCGGCGCGCTCGAAATGGTTGGCCAGCGTAATGACACCAAAATCGGTGGTCGTGTCGAATTGCCCTTGGTGGCGGCCCGTGGTGATGAGACCCGGATCTTTTGCCCAGTTGTCCGTGCGGTTGTATAGGATGCTGAGGTTCCAATGCTGTGCAAAGTCAACGCCGATGCGCCCCAGATAATTCTGAAGTTCGCCGCTGGCATTGTCGCGATGACCTTCTGAAGTCCGGTAGCTCTGAATCAAATAATAATCCACCGGACCGGTCTTCCCGCCGTGCTCGGCGGTCTGCACCCACGTGTCATACGAACCGTACGCCAGTTGCAGTTCCGAGTGGAAACCGGGTTCTGTCTGCCGTTTCGTCACGATGTCCACTGCGCCAAACGACATGTTGCCAAACAACACCGGCTGCGCGCCTTTATACACATCGAGCCGGGCGGCGTTGTCCACGCTCAACGTGTCCATCAACGGATGCGTCCACACATTCGCGTACCGCGGAATCCCGTCCATCGTCATGACAATTTCCGCGCCGGGACGCGATGCGCCCATGCCGCGAATAAATATCGTGCCGCCGTCGCCGCCGCCAAAGCTGCCGACCGGGTTGTGCCGTGAGATGACGACGCCCGGCGTGCGCCGCAACGCGGAAGGCAAATCCTGCGCGTTCAATTCCTTGATTTGTTCCTTCGAGACAGCCGTCACCTGTCCAGCGAGCGGCGTCAGTCGGTTCTCCTCGATGATCGGCGTGTCGGTGACGACCACTTCTGGAAGACGGGGTGGGGAGTTGGTGGCGGACTGGGCCGTGTTCTGCGCCAGGCAGAGGGCGACCGCCAGCAGTCGAGTGTTACGAGAAACGGTGTGATTCACACGCTATGTGGTAACACCGGTCGGGCATTTGTGTCAAGGGAGGGTTTTTGCGCGCGCCTAGTCGGGAAGGTTTTCGCCGGTGGTCGTGATGGTGAGCTTGCCGTGTTTGACTCCCTTGGCGGCGATCAACTCGTCGGCCAGTGTCTTGATCTCCGACGCCTTGCCGCGAACGGCAAGAACTTCAAGGCAGTTGTCGTGGTCGAGATGGCAGTGCAGGGCGGAAATGATCACGTCGCGGTGTTCGTGCTGCAGATCGGTGAGAAGATCCTGCAGATGGTGGCGGTGGTGGTCATAGACAATGGTGATCGAGCCGGCAATCTCGCCCCGGCCTTGTTGCTGACGGTGCTCGACGATGTGGGCGCGGATCATGTCGGCAATGGCCAGCGAGCGATTGTCATAACCTTTCTCGCCGGCCATCTGGTCCAGTTCCCGCGCCAGTTGGCGCGGCAACGATACGCTGAATCGAACAACAGAGGTTTTCATGAGGTTCACGTGCAGTTGGACGTAACCCCGTAACCGGAAATTGTCAAGGTTGGTCAGGGACGTTCCAAATCCAACACATCGGTTCCGCGCGATGTGACCGGCACGATGCGGGCGCCGTCCACGAGCACTTCGTACTTCAGGCCGCGACGGGCGGTGATGATCGCTTTGCCCGCGCGCAGGCGAACGGGAAACGGCGCGACAACCCGGTGTTTCGCATCGGCGGCGACGGCGAGCGAATCGAGTTCACCGGCGAGACGCAATCGGAGCGCGGCGAGCACGCAGGGGTTGACGGGCGCCTGCGGGCGCTGTTGCATGGCAATCTCGAAATAGTCCGGAAGGCAACCGATGTTCGGGCCGTCGGGCCATTGCATCTGTTCGCCGGCGATGAGGATGCCTTCGGCGATCTGTTTCCAATCGAGTGTGCGGTCGTGCGGCGCGAGCATCGTCAGCGCGTACGCGTAGCTGAGGCCGCACCATTGGACGGGCAGGCCAATCCAACACGGCGCTTGCCAGTTGGTCGAGCCGAGCACGGCGATGGTCCCGTATTTCTGGACCGGGTAACGCCCCCATTGATACACGAACGGCAAACCGCTCAACGCCCAGCGCCGGGCAAGTTCGAGATACTCGGCGCGCCCGGTCAATTCGTAGCCGAGCACGTAGGCATGGACGAGGTGCGCCGACGCGAGGATGTCGGGCGTGTGCAATGAGATTTCCCAGACCTGCGCGCCGCGCGGTGTGCGAAACCGTTTCATGAACTCCAGCGTCTTGACGCCCGCGGCGAGAGTGTTGGCGTCGCCGGTAAAACGGGCATCGCTCAGAAGTCTCAGGGCGTGCTGGGCGCACCAGCCGCTGGCGGTGTCCTCAAAATGACCGCGACGGAATTTGCCGTCGTAACGGTAGGAGCCGTCGGGTTTCTGTTGTCGGATGAGCGCGGCATCGCGCGCGCGGATCATGTCGAGCCATTGTTTGGCGCGGCCGGTGACGAAGTAGGCGGACCAGTTTTCGATGTGCGCGCCGTGCGGGACGAGCTTGGGCACGTCGGGCATCGTGCCGGTGAGACGCCAGATGGTCGAGGCCTGGTCGCAGAACCAGTTGGCTTTGAAGTCGCCCCACTTGGCGTGGAACCAGCCGTTGGTGTCGCGCATCGGGCCGTTGAGGCAGGCAAGGATCAACTCGCGCTGCGCTGCCGGCGACCGTGGCGGTTTCGGCAACGACGGCAACCCGCGCTCGCGCACGGCCCAAAGTATCGCGTCTTCGAGGCGTGTGCTGTCGCCGAGCCGGATGCGCAACGTCACGCGCTTGCCTTTGACGCCCATGAGATGGTCGTCGGTCGAATCGTACCGGTTCGGTGTGGAGAAAACCGGTTGCAGGCTCGTGTCGTCCCAGAGCATTGCGACGGAACCGCGGTCGGTGACGAACGCGGCGAGCGGCATCGTGAGGAGAAGCGGGTCCGGTTCGTAGCGGAGATGCTGCGGGCCTTCGAGGTCGAGCTTGGTGGATGACGCTTCGCCTTTGCCGAGGTGCTCGACGCCGCAGAGCAACCCTTGTTCGAGCGGGCCGAGCGCGCGGAGGAACACGCCCGGCGCATCGGCTTTGATCACGATTTCGTCGCCATCGAGACGCACGCTGAACTGCGGCGGCAGCGGCGTGGCGATGGCGAGGAGTTTGCCTTTCCAGAAGAAGCGCGCGCCGCTGTTGTCCTTCGCGACGCGGACGAGGACGTTGCGGCCACGGTGCTCGGTCCAGTCGGTCTCAACGAACGGGTTGTGCCAGTGAATGGTGTGCGTGAGCGGCGGCAGATTGGCTGACGTGGCAGTGAACGTGACTGGCGTGAACGGTTTGTTGGTGGCGATTTTGATGTCGAACTTCACCGTTTCGCCGGCGCGGGCGGTGACAGTCTGGTGGTTGTAGGTGAAGGTGATGTCGTTGGTGGAAGCGTTGCGGATGGCGGTGAGGCTTTCGAACTGGAGCGGATGATGGACGACGCGCGCGATCCTGACGTCGGCAATCTCAACGACGCCCGTCGTGGTGCACGGGTCGAAGCGCAACATGGTGACGATGCCCGTGGCGTGGAGAGTGGCGGTGTAGTTGTGCCATTGGCCGTCGCTGGTGATTGTAGCGTGGGCGCTCTGCCGTTCGGTCGTGTGCGGATTGTCGGTGGTGGTCCAGAAGAATTGAGCGGGACCCTGCGCGGTGGTTCGCATTCGCCAGCGCACAACGAGCGGCCCTTGGGCGCGCAGCGATGGCATCCGCACGTAAGGGTCGTGGCCGGTGGAGACGATGCGCACGATGCCTTGCGTGGCGGTGACGGTGGCTTGGTGCAACGCAAGCCAGTTGCCGGAACAGGCGACCGGTTCTTCGCGGATGATCGTTGAATATTCCGGGACGAGCGGTGTTGTCGCGATGGCCAATGCGATGGCGAGCAGGTTCATGGCGTCGCATCGTAACAGGGATAATGCTTGATTCAAGTTGTCGTTTGGCACAAACTATTACCCCATGAATACGACCCTCAATCGTCGGCAGTTTTTGAAAGCCACCGCCGCCACCGCCGCGGGCGCGATGTTGTGGAAACCAAACTCACTCTGGGCGGGCGCCAACAATCGCGTGCGCATCGCCGTCATCGGCATTCACGGCATGGGACAGAGCCACATCAGGTCGTTCAGCACGCTGCCGGACGTCGAGGTGGCGGCGCTTTGCGACGTGGACGAAAATTTGTTCGGCGACGTCATCAAGAAGAATTTTACGAGCAGGAAGCTTCGCGCCCCGAAGACGTACACCGACCTGCGAAAGTTATACGAGGACAAGGACATTGACGGCGTGAGCATCGTCACGCCGAACCACTGGCACACGCTCGCGGCGATCTGGGCGATCCAGGCCGGCAAACACGTGACCGTCGAGAAACCGTGTTGCCATAACATTTTCGAGGGACAGAAACTGGTCGAGGCGTCGAAGAAATATAAAGTGTGCGTGCAGGACGGCGCGGAGCAGCGGAGCAACCCGTGTTCGCAGACGATGGCGAAGTTCCTCAGCGACGGCGGCCTCGGCGAAGTCTATATGGCCAAGGGGTTGTGTTACAAGTGGCGCAAGACCATCGGCCATTTTGAGGACGAGCCGGTGCCGAAGGGCGTCCACTACGATCTCTGGATGGGACCCGCGCCGGAGCGGCCGTTCAACAAGAACCGGTTCCACTACGAGTGGCATTGGAACTGGGACTACGGCAACGGCGACATGGGCAACCAGGGCGTTCACGAGATGGACATCGCCCGCTACGGACTCGGCGTGAAACTGCCCACGAAGATTTGCGCGATGGGCGGCCATTTCATGTTCAACGACGACCAGCAGACGCCGAACGTGTTGATGGCGATGTTCGAGTTCCCGAATCCCGACGGCGGTGCCGACAAGAAGAAGATTCTCCAATTTGAAGTCCGCGGCTGGATCACCAACCGCGAAGGATTCAGCGAAGGCGTGAAGGATGGCCCCGACGCCTACAAGAGCAGCGACCGCAACACCGTCGGTAACCTCTTCTACGGCTCCAAAGGCTACATGACCAAGGATGTCAAGGAATGGAAGACCTACATGGGCGAGAAGCGCGAACCCGGCGAGACCGGCAGTGGGGCAGGGAACCACTACGAGGTCTTCGCCAACGCCATCCGCAGCGGCGACCCCAAGACGTTCAACAAGAGCATCGAGGAAGGCTTCTACTCCTGCGCGCTGATTCACCTCGGCAACATCGCGTACCGGCTCGGACGCAGCCTGGAGTTCGACCCCAAGACGATGCGGTTCCCGCGCGACGAGGAAGCCAACGCGATGCTGACCCGCAAGTACCGTGCTCCGTTCGTGGTGCCGGATAAGGTGTAATGTGGGGCAGGTTTGCAACCTGCCCAAATCCAACTGCATGGCAGGTTGCAAACCTGCCCCACATTGGGCTATGGTGCCCACCGTTCCTGCCATGAAAAAACGCCACGTCAACCAGAAGAAGATCGCCGAGGCCGTCCGCATGTTGTTGGAGGCCATCGGCGACGACCCGAAACGCGACGGATTGCGAGAGACGCCCGAACGCGTCGCGCGCATGTATGAGGAGATTTTCGGCGGCGGCGAGGAAGACCCCCGGGAAAGCCTCGCGAAACAATTCGACGAGGACCACCACGAGATGGTGTTGGTCAAGGACATTCCGTTCTTCTCGATGTGCGAGCATCACTTGATGCCGTTCTTCGGCAAGGCGCACGTCGCCTACATCCCCAACGGCCACGTCGTCGGCATCAGCAAGCTGGCGCGCGTCGTCGAGGCGTTTGCCCGTCGTCCGCAGGTCCAAGAGCGGATGACCAGCCAGATCGCCGACATGATCGAGCAGGAACTGAAACCGCAGGGCGTGGCCGTCGTCTGCGAGGCTGTCCACACGTGCATGACCATGCGCGGCGTGAAGAAACCCGGCTCGACCGTCATCACCTCCGCGATGCGCGGCGGTTTCCGCAGCCGCATGTCCACCCGCAGTGAGTTGATGTCACTGATCCACGGGCGTCACCCGACCCAGCCGTTCTAGTGAAGAAAGTTTTCATCAAGACGTACGGGTGCCAGATGAACGCGCGCGACAGCGAGGCGGTCGCCGCGCTCCTCCAACAACACGGCTACGCCATCGCGGATTCCGAGGCCGAGGCGGACGCGATTCTGTTGAACACGTGCAGCATCCGCGATCTTGCCGAACAAAAAGCGATTGGCAAGATGACGGCGTTGGCCGGGCTGAAACGCGCGAAGCCGTCGCTGCGGCTTGGGTTTCTCGGTTGCATGGCGCAGAGCCGCGGCGATGAACTTGCGAAATGTTTGCCCGGCGTTGATCTCGTCGTCGGCACGCAACGGTTTCACCACGTGCCGGAGTATCTCGACCGTTTGTTTGCCGGGAAGGGCGGGGTCGTGGACGTGTCGGCAGAGCAGGGGAGCGAGTCCACCGTCAAAGACCACCTCGACGACGGCGCGGTGACGGCGCTCGTCAGTATCATGCAGGGCTGCGACATGCACTGCACGTTCTGCATCGTGCCGCAGGTGCGTGGGCCGGAACGAAGCCGGAACATCGGAGAGATCGTGGACGAGGTGGAGAAACTCGTCGAGCGCGGCGTGCGCGAGGTGACGTTGCTCGGCCAGATCGTGACCAGCTATGGTCGCGGCGTTGTTCCGCGGAAACTGGTGCAACTGCTCGAAGCGGTGCACGAGATCAAGGGACTGGAGCGGATCCGTGTCATGTCGCCGCACCCGAAAGGGTTCGGCGACGACTTGGTCGCGGCGTATCGCGATTTGCCGAAGCTCTGCGAGCACGCGCACTTGCCGGTGCAGAGCGGTTCGGACCGGATCCTGAAGGCGATGCGGCGCGGTTACGACCGCGCTAAATTTTTGCGGATTGTGGAGAAGTTGCGCGCGGCGCAGCCGAAGATGGTGTTCTCCAGCGACATCATCGTCGGTTTCCCCGGCGAGACAGAGGAGGATTTTCAGGAGACGGTGTCGTTGCTGCGCGAGGTGCCGTTTGAGCAGGCGTACCTTTTCAAGTACTCGAAGCGGCGCGGCACGCCGGCGGCGGAGATGGCGGGGCAGGTGCCGACGGCGGTGAAGGAAGAACGGCACAAGCGGTTGCTGGCGGCCCTCAATGAAACGGCGTTGCGGAAGAACCGCGAGTGGGTTGGTCAGATTGTCGAGGTGTTGGTGGAAGGCCAGAGCGCGAAGAATGCGCAGCGTTGTTTTGGGCGGACGCGCACGAACAAAGGGGTTGTGTTCGAGGGCGATCTGCGGCATAAGGGCGCGCTGTTGCCGGTGCGGGTGGAACGGGCCACGGTGGTCACGC
>VHCW01000098.1 GCA_016871575.1 Verrucomicrobiota bacterium
CGGTCGCGCTGCTCATCACTGGCGGTGTGTTGGCGCTGGTTGCGGTCGGGGCCGCGGTGATCTGGCAAGGCAGAAGGAGAAAGGCAGAATGAAGATGCGAGTGGAAAGCAGTCAGCGGCTTGCCCGCCACAGGCGGGTCAGCAGTCAGCGGACAGCCTTCCGTGTCTTCCGTGTGTTCCGTGGTGTCATCAGCGGAAGTTGTATCGGACTGCAAGGATTTGAATTGCCACAAAGAACACAAAGAATCACAAGAGCGTTTTCGTTTCCGTGTCTTCCATGTGTTCCGTGGTTTCAACGGAAAAACAACATGCAAAACACCAAAACTACAGTTTACAGAGCTGACCCCGGTTACACCAATGGTGGACTCAACAGATCAAACTCGTTATCGGTTAATTCTAATTCGTTCTTTTAGCGATGAGAAGACGCTGGGAGAGATCATGCAGGATATTCGAAGTGATGATTCGACCAAGGCTCACAACGCGTGGATGGCAGTTCAATACGTAAATAATCCCATGCTGATTCCTGCTTTGGCAGAATTATTATATCTACCCGAGGAAGCAAGACAGTTCTTCGCTGGCGATGTAGTCCGTTCTACACGGCCCCTTCAGGCTGCCATGCGAATCTCTGAGATAATTCAGAAATGTCCTGAGTTCTTTCCGCAAATGAAGCAAGGCATCGGCGGCAGTTGGGGAAGCGATGAGGAATTTCGTGCCACGATGCGCAAATGGTGGGAGCAGAATAGAGATGCATTTGCCCGCAAGGATTACGCGGCGGTGAAGCCGCTGCAATCTACAGCGACTCCCACGCCGCCCGCCGGAACGAATCAAGCACCGCCTGCGGTACCGCCCGCGCCGACGAATGGGGTTGCTCCGTTGGTGAAACAGAAGCCGCCTGCGTCTGTGCAACCGCAATCATCTTCCTCAACCCTTTCGTTGTTTATCGGGACTGGCACGGCGGTGATGGTTGCAATAGTCGCTGTGGCCATTTTCAAACTTCGTGGAAAGGGGAAAACAACGGTATGAAAGCGCAACGAAAAGCTGTCAGTAGTCAGCAATCAGCGATCAACAAATAGTAGCCAGTAGCCAAGCACTGATGACTGAAAACTCAGATGAAGGAGCAACAGATGAAAATAATCAAACAAGCAGTGACGGTGGTGACAATGTGTGTGCTGATGGGGACGAGCGCATGGGGGGACATGACCAATCTGGTCGTGGTCGGGTTTGTGGATGCGGACGGGTTTGGGAATCAGGCCGGCACGAACACCGTCGGGGCGGTGAATAGCATCTTCATCGGGCCCGACGCCGGGGCCAACGCCACGTATGCGACCAACAGCGCGGTGTTCGGCGCGTTCAGCACCATTCCTTCCGGTGCGCGATACCAATTTGTCTATGGCGCTCACATGACCGATGGCGCGCCGGAGTTCTCGCATCTGTTCAGCACGGCAACGAAGTAACACACGGCGAGCCAAGCGCGGGGGAGGGTACAATCCGAAGTGTTGGGCAATCGCTCAATGTGGAGTAGGTTTGCAAGCTGCTCTTCAATTCCAACCGGGCAGGTTACAAACCTGCCCCACATTACTGCCCAAAAGATTGCACTGCACTTGGGCGGGGATTGTTGTTTTACTTGCCGGGGGCGACGGGGTATAGTCTTTGCGTGTACTTGGAATACTACAAGTTACAGGAGCCGCCGTTCAACATCACGCCGGACCCGCGGTTCTTGTTTTTCAGCCGCCAGCATCAGGAGGCGTTCGATCATTTGCTGTTCGGCATCCGCGAACGCAAAGGGTTCATCCAATTGACCGGCGAAGTCGGCACGGGCAAGACAACCGTCTGCCGCCGGTTGCTGGAGGAACTCGGTCCGAACTACAAGACCGCGCTCATCCTGAACCCGTTCCTGAGCGCGAGCCAGTTGCTGCGGGCCATTGCGCACGAACTCGGTTTGTCCCCCCGCCGCACCGACCGGCTCTCGATTCTCCACGCGCTGAACAATTACGTGCTCGATGAGGTCAATGCGGGCAACGATGTCGTCCTATTGTTCGACGAGGCGCAGAATCTCTCGCATGAGTTGTTGGAGTTGATCCGGCTGCTTTCCAATCTGGAGACACACAACCAGAAGCTCCTGCAGATTTGCCTGATCGGCCAGCCCGAACTGCGCGAGAAACTGGCCGACCCGTCGTTGCGGCAACTCCGCCAGCGGATCACCATCCGGTATCATCTCGGTCCGTTGACCTGCGAGGAAACAAACGAGTACATCAACCGACGGCTGGTGTTGGCGGGCGCGAACGGTGTCCCGCAGTTCGAGGAGGCCGCCGTCCGTCGCGTCCATCAACACTCCGGTGGCATTCCGCGCCTGATCAACGCCGTGTGCGACAAGGCGTTGCTGGCCGGGTTCGTGAAGGAGCAACAGGTGTTGGGCGAGGACCTCGTGAAACTGGCGATTGACGAGTTGCAGGGAGACAACGCATGAGCCTGATCAGCGATGCGCTGAAAAGAACCCAGCAGAACAGTCCGTCGCCGGTGTCGCGTCCGCAACCGCCGCCGCGCAAGGCGTCGCCGATTGCCGCCGGTGCAGCGCCGGAGTCGCCGCGCAATTTCGCCGTGGTGGTATTGCTGGCGATTGTCTTGATGGCTGGCGCCGCCCTGTTCGGGCTTTGGCGGTTGTATTCAATGGTCGGGGCCAATGCGAAAAACGTCGCGCAAACAACGGCAACGGAACCGCTGGCGCCGAGGGAGAAACCGTCGGAGTCCGCGCCGTTGTCGTCCGCGATTCCCGGCGAGTTGGAGGCGGCAATGCGCGCGGCGCAAGCGGACCCGCCGAAAGTTGAGCCGCCCAAGGCCGAGCCTCCGAAAGTGGAACAACCTGCGCCGCCGCCGCCACCGCCAGCGCCGCGTGAGTTGCCGAAGCTGTTGTTGCAGGGAGTGACGATTTATGGCGGAGCGCGCGAGGCGCTGATCAACGGGCAGACGGTTGGCGTGGGCGACGTCATTGAGGAGGCGAGCGTGGTGGCGATTGAGGCGCGCTCGGTGAAGATGCGTTTTGAGGGCAGGGAATTCATCCTGCGGTTGCCATAGGCGGCAGGAGGACGACAGTAACAATGAACAATTCACGGCTCGAAATGTTGCGCGCCCAGCGCGAAGCGCGCCGCCTCCGGCAAAGGCGGCGCACGAAGGGGCTGGTGCTTCTGTTTGCCTGCGGGGTGATCCTGGTCGTGATCTTGATTGAGATAGGGCGCGCGTTTTCCGTGATGCAGCAGGTGAACCGATTCGTCAGCACGATCTCCCTGAAGTCGCCGGACGATGTGAAAGAGGAATTGAACCGGCTTTCTGGCGCGCTGATAGACCGGAATCCCATCGTGCGGCAAGCTCCGATCGTCGCGTTCTCGCTGGCAACGGGCGAGCGATTTGAGGAAGGCGCGGCATGGCACCAGTGGTGGATCGAAAACCGCGACACGTGGCGCTACGCGCCGCCGGGCAGTCCGCCGGCACAGGGCGTGGTCTCGCCGCACCCCTACAAACAGGCGTTCCCGCGAAAACCGTAATGTTGTCGCCACGCCGCCCGATCCCGACAAGGCTTCTCCACTGAAGCGGGATCTCGCTCCTGCAATGTGTTGCCGTTAGAGACCGGAGTCGAGGACTTGGCGGACGAGGGTAATGAGGGCGTTGGGGCTGTAGGGTTTTTGGAGATACGCGAGGCAACCGTGATGGAGCATTCGCTGGCCTTCCAAATCATGGCTGTGGCCGCTGGAGACAATGATGCGGACGTCAGGGTTGATCTCTTTGATTTTGGCGAGCAGTTCCGTGCCGCTCATGTGGGGCATGACCATGTCGGCAATGACCAAGGCGATGCGGGGCCAGTCGTGACGGTAACGTGACAGCGCGGCGGCGCCGTCCGGGGCGGCGATGACCTTGTAGCCTTCGGCTTCGAGAGTGATCTGCGCCATTTCACGGATGATGTCCTCGTCCTCGGCCAACAAAATGCACTCGGTGCCGCGTCGCGGTTTGGTTTCGAGTGGCCGCTCGGCGCTGGGCAGCGGTTTGTTGGTGGCGTGCAGATAGACTTCAAAGTGCGTGCCCTTGCCCACGGCAGACTCGACGTGGATGGCGCCGTTGGCGGCCTTGACGATGCTCATCACCAGGGAGAGTCCGAGGCCGGTGCCTTTGCCGGGGCGTTTGGTCGTGTAGAATGGCTCGAAGATGCGCCGCTGGGTGGCTTCGTCCATGCCGTGCCCGGTGTCGCTGAAGCCCAAGACAAGATAATCGCCGTCCGTCAGACTCATGCCGGGCGGGCGGGGTGTCTTGGGGGTGAAAGTAATGTTGTTGGTGGAGACAGTGAAGATGCCGCCGTTGGGCATGGCATCGCGGGCGTTGACGGCCATGTTGAGGACGATTTGCTCGAACTGCGAGGGGTCAATTTCGATGAGGAATGGGTTGGGAACAAAACTGCGTTGAAAGAGGATGGATTTGTCGAAACTGCGTTCGAGCAGTTGGAGGATTTCTTGGATGCCGTCGTTGGGGTTGAGAACGCATTGGCGCGGGGTTTCGCGCCGGGCGAACGCAAGGAGTTGTTTCGTCAGTGCGGCACCGCGGTGGGCGCTGTTTTCGGTGGCTTCGAGGTAGCGGTAGTTGGGGTCGGAGACCGGGGTGTGTTGTTTGACGTAGGTGGCGCAGGCCAGAATGGCGGCCAGCACGTTGTTGAAGTCATGGGCGATGCCGCTGGTGAGGTTGCCGATGGATTCGCTTTTCTGGGCCTGGACAAGATCCCGGTAGAGTTCCTCTGCCTGGACGGCGCTGGCGATGAGATTGGCGAGGACGTTCATCTCGGCGGCGAGCGCCGGGGAGACGTTGATCGGCTCTCGGTAAAAGATGCCAACGAGACCGATGTGTTCGTGGCGGCGGATGATCGGCGTGAGGACGGCGGTGCTGACGCGTTCGCGTTCCGTGAAGGCGGCCAGGGCGGGGGAGAGTTGTCGCGATGGAGACGTGGCGATTTGTTGTTGAGGCGGTTTTTGGGGGTCGTCGAATTCCGGCAACGACCATGGGGCGGCCTGGAGTTGGTCGGGCGTGTGCGCATTGAGGCCGTGGACGCCCCGCAAGAGGAACTGGGGAGCGTCCCCGGTTTGGACAGTCCAGATGGCTGCCAGATTGGACTCGAAGAGCTGGCAGATTTTTTCGAGGACATCTTGGGGAATCTGGCTGGTGTCGAGCCGGTCCATGAGGGAACTGGTGAGTTGGGAGAGGATGGTCTGGCGTTGATAAGCGAGATGTTGCTGGAGTTCGAGTTCACGGGCGCGGGCGGCTGCCATTTCCTGGTTATGCTGGCGAAACCGGTGGATGAGGAGGTAGGACTCGACGGCGGACAGGCAGACCAGGAGAACCGAAGCGGCGCTCAGGGGCAGGTTGATCTGTGCCCAGATCCGGTCAGTGCTGTTGAGGTGGCCGATGAAAAAGTAGGCGAGCGTGACCGCAATCGCCAGCAGATAGAGTTTGGTTCGCAACAGCCAGTGCTGCCAGGTCCGTCGCGGTTGGGGCGGGGTGGGTGCGACGGATGATTGGGGGTTGTGGGCTTGCATTGCCGATCTTCCACTCAAGCTGAACTGTTTGTGTCGCAAGCCAACGTCTCGAATCTCGTTTGCTTTGAGTCGAGAACGGAACGCACGAGTTGCTGGAGCGCATGGGAATCGTAGGGTTTCTGGAGATAGCCCAAGCAGCCGTATTGAAGCATGTGCTGGCCTTCCAGGTCGCGACTGAAGCCGCTGGAGACAATGACGCGGACTTGGGGGTTGATCTCTTTCATGCGCGCCAGCAACTCCATCCCGCTGAGCCGGGGCATGACCATGTCGGCAATCACGAGGTCAATTTCCTTCCATCGTTGTTTGTAGAGCGCCATTGCCGTCATTCCGTCGGACGCGGTGATGACGGAGTAGCCTTGCGATTCGAGCGCCAGTTGAGTCATTTCGCGGATGACTTCCTCGTCTTCGGCCAGCAAGATGCGTTCGCCCTTGCCGCCGTGAGGCGCGGTGGCGGCGGGCGCCGTGGTGGCGGGCAGCGGTTTGGTCGTGGCCGGCAGGAACACCTCGAACAGCGCGCCTTGGCTGGGAGAGGACTCCACGGTGATCTCGCCGCCGGCATTTTGGACGATGTTCTGGACGAGCGAAAGGCCAAGCCCGCGTCCTTCCCCTTGTTGCTTGGTGGTGAAGAACGGTTCAAACACGCGGCGCCGGACTTCTTCATCCATCCCAAGCCCCGTGTCGCGGAAACTGAGCACCGCATAATCGCCATCAGGCAGGGAAACCGCGGAACGCTCGGTCGCCTTGTTGTCCAAGTGCAGGTTGCGAGTGGAAACGATCAAGGTGCCGCCGTGCGGCATGGCATCGCGGGCGTTGATGCAGATATTGATGACCACCTGTTCGAGTTGGGCGTCGTTGATCTCGACTGGCCGCAAATCGGTTGCCAGCCGGCGTTGGATGGCGAGGCGCTTCTCGAAACTGCGCTCGATGAAGTTGAGGGTCGTCTCGATGATCTGGTTGGGGTTGACAATGCTGGCGGGCGGGCCTTCGTGGCGGACGAACGAGAGCAACTGTTTGGAGAGCGCCGCGCCGCGGTGGATGCTGGTCTCGGCAGCCTCGAGGTAATGGTGGGACGCGCTGTGGGGGTCGGTGTGTTGCTTGACGTAGCTGACGCAAGCCAGCGTGGCGGCGAGGACGTTGTTGAAATCGTGAGCGATGCCGCTGGCGAGGTTGCCGAGCGTGTCAATCTTCTGGGAGTCGGCAATGTTCCGGCAAAGCTCCTCCGCCTGGACGGCGCTGGCGATGAGATTGGCCACCGTTTGCATCTCGGCGCTCAGGGGCGGAGAAATCGGGTGTGACTTCCGGTAAAAGGCGGCAATGATGCCGACAATCGTTTCATGGCAGACCACCGGGGTGAACACGGCGGCGACCAACCCTTCGCGTTCGCAAAAGGCCGCCAGGGTGGGGGCCGTGTCGCGCTGGAAATCGGTGACTTCCATTTGCCGGGCCACCTGGAGGAGTTTTTCAAAACAAGGAGAAGCGTGCCCGATGGCGCCGAGTTCTTTTGCCGCGGCTGCGGGGATGCCGCTGATGCCGCGCGGAATGAAGAGCGTGGGCGCATGGCGTTCGCTGAGCCAGACGCCGGCGACGTCGGTCTCGCAGAGCAGGGCGATTTTCTCGATGACCTCGGGCTGGAGTTGTTTCAGGTTCAGCTTGTCCAGCAGCGCGCGGGAAATCTGGTTGAGGATCGTGCGGCGTTGTTCGGAGAACTGCTCGGCCAGTTTGATTTCGCGGGTGCGTGATGCCTGCAGTTCGTGGTAACGCTGTTGCAGGCCGCGGATGACGAAGTAAGCTTCCACGCCGGCAATCCCCAGGAGCAAGACGACAGCCGTGCTCAGGGGAAGATCCACCTGCACCCACTTATGGTCCTGGGAACTGAGTCGCCCGATCAACAAGTAGGACATTGCCACGATCAACGTCAGGCCGTAGAGGCGCGCACGCATGCGCCATCGTTTCAGTTCAGCGGTGGGAGATTTCGTATCCATGTCTTTGGGAACAGCAGCCACTATGCCGCAATCAGGACACCCCTGCAAGGTTGTTTGCCAAACGCTCATTTTGGAGCAAAACACGTTTTTCTTGTTGGACACGGGGATGCCGTGTATGAATCGGCTCCGTGACCAAGGCAACCGGAATCAACGCACTGCGCAGCCTGATGCATCAATGCCGTTGGCTTCATGCGGGTTGGCGCTGGTGCAAGGAGCGGGCATGGCTGACCCTGCGCAACGGCGCGATGGACGCAATCGGTTGGGTCGTTCCATCGGTTGTCCCGCGTGGCAATTTCTCGGCACTCGACCTGGTCCGGTCGCAACAGAGCGAAGGACGGCTGGTGTTGACTGATCAAGGTGCCCCCGCGTTGCCGGTTCCGTCCGTAATGATTCTCTCAGGGTTGCGCCAGCATCTCGAACAGCCGTGGCCGATCTTTTGGAGCCGCCACCAACGGGTGCGTCTGGTGGGACCCGGCTTGCTTCACCTGGACGGGCAACGACGGCTTTGCGTGGAAGCGGCGTACGGTTCGCAACGCTGGAGGGAAGATCCCGGATACCGGCACGCGCTGTGGCGACGACCCTTGCGACTGGAAGGGGCGTGGACAAGCGTGATCTCCCGTTGGGTGCCAACCACTCCGTCGTGCAGCTACGCGCATTGGATGCTGGAGGCACTGCCGCGTCTGGCGTTGCTCGCCGAGTTCCCGTCGGAAACCCGGATCCTTGTGCCGCACGACCGGTTGAAGCACCGCGAAGAGAGCCTCCGCTTGTTGGGGTTGGAGCAACGCTGTCGCCGGTCTGCCGAGACCGACATCGAGGTGGAGGATTACTTTTTCAGTTCACCGCCGACGATGATCGTTTGTTACAGCCCGTATGCGGTGCAATTCCTCCGCAGCCGTCTCCTCCCGTTTGCGGGCGCAGGCGACAGCCCGTCGCGGATCTTTGTGCGGCGCGAAGGCTGGAACCGCAACCTCGCCAACGAAGATGCCGTGCTGGAATTCTTTCGCAATCGCCACTGGACCGTTGTGGACACCGCCACGATGTCGCTAGTCGAACAGATGCGTTTGTTTCAACAGGCCGAGGCGATTTGCGGCGTGCACGGCGCCGGTTTCACCAACGTGGCCTGGTGCCGTCCCGGCTGCAAAGTCATCGAATTGTTTGCCGAGGGCTACCTCAGCGGCTGTTTCGAGTGGCTGACACAATGCGTCGGTGCGAAACATTATTTCCTCGTTTGCCCCGCCGACCGCTCACTGAACGCTCAGGTGAACTTGTCAGAGCTTCAGGCATTGTTAGTGTCGCTTCGCCTGCTCTGACGGGGTGTCGGCAGCCGCCAACAAGGTTGCGCAACTGCGACCGTTGTCCGACGGGTCGGATCGTCGCGTGTGTACAGTTCGTACGAAAACGGTTCCTGACGGTAACAACCCTCGTGCCACTTGGCGAGACGGTGGCGCAGCGCCCAGCATGGCGTCAGTAGCCGCGTCCACAATGGCGCGCTGGTGCGAAGCGCTTTTTTCTCACGCAAGGCGTTTGGCAGAAAATTCATGTTCTGGCCGGTGCGCGTAAAGGCAGAGGTGTACCGCCGCAACACGGCCATGCGGACGTTTTGCTCAAGCATTTGCAGCACCCATGCGGCATCGCCTACGTCGCGCCAGCGCGGATCGAAAAAAAGGCCGCGACGGTCGAGGATAGTGCGGCGGAAGAATGTCGCACAGGTGAAGATCGGCAGGTGACAGGCCAGCACATGCGCTCGAGACGGAAGAGTGGCCTTGCGGCAGGCAACGAATTGTCCCTGTGCGTCCACAACAATCGTGTCGGCAAACAGCGCCTCGATATCAGGATGGGATGCAAAATAGTCTTTGACCGCCGTCAGCGCGCCGGGAAGATATTGTTCGTCACAGTTCAGGTAGGCAAGCAGTTCCCCCTGCGCGCGTCGCAATCCCCGGTTGACGGCATCGTACATCCCATTGTCCTCTTCCACAAAAACGCGCACCCGCGCGTCCTGCGTCAGCCAATCCAACGTCCCGTCATCGGACCCGGCATCCTGCACAATGTGTTCGTGCGTGACGCCCTGCTGGTCGGCGACGGACGCAATGCAGAGTTTCAGCCATGCGCCGCTGCGAAAACTGGGAGTGATGATCGAGAAATCCATTGGCGGGACTTTAACACACCGGTGGAGCGGGACAAGTCATTGACGCGACGGGGCGGCGTATGCTACCGGAACGTTTCACATGGCTGAAACGACTCGCAAGAGAATTTTGCTCCTTGGATACCTGCCGCCGCCGTATTTTGGGCCGAGCATCACGTATCAGGCGCTATTGCATTCTGAGTTTGCGCGTCATTTTGATGTGACGTTTGTCAACCTGACAGTGGCGCTGCAGATCGGGGATCTGGAGAAGATGCACTGGGGCAAGATACTGAGATTCCTCTTGATTCTCGCGCGGGAGTTCCGTTGGCTGACGCGCCGGCGATTCGATTATTGTTGTGCGCCGGTCAGCGTCAACCGCAACGCCTTTTTGAAGGATGCGCTACTGTTGGCGATAGCGCGCGCTTACAAAGTACCAACGGTGGTGTATGCTCACGGCAACAACCTGCCCGACTTCTATCAACGCGCCACGCCGTGGGTTCGTCGCATCATCAACAGCACCATGCGCAATGCCACCGGCGCCATCGTCCTGGGCGAACGGCTCCGTTTCAACTTCGATCCGTGGCTGCCTGCCGACAGAATCTGCGTGGTGCCAACCGGCATCGAGCCGTCAACCCCAACGCCTGCGACCTCGCCACGCAACCATCTAACCGTCTTGTATCTCGGCAATCTGATTCGCGAAAAGGGAGTCTTCGTGCTTCTGGAAGCAGCGCGTCAGATCCAGTTAAAGCGGGCGGACGCGCGGTTCGTGTTTGCCGGTGCATGGTTTCGGGCAGCGGACGAGGACGACGCCCGGACATTCGTGGCTGAACACAACCTGTCGGACTGCGTCCAGTTTGCCGGCCCGGTGGCTGGCGAGGCGAAATCGCGGTTGCTGGCCGGGGCGGACATTCTGGCGTTTCCGACATTCTATTATTACGAGACCATGGGCTTGGTGTTGTTGGAAGCGATGCAGGCCGGGCTGCCAGTCGTGGCCACGCGGCGCGCGTCGATCCCGGAAATCATTCAGGACGGCGTCAACGGCCTGCTGGTCGAGGAACAGGACGCGACAGACCTTGCCGAAAAGATTTTGAGGCTCGCCAACGACCCGCCGTTGCGTGCGCAGATGGGCGCGGCCAATCGTGAACGATTCGCTGCCTGCTACACGCATGAACAATATGGGCAACGGATGATTGAAGCTTTGGAGCAACTCGACAGGCGAGGGTGAACGGGGTCCGTTACGGTTCTCGACCGATTCGTTTCTTGGCGCAAGCAAGAGGCAAGACAAACAAACCAATTCCGGCGAGTGTCACCAGCGATATGATACCGCCCCATCGGACCGACCTTGGTCGAAAGTTCAAGATCACGGTTGAACTTCCAGCCTCCACAGGCACGGCCATCCACAAGTTCTGGGCTTCATTTAACTTTACTGTCTGCCCGTTGACCTGCGTCCGCCATCCCGGGTAAGACCGTTCTCGAATCAGCAGCCAACCTGTCGAAGATGCGTTCAAAGCCACACGGATTGATCCAGAAACATATTCCTCGATTTGTATTTGTGCCGGTGCTTCTTGTAGCGGGCTGAGATTCGTGACGAAACTCACCCGCGGTTTGACTTGTGGATTTTCATAAATATCCACTTCGCCGCGCCACGCCAATTGCCAGTTGCTTGACGGCGGCAGCCGTCCAGGTGGCGTCAACAAGTAACGCACATTCAAACCACTCCAGTCTTGGAGATTTAATAAGGGATTAGCCGGAATCAAGGATTCATACACCCGAGCGTCATCCAGTTGATATGGCATCAATGTGTTGGGCGATGCTGTCGGCCAGTCTTCGTCCGGGTGGTGAGTTGAAACGACTCGAAACAATCCGGGTTGTTGACGCAGGAATTCCAACGCCGGTGTGGTGGGATAGTCAAATGCCGAGGGCGAAGACGGGAGCGTTCTCTTGGCGCATTCCAGCAAATCCGCAGTGTTGAGAGATACTAACAACAACGATAGCCTGAAATGGCGTCGTCTTGTCATCAATAATGGCACAACAAGCATTGCCAATAGTCCAAAGCGCCATACAGCCGGTCCTCGGTAAGTGAAGTTCCGGATGGTGGCTGCAGCCTTCGCTTCCTGCCATGCACGGTCTGCCTTGTATCGGCCGGTTTTTGACGCTCCATAAACCTGTGCCTGTCTCGTAAGGGATTCCTCTTGAACACTGATAACAGCGCCCATCACAAGGGTCAGGGCCAGCAGGACAACCAGCATCATCGCAATTCGGTGTGTGTCTTTTCTAAGATCTTCATCCCGATCTAGGTACCGCTCCAAGCCGTGGGCCGCCAGAACTGCAATGCCACAAGCAGAAGCTGTTAACACCCTGAGATACACAATCAAATAAAGCGGCGTAATCAAAGCGACGATCAGGGGTGTCAGAACCAGCGCCATTCCAGCGTCCCGTCGTGTGCTCCGTTGGCGTAATCCCAACAGCGCAAACACCAGCGCCAACAATCCGCCGTACACGCGCAGGTCAGCCATGCTCGGGTTAGTGGCGGCACTCCCCATCGGTCCCAAGGCTCGCGGCAAATCGAAGGTCTGATAATTGCCAACGCTGTCCGGATTCACCAAGCTGGCCAGCCAGGGAATAATGGCCGCAGGCCGTTTGAAAAAAAGCATGGCGTAATCAATCTGGTGAAACCGCGGGCGAACGTTCCTCGCAAACAATTCAAGGTTCGGCCAAAGTGTCACTGCCGCCAGAGCCAGTCCCAGTAGGGAAAACACGGCCACGGCTGGTGCAAATTCCCGGATCCACTTGCCTTTTTTCTGCTGCCACAGCATCCAGCCGAAAAATCCTATTGCGGACATCCAGACAATTGCTGCGCTCTGCAAAGAGCCGTTTAGAATCGCCAAACCAAAGAACAGGCCCCCAATCGCCCACCAACAGTGCCGTTTTCCTCGCAGCGCGATTCCTCGCCATAAAGCCCAACACATCCACGGTAACATCATCAGTGCCCCGGTGATATGCTCAAACTCCAGATGCTGAATAAGGGCCGCATTCAAACCGAATGTCAATGCACCGAAAACAGAAGGTAGCCACCGTGTTTGCAAGGCAAGCAAAAACAAATACATCCCCGTCATCGCGAAAAAGAGTTGGAAGAAAAAAGTGAGAAGCGCTGCCATCTGAGGGGTGGTCAGCCAAAGAAAGACTGTCGTCAGGCCGAACAGCTTGATGACCCCTACGCCGGCGACGGGATACCCGCAGGCGAGATGGCGGCACCAGAGGGGAAAGCGGCCTGTGGAAAGTTCATCGTGAACGAAATGCTTCCACGAATGAAACTCTAACAACACATCAGCCGTTGTCGCGTTGCGGATGGGGATATCCTTCGACAGAATGCTGCGCCAAGGCAACTCCTTGCTCAACAAGTCCAACGGCGCCAAAACTTCTCCAAAAAAAATCGCGCGATGAAAAAGCAAAGTTAATAACGCAGCAAACAACGCCATCGCCAGCAGATGCTGACGCCAAGTTATCCGTAGTGTGACCGTGGCTTGCAAAGCATCACAACTATTGGGCAAACGATACGCTTGCGCAAGGAATTTGAAACAGCGGTTGGCGACAGCGAATTCCATCGCTTGCGTCGACCGGATATCGGTGACCGCCCGGATGAGGGACCGCCCGGATGTCGGTTGACAGTGATTGTCGCGTGTCTTAGTGTTTCAATCATTCTAAGGCGATTGATCAAGTATGAAACTCTGGCGATTATACAAAGCGTTTCCGTGGTTGGAGTACCGCCACAGGGTAATTGCAGGGCTTCCATCAAATGCCTCGCTGCTTGAGATTGGGTCATCTAATTGCGACCGCGCCAAACTCTTCAAGGTAATTCGCCCTGACCTGAAAGTGTTTGCCACCGATATCAAGGATTTCTCGCGTGAAGCTGGTTCAGATATTGTCTTCTTCATTTCGGACGTGACCCAAGGTTTGCCTTCTGAGCTTAACGGACAGTTTGACTGCGTCACCACGATGCACCTTCTGGAGCATCTGACAACGGATTCTTATGACGCGGTTGTAGCAGCAATTCACTGTGTCCTGAAACCCGGCGGCGTTTGGTACATTGAAACTCCCAGCACTCGCTCGACATGGTTCCCTTCGTTCACCTTGGGATTAAGAAAATACCATTGCCCGATCAACTTTTATGACGATCCCAGCCACGTAAAACCTTTTTCAAAGAGTGGGTTATTCTACCTGTTGGTTGACCGTGGGTTTGTCGTTAGGCGTGTGGGCATCGCACGGAACCTTTTGTTTGCGATGTTGTCACCTGTGCTTATTCTGGCAGGATTGCTGTTTCGACAGCGATTATGGTTCGGAATTGGGTTGGGGAATTTGTTTGGGTGGTCGGTTTTTGCACACGGCACAAAACCACGCTGACTTGTCGAGCATCGTGCGAATTGTGCTTGGTCAAGGAAATCGTTTGCGCTATACATCAACCCGATGCCCAACGCTGAACAACATCATTGGAACGAACTCTTGGCGGACGCGCAACAACGGCTGCCGTCGGGGCAATGCGTTGTGCAGGAAGCGTTCGCCACCGACCGCACCCGTCCGGTGCTTGTCAAGCTGAACGAATTGCAGGCGGACACGTTCTACTGGTTTGACGAGGTGTCTGCCACTGCGCTTTTCGATGCGGCCATCGAGCACGCGGCAAAGCGTGGCGAGCGGCTTACTGTCGGTCATATCAGCTCCGCACAGCTTACGGGCAATTATCACCGCCTCCAACGGGTTGCCGCCAAACTCGATCAGGTTCGCATCCTCGTCGCGGGCCGTCCCGGCAAGGACCTCCTCCAAAGCGCCCGGCTGCAATGCCACACCACCACCGGCACCCCATTGGCCCCCTATCGCATCGCGCTGGTCGAAGGACGCGCGCCGCTGTTGTTCGTCGCCCGTGAACAACGCGCCCGCCGCGCCGGCCGCAGCCTTGGTTTCTTCACGACAGATCCAGACACGATCGGGGAGATTGCGGATGATCTAGACGCATTGTTGCGCGGGATGCGGCGTCGGTTCAGAAGTTTTGAGCGATTGGAACAACTCCATCAAACCACCCAACAGGTCGCGCATGAGTTGGAGAGCTATTCGCGGCGCCTGCAACTTGCCGTGGACCGCGCCCGACGCCGTCCTGACCTGCTGACGCCGGCGCGTTTCGAGCGGATTGTCGCGCAAGCGATCCGCAAGATGGAACAACTCCAGGAAATCCCGCGTCGCGCCCTTTGTACAATGGGTAAACGACGTCGCTGACCGCATGGACTTCCTCAATTCCGGCATCCCCCTCGGTCGCGTCTTCGGCATCAATGTCCGTCTCCATATCACGTTTCTGCTCTATGCGTTCTACCGCATCCAGCAATTTCCGAATGTTCTCTATGGCATCGCTTTCATCGCGGGATTGTACCTTTGCATTCTGCTGCACGAGTTTGGTCACGCGCTCGCTGCACGCTGGGCTGACGGCGAGGCGCACGATATCCTGCTGTGGCCGTTGGGCGGTTTGGCGTACTGCCGTCCCGCGTGGCACCCGACTGCGCACCTGATTTGTACGGTCGCCGGGCCGTTTGTGACACTGCTGCTGTTCCTTGGTTTGCTGGCGGCAACGCAGTTGTTGCGTCCGTGGGCCGGGCAGAGCACGCCCGTCTGGTACGCGTACTATTTTCTGGGCGACATGGCGCGCTTGAATCTTTTCCTGTTGATCTTCAATCTTATTCCCGCGTTCCCGATGGATGGGGGGCGTATTTTGCGCGATACGCTCTGGCACTGGATGAGTGCGGAGCAGGCAACCCGTATCGCCGTCTGGACCAGTCGTGTCATTGCCGCCCTGGGGATTTTGTGGGCGGTGTACAGCCAGAGCTACTGGCTCATCCTGCTGGCGGGGTTCATCCTGTTGCAGGCGCAAAGCGAGTACGCTGTGCTCGCTTTCGAAGTTGGCGGCCGCTACGGCTTTTCCCTGCGTGAACGTCTTCAGCGTGGCCGTCGCCAACGTGCGTTTCATCGCGGTGTCGCTACGCAGCAGGCGATACATGCCACGGCGGCATTTCACCGGTGCACGTTGTGTGGGCGCACTGAGCAGGACGACCCGAAGTTGGAATTCCGTGTTTGCTCCGAATGCAGCGGCGGCCAGGAGTACTGTCGCGATCACCTCGATTCGCATCCGCATATCTGAGCGCGCGTCCCCAAATTCGCCGCGCTGCACTACATCCGGAGGGCGACGCTCTGTCGTCGCCCGTTTCACGCGGACAGCCCGGCGGCGCTATTACGCCCCACCAGCGCCGCCCGTCTATCATGCCCCCGCACCGGTCTACTACTACTCCGGCGGCGTCATGTACCGGTATTAACTTCTTCTCGCCGTCAGTGCTCGCGATCTCTTTATGCGCGCAATGGTGCAAATCGCGCTTGCCCCATTTCCACCGAAAGGGTAGGTTCTGGCCATGAGCTACTTGACCATTGAAGTTGAAATTGATCACGGGCATGTGTCTCCGAAAGGCACGGAAGCCTTGCCGGAGAAGGCTTCTGGCTTGCTTACGATCCTCAGCCCCACGCCACTTTCCCAGCCGCGCCCAATCGGGTTGGCTCAAGGACAGTTTGCCGTGCCGTCTGATTTCAACGCGCCGCTGCCCGAAGACGTCTTGCAGACGTTTGAATGCAAATGAGGATTCTGCTCGATACCTGTGAGTTTCTCTGGCTGGTGTCCGGCGACGCGAAGTTGGCTCCGGCAGTGGCCGCTGCCATCTGCGATCCGCAAAACGAGGTCTTCCTCAGTGTGGTTTCGTTCTGGGAAATCTCCCTGAAGCATAGTCTCGGAAAACTTCCCTTGCCATCATCGCCTGCACAGTTCGTCCCGGTGCAACGCGAGAAGCACCTCATCGCACCCTTGTGGCTGGATGAAAGTGCCGTCGCGCAGTTGAGCGGACTACCCGCGCTGCATCGCGACCCGTTTGACCGGATGTTGGTCTGTCAGGCACAGGCGCACGGCCTGGCACTCGCCTCCTCCGACCCGCTCATTCGACAGTATCCTGTCGCGTTGCTGTGAAGCAGCGGCACCCCTTTGCCATCGCGGAGGGGTTTTCGTTTCATGCCACGATTACAGTTTGCAGAACGGGACCTCCTCGCTGTTAGTCCTTCGCCTGTGCCGCGTGAAGAACATAATCAAAAATCTCTTCGCGGGAGTACTTGTTGACGTTCGTGATCGCCAACTGTTCCTCGCTGATACCGCAAAAGATCAGGAATTCACGCTTGGTATAGCGTTTCTTCAATGCCATCGGGGAAACGATGGCGTCCTTCGGGTACAACGTCCAGCCTTCCCATCGGTAATCAATCAACCCGCACTCGTCTGGCAATCCTGCCGCATTGTGACGGAGATAGGCGTCGAGTTCCTTGGGCGTCGCAGCGCACACCGCTCCGCGACCGACTTTGAACAGAACGGGATAGACTGGCGAGCGGAAGAAATAGCGCATTTTCCGTTAGCACCATCAACAGTTACTTTACCGCCTTCCACCTATTGGAACAGGGGCGTGTTCCGGTTAGCGCCCTTATAAGCATTCGTGTCTGATTCGTGGGCATTCGTCGCTCAGTACTTGCCGTAAATAGGCCCAAGGGTTGTGCAGGCGCGTGTGTCGCAGCCGAAGGCAGTCCAGACGCTGGGACGGTAAACCTTGGTCTCGCACACGTTGTGCATGTACACCGGGATGCGGAGCATCGAGGCGAGCGTGATCAGGTCAGCACCGATGTGGCCGTAGCTGAACGCGCCGTGGTTGGCGCCCCAGTTGTTCATCACGGTGTACGGGTCGCGGAACTCGCCGCTGCCGGAGCAACGCGGCACAAACCACGTCGTCGGCCATGTCTCATTGGTGCGTTTGTCGAGCGCATCGTGAACGTCACCGGGCAACTCGACGGTCTCGCCTTCGGCGATCTGCAACGCCGGACCGAGACCTTTGATGATGTTGAGGCGCGACATCGTGACGGGCATGCCGCCGCGTGTGCGGTAGCGTGTCGAGTAACCGGCGCCGCAGAAGTATTCGAGCACGGCGTTGCACCACTCGGTGTTGGCGAGGCATTTGTCGGCGTCTTCGGGCGTGACCTGCCACCACGGTTTGATGGCGGGCTTGCCGTCAATCTCCTGCTGGCCGGTGCCGTCGAGCGCGGCGGGGCCGCTGTTGATCAGGTGAAGGATGCCGGCTTCGGCGCTGCCGGCGAGTGTGTGGCCGGTGACGCGCTTGACAGCGTCGGCGCTCCAGAAGGTGCGGACGTCGGCGAAGATTTGGGCGCTGCCGGTCAGTAGGTGGCTGAACAACATGCACGCGCCGTTGAGGGAATCGTTTTCCGTGGCGACGATGTACGGCTGGCGAATGCCGTTCCAATCGAAGCTGGTATTGAGGATGGCTTCGAGGAAGTCGCCATTCGGCAGGTGATCAGTCCACTGGCGTTGGCCTTGGAACCCGGCAAGGATGGAATTGTTGCCGAGCGCTTCCTCGCCGAAACCGAGGGCAGCAAGCTTCTCATTCCCGACCATGAGGTCGCGGGCGATCATCGCCATCTTCACGCAGTATTCCCATTCCTTGTCCTTCTGCTCGCGGGTGTGCTGCTTCTTCGGATCGTTGGGGTCAATGCCTTCACGGCAGTTCTCGCGAACCCACTTGATGGCTTTGGCAAATTCTTTCGGGTCGTAGATGCCGCGTTCGATGCGACGGACAAACTCGACCATGTCAACGAACATCACGCGCATCCCAAGGAACGCCTCGAAGAACGACACGTCCACAATGGAGCCAGCGATGCCCATCGAGGTGCCGCCCATCGAGCAATAGGATTTGCCGCGCATGGTGGCGACCGCGAGACCAGCCTTGGCGAATTGCAGGAGCATCTTCTGCACGTCGGCGGGAATCGTCTGGTCGCCGCCGTCTTGAACGTCGCGTCCGTAGATGTTGAAGATCGGGAGGCCTTTCTGATTGTGTCCGGCGGAGAGCGCGGCGAGATAAACTGCGCCGGGACGCTCGGTGCCGTTGAAACCCCAGACCGCCTTTGGCATGAGCGGGTCCATGTCCATCGTCTCGGAGCCGTAGCACCAGCAGGGCGTCACGGTCAACGACACGCCGACGCCTTCCTTGGCGAACTTGTCGGCGCAGAGCGCGGCCTCGGCGATACCGCCGATGCAACGGTCGGCGATCACGCACTCGACGCGCGTACCGTCGGCATGGCGGACGTTCTCGCGGAGGAAGCGGGCGGCGGACTTCGCCATGTTCATCGTTTGTTTTTCGAGCGACTCGCGGACGCCGCCGAGCCGTCCGTCAATGGTGGGGCGGATACCGATCTTGGGGTTGCTGCCGACAAGACGATTGTGGGGACGTTGGACTTTCAACATGGTTATCTCCTGTGCTGTGAAAATGCGGTGTGAACTTAGCAAGCTCCTTTCCAGTTGCAACCTCAAACTGCGCCGGCTTACACTGGGAACATGAACCGCAGCGAAATCGTTCGTAGAGCCATTGAGTTCGCCAAGCCACCCCGCCTGCCTTGTTGGCAGCATTGGAACCACAAGATGCCGGAGTTTCCGGATGATGTCTGCAATATCTGGGAAATGGACCGCGCCGAGGCCGGCTGGTTTTTTGACAAAGCCGCGCCGGATGACTGGGGCTGTGGCTGGAGCGTGACTGACTTGAAGAATATCGGCCAAGTCACAGCGTCGCCGTTGGCCGACTGGTCGGCGTTGGATCGCTTCCGTCCGCCAAATCCGCGCAACCCGTTTTACTACGAGCGTCT
>VHCW01000099.1 GCA_016871575.1 Verrucomicrobiota bacterium
CTCCGCGCCGAGCCGGTAGTCCGCCGTGCCGCTGGCGATATAGCAGAGTTCCCAGTCCTCGTCTGTGTGCGCGTGGAACTTGCCGGTTCCCCCCAGCGACCTCGTATAAGCAATCACCGGGACAGCGGGATCCGGAAACAAGATCGGCGCACGCTCACACCGGTTGAACTTGACGGCACACAGTGGCATTGGGATTTACTTTACCACAAGCAACGGCGCGTGAAAACGTTTTTGCGTTGTAGTCACGCCGCTCCGCCGGCGTGCCGGGTTCCCGCGCCCCGGCAGAGCGGGGCGACTACAGCAAGCTATTCGCCCAGCAGCCGGCGAATTGCCGTTTTCACCACTTGTTCGCCGCCGGGCGCGAGATTGCTCGCGCTCGGCTCGTAGCCGCCTTCCTGAAACGCCGCGTCCGTGCAGATATACGCCGAGCCGCCATCACCGTAGCCGGCGACGGCGACGAACGCTTTCGGTTTGCAGTGTTGGGCGAATTTCTGGAACTCCAACATCGGTTCGCCGGGCAAATTGACGATGTGGACGTTGCCGATCTGGAGCGAAGTCAGCGCAAACGGCCGGTTCGCCCGGTCAATGGAGGCGAGCCGCATTGCGCCCCGGTAGATGCGCAGGCCGGGTGCGGCCTTCGGGTCATTCAGCCATCCGCGGCTCTGCTCGGCAAATTCCGCGTCCTTGCGAATCGGCAACAAAACGGATTCAGTGCGCCAGACAAGCCGTTTCGCCGGCGTGAATCGCGTGGCGGAAATGGCTGCCATCATGCCGTCGCGGAGTCGTTCGGCGAGTCCGTTCCGCGCCTCGGGCGTGGTGTCATTGTACTTGCCGGTGGTCACGTTGCCAGAGCAACCGGTGAAATAGATTTGAATGACTTCCTCGTCTTGTTCGAGCGTCTCCCGTGCCATACCGACAAAATCCGCCGTCGCGCCACCGGTGCAGGAGACCGTCTGCGGATGCGTCGCGTAGTAGTGCAGCCTGACCAGGACCTTTTCGCCACGGGCAAACGAGATCGTCTTCACCATCGCGTCAATGTCGCCTTCCGGCATTTCGGCGTGCTTTGGATTCTTCGCGCCCTCGCTGCCGCGCGTGACAGCGATCTTGCCATCAGGCCCCTTCAACCGACGTTCCGACGCCACACGCTCGACTTTCGCCTCGCCGCAGCCGACGCTGTCAAACGGCTCCAAGTATCTCACCGCTTGTTCAACGGCACGCGTCAATCGCCTGTTCAAGTCACTCATGAACTTCGCGCTCAGGTGCGGGCGCGGGTTCGGCGCTTTTTCCAGCAACCGCCACGCCCCGGCATCGGCGTACGGCGCGTCGTGCTGGTGAATCGTCTGGACGGCTACGTGCGTGGGGTCAGTTTTCGCGGCGCGCGCGAGCAACTCGCGGAACGCCAGTTCCGATTCGTTGCCGATGATGCACCAATCGAAAGAGACGAGCACGTAGCGCGTACCGTTGTCTTCCAGCACGATGCCTTTTGCCAGCAGCGGCGTCTCGATACGTTCCAGCGGCACGTCCCAGACCATCGGCTCGCCAAATGGCGGCGTGGCATCGCACCGGAACGCGGCAATCCGTAAACCGTCCGCCGCCGAGGCGGAACCGGCCAGCAGCAGCGCCAATGTCAGAACGCACCAGAACAACCGCATCACATCAAGCCTTCGCCAACTCGGCGCTGTGCTTTTGGATCTTCCGGATAGCCTCGCCGATCTGGTCAAGGTCTTTGCGGTCGGCCAAGAGCATGTTCTGACCGAACGCGAACATCGTCTCGCACGCTTGTTTGTTGCCTTTCAACTCCTGGAAGCTGTCGCGATAGGCTTTGAGTCGCTCGGCCGGCCAGAGGCGCTTGTAGCCGCGCGAGTTGATCGCTTCATCGAGCAGACCGTCGTAGTACTGTTCGCGATACGGGCTGGAGCACGGCACACCCTCGGCTGAAAGGGCCTTCAGGAAGTTGTTACGCGACAGGCCGTTGAACTGCTCCGCGTCATAGAGGAACGCGCAGAGATGCCACGACGGCTTGCTGTTCTCCGGCAGACGGACGGGTTTGATGCCGGGAATCTTGCCGAGGTTGGCCCGGAGATGGTCGGCATTGCCTTGACGAATCGCGGTTTCCTTCTTCAGCTTGTCGAACTGCTGGAGCAAGAGCGCGGCTTGGAACTGCGTCATCCGGTAGTTGTCGCCGCGGGTGAAGCTGCCGGTGCCCTTGTTGGTGCCGCAAGCACGGCCACAGTTGTGGTAGGAATTACACTTGTCTATCAACTCCTCGCTCATGCTGGTGACGACGCCGCCTTCGCCGGACGGGATGTGCTTGGATTCCTGGAAGCTGAACCCGCCGACGTCGCCGAGCGTGCCGCACTTGCGGCCTTTGTATTCGGCGAGCCACGCTTGGCAGGCGTCCTCGACCACGGCCAGCTTGTGTTTCTTCGCGATGGGGTTGATCGCATCCATGTCGCATGGCATCCCGTAAATGTGGACGGGCATGATGGCCTTGGTGCGTTCGGTGATCCGGCTCTCGAGGGACTTCGGACACATCGTGAGCGTCTCCGGGTTGGTGTCGGCGAACACCGGCAACGCTTTGCGGTTGAGTATGGCGTTGTAAGTGGCAATGAACGTGTAGGGGGAAGTGATCACTTCGTCGCCGGCGTCAACGTCCATGACGTTGAGGCCAATGATGAGCGAGGTGGTCCCGCTGGCGCAGGCGAGCGCCTTTTTTGCGCCGATCATTTTCGCCCAAGCCTCTTCGAACTCTGGCACGTTCGGCCCGGAGAGACGGAACCACTTACGGCTGCGATACACCTCCATGATCTTCGCCTCCCACTCCGGACGCCACTGCGGCCAGCTCACCCAGCCGCCGGTGTGGACGGGTTTGCCGCCGAGCAACGCGGGCTTGGCATCCGCGGCGAGGGAAATGTTGGGGCGCGCAGCGCCGAAAGCGGCAGTGGCAGCGACAGCTTGCAGAAATGTGCGGCGATTCATGGGACTCTCCTTTACTGGTTTTGCTCGTTTATACTACGGCGCGGCAACCGGAGTGTCGCAGCGATTACGGCGGTCGTCGCAGTTGTTACGGTGTGGCACTTCATACGCCCGGTGACCGACGCGCTTCAAGCACGAACTTACATGGCGGACAAATGATGAATGCAGCGCGGTGTTTGAAGCATTCGGATTTCCGCATTCCTTCGACAATCCGTCATTCGTCCTTCGTCATTCTTCTCAACGTTTTGCCAGCTCGGCGCTGAACTTCTGGATCTTGCGGATGGCTTCGGGGATGTGGTCGAGGGCGCTGCGCTCGGCCAGCAACATCTTGTTGCCAATCGCGACGACGGTCTGGCAGGCTTGTTTCGTGCCTTTCAACTGCTGGAAACTGTCGCGGTACGCCTTCAACTGGGCGCTGGTCCAGAGGCGTTTGAAGCCGCGCGAGTTGATCGCCTCGTCAATCACGCCCTCGTTGTATTGCTCGCGATACGACGGCGAGCACGGAACACCCTCGGCGGAGAGCGCCTTGGCGAACTTCTCGCGCGAGAGTCCGTTGAACTGCTTCTCGTCGTAGCGGAACGGGTAGAGATACCAGACGGCCCGGCTGTTCTTTTGCAGGCGCGCGGTCGCGATGCCGGGGATCTTGTTCAGCGCGGCGCTGAGATAGTCGGCGTTGGCGCAGCGGGTGAGGATGTCCTGTTTGCGGGCTTCAAGCTCTTGCAGAAGGATAACAGCCTGCACTTGCATCATGCGCAGGTTGTGGCCGCGTGTGAACGCGCCGGTGCCCTTGTTGGCGCCAACAGGACGACCGACGTTGTGGAAGGAATTGCACTTGTCAATCAGGCGCTCGTCCATGCCGGTCACGGCGCCGCCCTCTCCCGCCGGTAGGTGTTTGGATTCCTGGAAACTGAAACAACCGAGGTCGCCCAGCGTGCCGGCCTTGCGTCCGTCGTATTCGGCCAGACACGCCTGACAGGCATCCTCGATGACGGCGAGTTTGTGTTTCTTGGCGATGGCGTTGATGGCGTCCATGTCGCACGGCGAACCGAAGATGTGGACGGGCAGGATGGCCCGGGTCCGGTCGGTGATGAGCTTTTCGATGCTCTTCGGACACATCGTCAGCGTCTCAGGATTGGTATCGGCGAAAACCGGCAGCGCGCTGACGTTCAGGATGACGTTGTACGGGGCGATGAACGTGAACGGCGACGTAATGACTTCGTCGCCAGCGCCCACCTCCATGGCGTGCAAGGCGACGGTCATCGCGGTTGTGCCGCTGGTGGTGGTAACGCATTTCTTGGCACCGAGCATGTTGGCGAAGGCGGTCTCGAAGGTCTCGACGTGTTTGTCGGAGTTGCGGTTCCACTTGCAGGTGCGATAGACGTTGAGGACGCCTTGTTCCCACGCCTCATTCCACCGGGGCCACATCGGCCAGCCGCCGGTGTGGACGGGTTTGCCGCCGAGCAGGACGGGTTTTGCGTCCGCGGCGTGAATGACGGTGGGAGCCGCGGCGCCAACTGCGGCCGTGGCGGCGACAGCTTTCAGAAACGTGCGGCGGTTCATTCGACGCCTCGAACGATGTAGCCGCCGGATTTGGCATCGGCTTCGAGCTTGAGGAGATTGCGTTTCTGGGCTTCGATGAGCAGGTCGTTGAAGCTGCGGAAGCCGTGGGCGCGTTCGTTGAAGCCGGGGTGACGCCGCTTCAAGGTCTGTTTGATCATCGAGCCGAAGATCGGGTCGTCGCTGCGGCGTTCCTGGCTGATGGCATCAAAGGTCGCCACCACCATATCCAACCCGCGTTCCGGAGTCAGCGATTTGCTCTCGGTCTCGCCGGCCTTCGCCGCAGGTGACTGGCGGCGTGTCTTGGCCGGTTCGGGGCGGACGAGGTCGTCGTAGTAGAGGAACTCGTCGCAGTTGTTGATGAAGAGGTCGGAGGTGGAATTCTTGACGCCGACGCCGATGACGGTCTTGTCATTCTCGCGCAGCTTGCTCACCAGCGGCGAGAAATCAGAGTCGCCGCTGATGATGGCAAAGGTGTCCACGTGCTGCTTGGTGTAGCAGAGGTCGAGGGCGTCCACGACCATGCGGATGTCGGCGGAATTCTTGCCGGATTGGCGGACGTGCGGAATCTCGATCATCTCGAACGCGCCCTCGTGGAGGTCGCGCTTGAACGCCTTGTAGCGGTCAAAGTCGCAGTAGGCCTTTTTGACGACGATGTGGCCCTTCAGCAGGAGGCGTTCGAGGACTTTCTGGATGTCGAACTTCGGGAAATGCGCATCGAGGGCGCCGAGGGCGATGTTTTCGAGGTCGAGGAAGACCGCCATGGTGGCGTTGTTTTCGCGGGTGCTCATTCTAGTGTCCTTTCAAGATTCGGCGGGCGGCGGCAAGGTTGTCCACGCGCAGGATCATTGCGCCCGCGCTCGCTTCCGGAACGGCGGCGGCGTACGCGTATTCAATGTTCACCTTGGCGGAGGAGAGTTTGCGCGCGATCGCGGCGAGTTCGCCGGGGCGGTTCTGGCAGGCGATCAGCAAGACATCGCGCTCGACAACGAGCACGCCCCGCTCGCCGAGCAGATGGAGGGCCTTCTGCGGCTCGTCCACGACCATGCGAACGACGGCATGGTCCACGCCGTCGGTGACGGAAATGGCCAGCGCGTTGATCTTGGCGGCCGCGAGCGTCCGGCACATCGCGGCCAGTGTGCCGGGTTTGTTTTCGAGGAAGAGGGAGAGTTGTTTGACAGTTTTCATAAGTGTCCTTCGTGGTTGGTTCCAGGGCATATTCGCCGGAACCGGCGCTGGCGTCAACCTTGTACTTGACAGGGGAGGGCCGTGGGATTAGTTATCCTGATGCTATAACAATTAACTATTACGAAAGATAATGCAGATAGAGGCATTGAAAATCTTTTGCGACGTGGTCCGTCTCCGCAGCTTCAGCCGCGGCGCGGAGGCCAACGGCGTCCTTCAGTCCGCCGCCAGCCAGACGGTGAACAACCTCGAACGCCATCTGGGCGTCACCCTCATTGACCGGTCGCGCCGCCCGTTGGATCCGACGCCGCAGGGCAAGTTGTTCTACGATGGGTGCCGCGACCTGTTGCAGGGCTACACCGACTTGGAGAACGCCGTCCGTCAGGTCCAGACTGACTTGAACTCCACCGTCCGCGTCGCCGCCATCTATTCGGTCGGGCTGGGCGACATGAGCCGGTACGTCCAGCGGTTCTCGGAGTCGCATCCGCAAGCGCGCGTCCAAGTCGAGTATCTGCACCCGGACCGCGTCTATGAGCGCGTGCTGGAGGATGCCGTGGATTTTGGGATCGTGTCGTTCCCCCAGCAACGCAAAGAGATCACGCTCATCCCGTGGCGCGCAGAGCGGATGATGGTGGTGTTTCCGCCGGGGCACCGTTTTGCGAGAAACGCGGCGGTCTGGCCAGCGGACCTGGCGGGCGAGAAGTTCGTGGCGTTCGACAAGAACCTCGTGATCCGCCGGCAGATTGACCGGCTGTTGCGACGCTGCGGGGCGCGCGTGGACGTGGTGATGGAGTTCGACAACATCGAGGCGATCAAGCGCGCCGTCGAAGTCGGCGCGGGCGTGGCGATCCTGCCGGAGCCGACGCTGGCGCGGGAAGTGGCGCTGCGGATGCTGGGGGCGGCGCGGTTGAACGGCGAGAAGTTCACGCGGCCGCTGGGCATTGTGCATCGGCGCGGCAAACGTTTTTACACCAACACACGCGAGTTTCTGGACTTGCTACTCAAGAACGGCAAAGGAACACACTGAGATGAATCCCCAGGGCCTCTACGATCCACAATGGGAACACGACGCGTGCGGCGTCGGGTTCGTCGTGGACATCAAGGGACGCAAGTCCAACCAGATCGTGCGCGACGCGTTGCAGGTGCTCGTCAACCTCTGCCACCGCGGCGCCGCCGGCGCCGAGCCGAACACGGGCGACGGCGCGGGCATCCTGATGCAGGTGCCGCATTCGTTCCTGAAGAAGGCGTGCGGCCAACTCGGCATCGAGTTGCCAGGGCCGCGCGAGTACGGCGTCGGGATGGTCTATCTCCCGCCTGACCCGTCAGAGCGTTACAAGTGCGAGAAACTCTTCGAGGAAATCGTCGCGTCCGAAGACCTGCCATTCCTCGGCTGGCGAACTGTGCCGATGGCGGACAGTTCACTGGGCAAGACCGCGCGTTTCTCCGAGCCGATCATCCGCCAGGTGTTCATCGGGCGCGACCCGAAGCTGCCCAACGACCTCGCGTTTGAGCGCAAGCTTTACGTCATCCGCAAGCTCGCCGAGAAAGGCATCCGCTACTCCGGCATCAAGGGCGGCGATTGGTTCTACATCGTCAGTCTGTCCTGCCGGACGATCATCTACAAGGGCATGTTGATGTCCGACCAACTCGACAAGTTCTACCCCGAATTGAACGATCGCTCGATGGAGTCCGCGCTCGCGCTCGTCCACTCGCGTTTCAGCACAAACACTTTCCCGAGCTGGTATCGCGCTCATCCCTACCGCTACGTCGCCCACAACGGCGAGATCAACACGCTCCGCGGCAACGTCAGTTGGATGCGCGCCCGCCAGTCCATGCTCCGCTCCGACGTCTGGGGTCCCGACATCCGAAAACTTTTCCCGATCATCCACGAGGACGGCTCTGATTCCGCCATGTTCGACAACGTCCTCGAATTCCTCATCCTCTCAGGCCGTTCCCTGCCCCACGCGATGATGATGATGATCCCCGAACCGTGGGAACACCACGAGTCAATGCCCGACGAGAAACGCGCCTTCTACCAGTATCACTCCTGCCTCATGGAACCGTGGGACGGCCCTGCCAGCATCGCGTTCACCGACGGCGTCAAGATCGGCGCCTGTCTCGACCGCAACGGCCTCCGCCCCTCGCGTTACTACGTCACCAAGGACGACCGCGTCATCATGGCCAGCGAAGTCGGCGTGCTCGACATCCCGCCAAACATGATCGCGCAAAAGGGGCGGCTTCAGCCGGGCCGGATGTTCCTCATTGATACCGAACAGGGCCGCATCGTCGCCGATGACGAACTCAAAAAGAAAATGGCCAAGGAACGTCCGTACCGTCTTTGGCTTGACGAGAACCTTGTTCGCCTTGAAGACCTGCCCGAACCGCCGCACGTCCACGAGCCGGACCACAAAACCGTCGTCCGCCGCCAACAAGTCTTCGGCTACACGTTTGAACTCGAAGTTTTTCAGCCGCCCTACCGGCCTTGAGTTTGGAGGGAGCAAGCACCCAACCGCTTTTACGGAGCCGATAGTATTATTCTTAGGCGGGCAAAGCCTTTTGGCTGATCGCTGGGAAATGAGTATTGGATGGTTGGTGAGGCGTCGGGTGGGGTGTGCGTGACGGACGAATTCCAATCGCCGGCGACGAGGTCGGTCGCAGTTTCGATAATGTAAGTGACATCACCATTGTTGATGGCGTCGCTGCCCTTGGGGAAGGTAATCGTGTTGTCGTCGAAGTTATAGGTGAGCGGATTGGAAACTTTGGGGTCCAAACCGAGCGCGTACTCCATCAGATTGGAAAGCCCGTCGTTGTCGTAGTCATTTTCAGGTAGTTCGCCCGGAATGCCATTGGCGCTCGCCCAGGTGGTGTAGTTGAAAAAGAGCGATCCGGCGGGATTGTCCGCCTCGTGCCAGATCCAGCGTGCCCGCCAGCGGCGGCCGGGATTGGCGGTGGATATTGTTTTACCTGCAGTCACTTAACACCCCTGACCAGGTATTTAAGGAATTTATCATTCGGCTCGATACGGATTTTCTCCCCGGTATCCTGAAAGGGGTAAGGACCACCCGGCTGCCCATCGTCGGTATACGCTTCGACCGCCAAGACAGTCCGGCCAGGGAAAAAATACTTCTTGTCGAGCTCGATTATCGGGCAGCCCCGGGCAGCGGCGACCTTTTCAAAACCGGACAAATCCTCGATCCTGCGGCCGTTTACCACCGTGGGCGATAATTCGGTGGTTGTAACCGGATTGCCGTAACCACCGGTGGGAATTACCAGCAGCGCATTATTGGTCAACAGTAAAACCGCGGCGGCACCCCGGGCTGAGAGCGGGCCACAGGTCTGCATCCGGCCGAAGGTGTCAATGAATAAGTAACCCGGTGACTGCACATACTCGATCTTGTCCTCACCACGCCGGGCCGCGTACTGCAGGTGATAATTCCTGCGGTAACAATAATAGCCCCAGGGAGGGAGCACCAGATCCCCGGCCGTGGTCGGCACAGTCCAATCGTCGCTTTTATTGTAATTGACCCACACTTCGGTGCCATTCTCATACCTGACGCGCAGCCGACCTCCGTCTATCGCACCATTTTTGAGGGCGGTGGAGGTGTCGTAAAATCTACCGGCGTCGTAGAATTCAATGGCAACTGCTCTGGCCGGCAGATAGCAACCTTGCAAGCTTTTGAAAGTGTAATAGTCGCTGAGGATTCTCGCGAATGAAGCGCGATCCTGCCGGGAGGAAATGGGGGGGTAGGTCCAGCCGGCATGGCCGTTGGCTATGACCCAGGCCCGCTCCTGGCTGAAGCCGGTAGCTGGTTCCACCTCCAGGTTTTTGGCCCGCCGGTTGTGAAAGAGCTTGGTGTAGTAGGTGACCATCAACGGATGAATCTTCAGGAGATTGAAATCAGGAATGAGCAGCCTCTCCGCCTGGAACTGCCTGCCGTCGCAGGTGCCGTGAGCGCTGTCGGCGAAACCAGCCACCATGAAATGGCGCCGCCCCTCCACGTTGGCAATCACACCGTATTTTTTCACCTCGAGCAGCTGCAGGCACTTATAAGCCAGGGATTGACGGTAGCTGGCGGCCTGGGGATTGCGGGAATCGAAGTCGATATGTTCAATTTCCGAAACGGCGGCGTAGGTGTCAAAATGATGAAAATCAGGACGATATTTTTCGTACATTTTCGGATAATAATCCCGGAAAAGTTGCAGTCCCTGAGCCGGTTTGAGGGCCAAGGTATCGCCGATGACAAAGCGGAACGAATTATCCTGACCGCGAGAAATGAGGCCTTCCTGGAAATATTGATTGAAGGGTGATATATGATCTCCGTAGGTCAGAAAACCATAGCTGTAACCGAGCCGGCGCAAGCCGTCGACATAGTCTTCAAGCCAGCGACCCTGCAATAGCGCCGCCCGCGGATGATCAACTCTGAAGTTTACGGCATTGCCATCCCCGGGATTGAGGCTGTGATTGATGTGATGCAGGGCCAGGATATCACGCAGGCCGAATTCATGAAGCCGGCGGAAGAATTCGGGCATGACGTCAGCCCGGAACACATACCAGGAACCGGCCATGCGTGATATGAACGTTGATCGCGGATTGGGTATACTAGGCAGCACTTCCTGGTAATCCGGCGAAACGGTCAGAAAAATTCGCTCGCGCAGCGGATTACGCCGGCCGTCGGTCTTCCGCAAATAGTAACAGCCGCCGTTGTAAATAAACGTATCAGCAGTCCTTCCGGTTTGGTCAGGGTTGGCGCCGAAAGGATAAGTGCAGTCGCTGCTATACCAATCGAGGATGGCCGTCACGAAAAGCTGGTTGTCAACCAGCAGGGCCAGCGGCTGGGCGACATTGAATATGGACGAACCATCGTACTGCATATAGGGAATATCCACCAGCCGGCCTGCCGCTACGCCTTCGGCCCGGCCGAAGGTGAAAGAAGCGCAGCGGCCGCTGTCTTCATGGAGGTCAATAATCAGGCTCTTCTGCTTAACCTGCATCTCCACGGTATATTCCTGCGGTGTCCCGGCGGTCGGCTGACGCCAGCGGGACAGCACTCTTTCACCCACCTGGTGAACCGAAAGCAATTCCCGGGTGGCAAGCGGATCGACGGCGGCAATCACCTCGCGGTCGTCATCGCCGGGACAGATATTGAGGCCGCCGCCGTGCAGAGGGGAAAACGTGGTTTTCCCGTTCCAGGAAACCTGGATGTCGGACAACAGCCCCGACTGCGGCTTATAAGAATAGACCAGCTCTCCGTCGGGTCCGGAATATTTGAACAGGTAACTTTTTCCGACATTCATGACCAGGTTGGTATACTTCCGTTCCTTATTCATCGGTAGGATGGTGTCTGTCGTCTGCAGATAAGGGCGGAGATCGAGATCGGTGCCGGGCGGAAGCTGCGGCTGGAGATCAACGGACAGCCCAAGCGAATCGAGATAAATAGCTTCCACTTGTGAGGCGACCTCTTCCCGTGGTAAAAGAATAATCAAGGCCGTCAGCTGCAGAGGTAATTGCGGGCTGCCCTGGCCCTCCTCTTCCCAAGAGCAGCGGCGCAGGCCGCCGATGCGGGCGAGGGTGACCTGGTCGACACCGGCGGCAGGCCCGAGAAAAGATTTCTCCTGCCAGCTACAGTGCAGCAGGCGCCACTGCCCCTGATGGGTATGGGTAAGGGGACCGAGCGGTACGGTGTAAATGCTACCGGATCTATCCCGGAAACGAGCCTTCACATATCCACCCCTGTTGTTGGCGATTTCGGTTTTGTTTGAAGAATTAATCCGCAGCCGGCCGTAGAGTTGGACGCTGGTAAAGGTATTACTGATTAAAAGCGGACGGGGCGGAATAAGGCAGAGGTAGCCGTTTTGCTGGACACCGGCGAGTAATTGAATTTTGAGACAATACGAATCCCAGAGCGGCACTTCCCGGCTACGGGCGGCCTGGGCGCGGGCACTTCCGTAGAGCTCCAGCTTCCAACCGGACAGATCCTGAAAGTCGCACACCGGCTGAAATTTCTCCCGGCTGCCCCGGAGTATATCGATTTGACGTTCAACCGGGTACTTATCCAGCACGGGCTCTGCGCTGATCTCCAAAACTGACGTCCGGGTCAGCCTGGACAGGTCGGCTGGCGAGGGGAGCTGGAGGGCGGGAGGCAGTTTGACGGATTTATCCTCAGATATGGCTTCAGTGGATGGAGCCTCCTTTTCGACCCGGGTAATGGCTGTTGAATAATCCAGGTTGAGCCAGGCTATTTCGATATTGGCCTCGTTGACCGGGTCAAAGCGCAGCTGCCTTCTCATTCCTGTCCAGAGGGAATGCAACCCCAGATTGACCTGGTAGTCGCCAAAGCGATTATCGCCCTTGATTTTCAACACGGTCATTTTGGCCGGTGAGAACTGCTTCTCCTCATCGGTCCGGAAAAATATACGGCAGCTTCCCACGCTGTCGCTTTTTATCCGCACTGAGAGGATATTGCATTTATCGGCGGGCAGATCGATAGGCGGAGAAGACAGTTGGGCATTTTTTTCCGTTCGTCCGCGCAGACTGTATTCGGCCACGGAGACTTTCGACCAGTGACGGGCTTCCCAGCCCTGGAAATCATCGGGTTCCCGGAAAGTCCATTCCCGCAGCCTGACCGCTTCCGGAGTAGTTGGTTTATCGCCGGAAAAGCTCCATGGCGGAACGAAGAGGAACAACAGAACAGAGAACAGCCTGATGATAGTCATGAGTTTTTCCTATTTTGAAATTACTTCAGCGACAGTTTCGCGTTTTAAATATACGGCTGAAAATTCCCTTAATGGGCAATTGAACTGCATAAGACGCGCCCCTTCAGCGGCCATCCGGTCAAGATGGGGCGTCTTGAATTTCGGATGCCCGTAACAGGCGAGATCGCCGTAGCCGAGATCATCGGTCAGAATAATGATGACGTTCGGTTTTGGTTCGACCGCAGAAACAGGCAAAAAAGATACCGGCATTAACAGGCAGGCAATAAGAAAAAGCGGGAATTTGAGATTTGTTTTCATAGGGGCACCGTTTCATCAGTCATTATTCTTCATACAACGTCGTAGTGGCGAATCTTCAGTTTTTCACCGCCCCGAAGCGCGGATTGATGCGCCACGATTCCGGGCACGGTGTAGGCCAACGCCTCAGCCACATGCACAAGCGGACGTCGCCTTTCTTTTAACGCTTGAATGAACTCATGGCAAATGAATGTGTGTGAATCGCAATGTTTGTTCCTTACCCGCAACGGTTCGGGAAGACGCTCGCTTCGATACCACTCTTCTTGCTGGAACAATTCTTTGTGGCCGGTTTGGTGCTTATAGCCGTCACTGGCCTTTTCGAGTTGTCCTTCATGAATCAGTGTCGCGGGATGCAGAGCGCTTTGGGGGTTGTTGTTCGCGTAGAAACTCATCTTGGTTCCGGTCCACCGCGTGGGATGCCCCGGCATGACCGGGCCTTTCCACACAATGTCAATGCGCGCGGAGTGTCCCTTGTCCGAGAGAAACTGGCCGTAGCAATTCCAGAAAGGATTCTTGTACGCATTGTCTTTGAGGATCGGGTCGTCATCACCCCAGCCGGTGCAACTGACCTCGACCAACCGTTCGCCGGTCATGCCGGTAAAATAACCGATGTTATGCGTCGGATAAAACATGGGCGGAAAGCCGCGCCGCCAAGTTCGTTTTCCCTTTTCCCACGGCGGCCCATCGTTGCCTGTTTCATGACAAAGCACCTCCATGCCGGGATGTTGATAGGCGCTCTCGAAATGATAGATATCGCCAAACTTTCCTTCGTCATACATTTGCTTCGCGGAGAGATAGAAATCCGAGAACACACTGGTCTCGGCCATCATGTAGGTAAGCCCGCTGGATTTGACCGCGTCGTATAGACGGTCTGCATCCTCGTAACTACCCCACGCTGCCGGGCAGGCCGATATGACATGCTTGCCATGTTTCATGGCCCTCACCACGTGGTCCACATGGAGGTTGCCGTCGGTGAAGATGGCGATGGCATCCATGGAACGATCTTTCACCATCTCCTCAAGCGAATCGTAGGCTTTGGAGCAACGATACGTCTGCATCAGCCGCGCTCGACGCCTCGGTCGCACATCAGTGACGCCAACCACCTCGCAATCCGGATGGTCCTGAAAATGTTGGAACGTGTTGCCAAAGGGTCCGCCCCCCGCAATACCCAGACGAATGGGATGCGGATTCTTCGCGCCAGGCCGCGCGGCTCCGAACAATTCGGCAACAGTCATACCCGCCACGGAGGCGGCCAGAAAAGCCGCTGTGTTCTGCTGCAGAAAACGTCTTCGACTGAGTGGAGAATCAATAAATTCCGTCATGGCATTCCTCCTATTCTTTACCCGACATTTCCCATATGGTTTATGCCCTGCGTTTTTCGCGAGGCAGTTAGTTTCATCGACGGCATTTTATCCTCTCTGATGTTGTCCGCAAGTTAATTGTAACCGTTTCCAGACTAGATTGTTGCATCCAACAACATTGTTTCTGCTTGCGAACGGGTTCCATTGCGAATTTTGACCGATCATCGGCACAATCCTTCCCTCCTCACGCACACTTTGCAGCTATTTCATTCCGTTGACATCAACCCGTCTGTGGTGTCGGCAACCTCAATCGCCCAATCCGCTCCAGAATCATCCGAAACAATTCCCGTGGGATTGCCACTTCCGCCATCTGGAAGATCACTTGCCGGGCATGGCGCACTACCTTCGCTCCGATCTTGATTAGTTTTTCCCGCAACGTCGTCAGCGTCCAGTGCCGCACCGCTCGGGGCAGCACCGCCTGCCGCAGGAAGTTGCCCAGATTGTACGCCAACACAAATAGCTGCAACCTCACTTGGTTGTCCACGAAGTCGTGACAAGACAGCCGGGTCCATTTGACGGCGTTTTTGCCTTCCTTGATCCACTGTTCCGCCGTGCCCCGTTGGTTGTAGAACCGTACCACCCGTTTGGCTGACCGGGTCAGGTTGGTCACGATGAACCCAACGCGGGGAAACAGTTCGCCCTTGTGCCACTCCACCTTGGCCACCACGCGGCGAGCGCGATTCCAACTTTGCGCCTGATACAAAAAGTCCGCATACCAGACCACCGGTGTATTCGATGGCCGTCCCACCGGGCGGGTCAGCAGCGGCGCGATCTCCCGCTGCAACACATCGTTGGCCGGCAGGCGAATGGCATAGCTATAGCCTTCGGCTTCCAAAAACTCATACACTTCCGGGTTGGCAAAGGCCGCATCCGCCCGGAAGTAGCGTGGTAACTTCTGGCCGCGATAGCGCGACACCACCGGCTCCAGTACAGCCAGCCAATCTTTGGCACTATGGACATTGCCTTCCCGCAACAAGGTACGCTCCACATCACCAAACTGATTGAAACAAAACAGCGGGTGGTAGCAAGTGCAGCCGAAATGCCCGTTGTACGCCGTGCCTTCTTGTTCGCCGTAGGTTTCGCTGACCGAGCTGTCCATGTCCAGAATGAGTTCCCGCATGGGTTGACGTTCCCGCAACTCCTCAATCCAGATCCCCGACAACCGCGTCAACTCCGCCAGATTCCTCGGCTGCGTCAACACTTCCGTCTCGAATCGTCCCATCTGACTGGTGGAGGCGGCACTGCGTTCGCTGGCTCGCCCGCCAACGACCTGTCGCATGGTGGGATCAACCGCGAGCCGTTCGGCGTCATTGGTATCTTCGTAACCAGCCAGACGGCTAAAGATCGATTGCCGTAGCAGCGCCACCAGTGAGTGTTGCGTGTTCTTCCCTGTGCGCCAGTCATCCAACAGATCACCACTCCGGATGGTCAGTTCCAATGCCTCGTCGAGTTCGCGGTACACCAGCAGACCCGCATCGGAAGTGATCTTCGCCCCATGAAATTCCAACTTCAACCGTCCATCAAAACTAACGCGCAGAGCCCGTTTTTTGCTTTCACCCATTGGATTCTCCTTTTTTGGTAACTTCAACAGTGACGAAAGCCTTTGTTTATGGGGCTGAACTATAGATTGTTGCCTGCGGATTGTGAAGCATATCCGGTAAATGTGGGTTGATAAACGTGCGGCGATTCATGGATGTGATCCTTACTTGTGGGGTTCGATGGCGCGCTTCAACAGGTTGTGCATGATCTGCTGCACGCGCGGGTCGGGGCCGTGCGGGCGGCTCCAGTGCGACCACGGCAACGTGTGACCCGGCGGCATGCTCAACGCCTGCACCCAGAAGATGCTCGCGGCGTTGAAGACGAAGTTGTTCTTCGGGCCCGGATAGATCGTGGCGGTCCAGTGCGCGGGCGTGACGCCGCCGGCCCAGACGGTGCCCTCGGCGACGATTTCGAGGCCGGGCAGTTTGGCGGGCGCGCCGTGATGTTCCCAGCCGACGATGCCGGGGATGGCGTCGCCTTGCTTCATGCCGGTGCCGGCGAACATCCAGTGGTCGGGCTTGGTGACGGTCCAATCGCCGCCGCCGTTGAACGGGATGATCGTTCGCGCGCCGATGATGAGGCTCTCGTCAGGCCCCATCCGCTTCCATTCCTTGGTCATGATCTTCTCGGCCTGCGCCATCTCCTCGTCAGTCAGCCCGGCGAAATGGCCGGTGCGCGTGATGATCCGGTTGGGCCGGCCATCGCAGGACGGCGAGAACGGGGTGACGCCGAAGACCGAGTTACCACAGAGCCAGAGGACGTTGACGCCCGACTCGATGGCGGCCTTGGTCGCGTCGTATTGCCGCACGTCCCAGTATTCGTCGTGGCCCACGCTGATGAACGTCTTGCAACGCGTGATCTGCGAGGCGTCGAGACAATCGCTATTGCAACAGTAGGTCACGTCGTAACCGTGTTGTTCGAGGAAATAAGCGAGAGGCTGCTCGAACGACAAGAACTCGCCGGAGCCGACGGAGAGCGGGTCGTTGACGATGCCGGTGTATTGCGCTTGGCGACCGTAAGGGCGGTCGAAACTCGAAGCGACCTCGCGCGCGTGGGCACCGCGCGGGTCGGTGTAGAGCGATTCGTTGACCGGCCAGCGGTTGTACGCCTGCCAGGTGTTGTCGCTGCACTGGAACAGCACGTCGGCGCGACGTGTGTCACGGACAATGAAGATGACGTAGCTCTGCCAGTATGGTTTGTCATCGGCATCCGGCAACGTCGTCAACCGTCCGAGATACACGCCGCTCACCCAGTCCTTGGGAATCTTCAACGTTGCCGACGCTTTCCAACGGCATTCGCGCAAACGCTTCTCACCGAGAGGCGGAATCGGTTGCGCGGTTCCCTGCAACGGGCCGAGCGTTTGCATCAACCGCGCACCTTTGCCGCCGTAGTAGCCGGTGCGGAAAATCTCGATCTTGAATTTTTCCGGTGGATCGGTCGAGACCATGATGTCGAGCGATTCGCCGGCGAGGACGGATTGCTTCGAGCAGTAACCTTCGATCCATGGCGAGCGGTAGTTGTTCTTGTCGGTACGGACGCGCGTGAGCTGCCAGTCAAGCGCGCCTGTTTTGCGATTCTCGTCACGAATGAGATTGGCTTGTGCGGCGACACAAACAAACAAACACGCGAGCAAGAGTGTGGTTCTCATTTGCCGATTGCCCTCCGCAGCAGGTTGTGCGTGATTTGCTGCACGCGCGGGTCGGGGCCGTGGGGCCGGCTCCAGTGCGACCACGGCAACGTGTGCCCCGGCGGCATGGACAAATCCTGACACCAGAAGATGGTGGCGGCGTTGAAAACGAAATTCTTTTTCGGGCCGGGATAGATCGTGGCGGTGTAATGCGACAACGTCGTGCCCCCGACCCAGACGGGACCTTCGGCGACAATCTCAAGGCCGGGGATCTCCGTGGCGGCAAGATTGTGGTATTCCCAACCGACGAGGCCGGGAATGCGGTCGCCTTTCTTCAGGCCGGTGCCGGCGAACATCCAGTGGCCGGGCTTGGTGACGATCCAATCGCCGCCGCCGTTGATCGGACGACCGTTGCGGGCGCCCATGAGCAAGCCCTCATCGGGACCGGTCTCGGGGAACGGGCCGTTCTTGGTGTGACGTTCCTGAACGTATTCCTGCTTTCCGCCATAAGGGCCGCCGCGGAAGATAATGCGGTTTGGCACACCGCTGCTGTTGGCACGGAACGGGCTGACCCAGCACACGGCGTTGCCGGAGAAAAACATCAGGTTCACGCCGGCGTCGCGCATCTTCTCGGCGCTGCGGAACTGGCGGATGTCCCAATACTCATCGTGCCCGACGCTGAGAAAGACCTTGCACTTGAGGCCCCGATCGGGCGCGAGCATGTCGCTGTTGGTGCAATAGGTCACGTCGTAGCCGTTCTCTTCGAGCCAGTATGAAAACGGCTGCTCAAACGAGAGGAACTCGCCGGAACCGACTGAGAGCGGGTCGTTGACAATCCCGGTGTATTGCGACTGCCGACCGTAAGGCCGGTCGAAGCTCACATCGGCCCACGGACCCTGATTGCCTTTCGGGTGCGTATAAACCGAGAATTTCGTCGGCCATCGGTTGTAGGCCTGCCAGGTGTTATCAGAGCACTGGAACAAGATGTCGGCGGCCCGTTCGTCGCGCACGATGAAGATAACGTAGCTCTGCCAATACGGCTTGTCCTTCTCGTCCGGCAACGTCGTAAGCCGGCCAAGATAAACGCCGCTGATCCAGTCTTTCGGGATTGTGAGTTGCGCTGTCACTTCCCACTTGCACTCGTGGATGTCTTTCGGTCCCGGCTTCGGCACCGTCTGCGCCTTGCCTTGGAACGGCCCGAGCGTCTTCAGCAACCGCGCGCCTTTGCCGCCGTAGTAGCCGGTGCGAAAGATCTCGATCTTGAACTTCGATGGCGGATCGGTCGAGACCATGATGTCGAGCGGCTCGCCGGCGAGAACCGATTGACGCGAGCAGTAGCCTTCGACAAACGGCGAGCGCATGCCGGTAGCGCTGTCGAGGCGGACGCGTGTGAGTTGCCAATCCGCCGTACCGGGTTTTCGATTCTCGTTACGGTTGAGGTCGCGCGGTGCGGCGGCGCAGGAAAGAACTGCGACGAGGACAAGAACCGCGCAGCGATTCATTCGACGCCTCGGACGATGTAGCCGCCGGATTTGGCGTCGGCTTCGAGCTTGAGCATGTTGCGTTTCTGGGCTTCGAGGAGCAGGTCGTTGAAGCTGCGGAAGCCGTGGGCGCGTTCGTTGAAGCCGGGGTTGCGGCGCTTGAGGGTCTGCTTGATCATGGAGCCGAAGATGGGGTCGTCGCCACGGCGTTCTTCACTGATGGCCTCGAAGGTCGCCACCACCATATCCAACCCGCGTTCCGGAGTCAGCGATTTGCTCTCGGTCTCGCCGGCCTTCGCCGCAGGTGACTGGCGGCGTGTCTTGGCCGGTTCGGGGCGGACGAGGTCGTCGTAGT
>VHCW01000100.1 GCA_016871575.1 Verrucomicrobiota bacterium
AAGACCGGCCACTTCAACTGGACGGCATGCTGCGCTCGTTCGCGCGGCATTGCCGCGATGCGCCGAATGTCCGGCTGCATGTGCTCTATACCGTTTCGAGCGACTGCCAGGAATCACTGTACCAACAAGTCCGTCGCGAACATTCCCAAACGCAGTTTGTCCGCGAACGATGTTTCCGCCGTGATCTCCTGCGATTGCTGAAAACCGGGCCGTATGTTCTGTTTCTCGTGGATGACTGTATTGTTGTTCGCGAGTTCAGCCTCGCCCAGTTGACGGGTCTGCTGGATCAGCATCCCGATGCCCTCGGCTTTTCACTCCGGCTGGGGCGGAATACCACGTACTGTTACTCGCTGAACCAACCGCAACAACCACCAGAGTTCGAAATCATCAGCCGCGACGTTCTGAAGTACCGGTGGACGGATGCTCCGTGTGACTTCGGTTACCCGTTGGAAGTTTCCAGTTCCATCTATCGCGCCGCTGAAATCCGGTCTTTGTTGCAGACACTGGAGTTCAGCAATCCCAACACGCTCGAACTGGCGATGGCCCGGAATGCAAACCGCTTCCGGTGGTCGCATCCGGCGCTTCTGTGTCCACCACAATCGCTGGCGTTCTGCGCGACGGTCAACAAGGTGCAGACGGTGGAAAACAACCGAGCGGGCCGGCAATCCGCGTACTCGGCGGAAAGCTTGAGCGAACTATTTGTCCAAGGCCGGCGACTTGACCTTGATCCCTTCACGAACTTCACTCCCTGCGCCTGCCACCACGAAGTCCCGTTCTCTTTCGTGCCCGCGATCAACCCAACGCCGGTCGTCTCCGTGGTCATCCCTTGTTACCAGCAAGCCCGTTTTCTGCCCGAAGCGGTGAAAAGTGTGGTCGAACAAAGCTATACCGATTGGGAGTTGATCATCGTTAACGATGGCAGTCCCGACAACACCAGCGTAGTGGCGCGGAAGTTGATCGCCCGGTATCCTGACCGTCGCATACGTCTCCTCGAAAAGACCAACGGCGGTTTGTCCGACGCGCGCAATGCCGGCATTCGCGCCGGCCTGGGCCGGTACGTGTTGCCGTTGGATGCCGATGACCGGATCGCCCCGCCGTTTCTGGGCCAGGCGGTGGCGATGTTGGATGCCCGCCCGGAGATCGGGTTCGTGTACTCGCACATCCAACATTCCGGTGCGCAGAACAATCTGCACCGGTTGCCGCAGTTCGATGCCGACACCATCGTCCACACGGACAATGTCGCCTGTGTCTGCGCGCTGATCCGACGGGCAACCTGGGAAGCGGTGGGCGGCTACAACACGGCCATGCGCGAGGGGTACGAAGATTGGGATTTCTGGGTGGGGTGTATCCAGCAAGGCTGGCAGGGCTACCGGATTCCTGCGCCGTTGTTCCTCTACCGTAAGTCGGCCCGCACGATGTTGCATTCGGCCAACGAGAAACGCGAACGCCTCATCGCGCAGATCGTCCTCAACCACCCGACCCTCTACAGCGAGGCCCGTCGGCGCCGGGCACAACAGCTCTTGCAGGGTGCCACTCCGGTCACTCCGCCCCAGCGCGTGTTGTTGGTCTGCACCCATTTCTGGCCGTCAGTCGGCGGCTTGGAAACCGTGGTCGAGGAATTGGGCAATCGTTTGGTCCGTCGCGGCTCCTCTGTCACTGTGGCGACGTTGCGTCACCGTCAGCGTTCCTGCCCGTATCACAGGGGCATGCCAATCATCTCTTTGGATTCGGCGCGGCAGCGCGGCCGTGATTTGCCCATTGCCGCACGAGAGTTGCGGGAACTGGTTTTGTCCGGCCAGTTCGACGCCTGTGTATTGCTGGCCGATCCGCTGAACTGGATTTTCCGGGCGCTGGAAGACCTGCCGGCCACGAACAACACGCGCCTCATCGGCCAGCCGATCATCAACGCCGATGGCTTCGCGCAGTGGTGTGACGACCGGGAATTCCGCCGTCGCCTCGCCGTCATTCTCCGTAAGCTGAATGTCGTTGTGGCCATGTCCAGCAACGGTCAAGAGGTGCAATTCCTCCGCGAGGAGAAGATTCCGTTTGTCTATCTGCCAAATGCCACCGCGCCCATTCCGCCCGGTTTGTCGTTCCGTCAACATTTCGGCATTGCGGACGACGAGAGGTTGTTGCTGCATGTGGCCAATCTATGGCCGGTCAAAAACCATCTGGGTCTCATGCAGACGATGAGCCGGTTGCCCGGCGAATGGCGCCTGGCGATGATCGGCCATCCGACTGCCGACGCCGCGTATGCTGAAGAGGTGCGGGCATCGGCCCGTCGCGACAAGAGGTTTCTGCTGATTCCCGGGCTGCCCCGCGCCGATGTGGCGGCGGCCATGGCAGCGGCGGACATGGTGGTGTTGGCGTCAGTGGGCGACGCTTCTCCCGTCACGATTCTGGAAGCGATGAGCCACGGCAAACCATGGCTGGCCACACCGGCCTGCGGCGCGGTCCACGACAACGCCGGCGGAGTCATCGCGCCGTTGGAGCAATTCCCGTCAGTCCTGCAGAAACTCACCAATCGTCCCGACCTGTTGCGTGAGTTGGGGCGGCTGGGTCAACAGCACTGGCAGTCCAGCTTCAGTTGGGACACCGTGATCACCGGCTGGGAGGAAGTGCTGGCGACCGGGCAGACCACTATCTCGTTTGCGATGCCGGAGGCGGTTCGGAACGGCATGTTCGGGGTCCAACAAGAATTGGCAACAACCGTGGCACCAATGGAAGTTGCCTCTGCCGTGCCGCCCCCCAAAGTTTCTGTCATCGTTCCCACATACAACCGGCCGACCATGCTGGCCGAAGCGTTGCGCAGTATTCTCAACCAGACATTTCTGGATTTCGAAATCATTGTGGTCAACGATGCTGGCACGGATGTAGCCGGCGTGATTGCCGCATTGAATGCCGGGAACAGAATTCAACAGGTGCGACACCCAGTCAACCGTGATCGTGCTGCTGCCCGCAATACCGGCCTGCGCGCCGCGCGCGGCAAGTACATTGCGTATCTGGACGACGATGACATCTTCCATCCCGATCACCTGCAAACGTTGGTGAAGTACCTGGACGCGCATCCGTCAACCGTGGCGTACACGGATGCCTGCCGTGCCCAACAGCAGTGGGTGGATGGTCGCTATGAAAGTGTCGCCCGTGACGTCCCGTACTCCGCGGATTGGGACAACGACCGCATTCTGGTCCGCAATCTAGTGCCCATCCTGTGTGTGATGCACGAAGCGGCTTGCATTGAGAAGACGGGTTTTTTCGACGAATCACTCACCACGCACGAGGATTGGGATTTCTGGATTCGTCTTTCACGGCACTTTCCGTTCCACCACTTGAAACAAATGACGTGTGAATTCCGCGCGCGGGTGGACGGGAGCACTGCCAGCAGCGGCCGTCGCGCGGATTTCCTGCGTACGACCCGGGTGATTTTCGACAAGCACCGCACACACGCTGACGGGCGTCGTGCAATCATTCGAGCACAACAGAAGTGCTTGCGGAGGCTGGAGCGTGAGGTTGGTTGCACCACCCGACCACCACAATGGAGCCTTCGACAACTCTGGGCGCGGATAAGGGGGCGGCGAAGATGATCACACGCTTTGCGAAAACAACCACACAACCAATTCCGGATCTTCCTATGGTGAACAACCTCCTCCTTTTCAGGCTCCGCTACCTCGGCGATGTGCTGCTGACGACGCCGGCGATCCGCCTGTTGCGACAACGTTATCCGGAGTCCCACATCACGATGGTGGTCAACAAGGGAACGGAGGACATTCTCCGTTACAACCCGCACCTGAACGCAGTGCTGCCGTTGGAGCGCGGCCGGGCGTGGCGATTGCTGCGGCAGTTGCGTGAACGCCGCTATGACGTGTCGTTGGACTTCCTCAATGGGGATCGCGCGGCATTGATGGCGTGGGCCGCCGGCGCTTCCTTGCGGATTGGGTTTGAACCGGAGCGCCGATGGCGTCGGGGGCTGTTTCACCGGATGATCGCGAAACGCGAGGAGCACATGGTGGAGAAATGCCTCCGGCTGCTCGATGAAGGTCTCGGGCTGAAAGCAACGGACACGTCCCTGGAATTGCGCACCGGCCCGGAAGACGAGCGGCATGTGAACAACTTGCCGTTGCCGGAGAAACCGTTTGCCGTCGTTCATCTCGGATGCCGTTACCCCGTCAATCGCTGGCCGCGCGAGCATTGGGTGGCGTTTGCGCGCGCGCTGCCAATGCCCGTGGTGTATGTTGGCGGCCCGGCAGAAGCCGCTGACACTGAATGGGTGTTGTCATCGGCGCAATCCCCGGCGGTTTCGGTCGTGGGACAAACCACGGTGCTGCAACTGGCCGCATTGCTCAAGCGGGCTTCCGTGTTCGTGGGGCATGACAGCGGGCCGATGCACATGGCGGTTGCGATGGGGACGCAGGTGGCGGCCTTTTTCGGTCCGGAATCGAATGTGCGGTGGTGGCGTCCGTGGGGGGAAGGCCATCAGGTGTTGTCCACCAGCAGCACCGTTGCCGAGGCGTTGGAGGCAGTTCGTTTACGGAAGGGATGATGTGTTGTTTGTTTACGCGGAATGGCATCTAATCTAATGGAAGGACTTGAAACATGCGCGCCGGAAAAGTTTTCATCACCGATTACGTTGGACTCAGCACGCGGCTGGAAACGTTGGCCTTGGGATTTGTCATTTCAGAACATTACGGTCATGAGGTGTGCCTGGACTGGCCGGAACTGGATTCGTTTGAGGTGGTTGGCGTACGGCGGGAGGGGTTGGGCCTGACGGGGCGGTTGGGCGCAGTGCGAATCTATGAGTGCGATGACGATCAGTTTGCGAAGCTCAAGGATTACCGCAGAATCATCCTGCGAACGCACCATGGTCCCGCGCATTTGTTGGAGCCTGCCTATGTTCGGACAGCGCAACGGGTCAGACTGCGGGTGGATTTGGCGCAGATGATTCGGGATGTCTTTGGCCGGTACGCAGCGAGGCCCGTGGTGGGGGTTCATGTGCGTCGGGGGGACTTTGCTCTTGCTGATGAGGATGTGTTCGATGTGAAGCGCGCGGAATGGCCGGCAACGCCGACGTGGTGGTATGAATTTGTGCTCGGCAAGATTGCGGCGGCACACCAAGACGTGGCGTTCTTCCTCTCCTGCACCGGGAATTCCGACGCGCTGGCCGTGCTGAAGAAAAACTTTGACATCTTCGAATTGCCGACGTCTTCCCCCTACAACTACAAGGGCGATGGCCACTACTCCAAGCGCCATCCGATGGCGGATTTGTTTGCGTTGGGGTGTTGCCGTCTGATTGTGGCCTCGTCTTGTTCGACATTTTCCCACTACGCTGCCCATGCGTTGGGAAGGCCTTCGACCTGTCTGATTCCTCCGCCACAAATGGTTCGCGCCAATCCGCAGTGTGGCAAGGTCAGTCTTTATGGCAAAGGCGCCGCTGCTTGGTACCGATGTTGCCGGGAGGGCGCCAGCCTTGTGATGGTCAACAGCACGGCGGATTTGCCTGAGCCTGTCAGCGCTGCTGTTGATTGGCTCTGACAGCCACTGCCCGCACGTGCTCCAGCAAGCGCTGAAGCGCGCGTTGCTCGGAAAAGTCCTCCGCGCGCCGGCGTCCTTCGCGGATCAATAGCGCGCGCAGTTCCGCGTCGCGGGCAATCCGCAGCACAGCGGCGGCCAGTGACGGCGGGGAATGAACGGGAACGAGCAGGCCGTTGACGTTGTCAGCGACGATCTCGGCAAGCCCGCCGGTGTGCGTCGTGACCACCGGCACGCCGGCGGCCATGGCTTCCACGACCGCCATGCCGAACGGCTCGATGGCCGACGGAAGAACAAAGATGTCTGTTGCCGCAAGAACAGCCGGCACGTCCTCGCGCTCGCCAAGGAAACGGACGTGGCCGGACATTCCCAACTCGCTGGCCATGACCCGGCACGGCGCGAGGTCGGGGCCGCTGCCGACAAACAGCAACAAGGCTGTTGGATGATCGGTTGTGATCCTGGGCAGCGCGCGAAGCACATCGGCCTGTCGTTTTTCCGCCATGAAACGCGCCACACATGCCAGGACCGGAAAACGCCCGTCCAATTGCAGTTCGGCTCGCACGGCGCGGCGATCCGCCTCGTTGGCCGCCGCAAACCGGCGCGTGTCCACCGGCGGGTATTGCACGAAGACTTTCTCCATGCCCACGCCGGCGTCGAGCAACTGTTGGCGGACGGCGCCACTGCAAGCCAGCACGCGACTCGGCAGCAGATGGTAAGCGGAAGCGTCGCGGATGGGGGTCAGCAGCTCGCGGCTCCGCATCAGCGGGACGCCGGTGAGCCGGCCGCAAATTCCGGCAATCCACGAGTCCTTGCCGGAATGTCTGTAGATCAGGTTCACCTTCTTGCGGCGAAGCAGCGAGACGATGGAAAGAATGGCCGATGGTTGCAGGGAGTTGCGCATTCGCACGGCGCGCACGTCGAACCCCGCGGCGACAGCGCGGTCAAACAACGCGGCATCGCCGGGGCAGGCGATCAGCGGATCGAATCCCGCAGTCCGGAGCAGCCTTGCTTCGTGAAGCAGCCGCCGCTCCTGGCCGCCAAACGCCTTTGACGATTCGGTGAAGAGCACCCGCATCATCCGTCTCCCGCGCGGCCGGTTGGTTGGAGTGTGCGAAGGTGGAGATACTTGTGGCGGGTGTATCGCGTGTAAATGCAGGCGAGTTTCCAGCTGTTCACGCCGTCCAGAAAACCGCCCCGCAGCAGAAACGACCTCGCGAACGTGTACAGGGGACGAAGCCAGACATCCAACATCGTCGCCCGCCGGCCGCGCCGCGCCAAATCATTCGCAGCCAGTCTGGCATAGGCTTCTTGTCGTTTGGCAAACTGCCCGAAATCGCGGCAGGCGTGATGGTCGAGGGCTTCTCGCAATGTTGCCGTCCGCCCGTTGAGTTCCACGGCTTCGTGGACATGTCGCTCGCTAAATCTGCCGCAGTTCCGACGGAACAGCCGCACCGTGTAGTCGGGATACCAACCGCCGTGTCGAATCCAGACGTTGCCGACGTAGTTGCGGCGCGCGACCCGGTAGCCGTCCGCCGCATTGGCCGATGCAATGGCGGCGAGAATTTCATCGCGCAACGGGAACGGCACCCGCTCGTCGGCATCCACGCTCAACACCCACTCACCATGCGCCTGATCGAGGGCGCGGTTTTTCTGATGGCCGTAGCCCCGAAAGGGAACCGTCAGCACGACGGCTCCCAGTTCCCGGCAAATGGCGGGCGTCTCGTCGGTGCTTTCCGAGTCCACGACGATGATTTCGTCAGCGAACCGCACGCTGTCCAGGCAGGCGCGGATGTTGACGGCTTCATTGCGGGTGATGATGATGACAGAGAGTTTCACCGGCGTGATGGACTCTCCAAGAGATGAGGGGGGAAATCAAGCAAACTCTGCCAATCAATGGGCGTCGAGCGTGAGGCCGGGTGCCCAAGCTTTGAGGCCACATTGGCTTGCTGCTTGGATGAACATACCGCATGTGACACGCAGCATGTGGTGCCGTGGCGGAATAAGGTTGTCCCGCCGGAACCGTTCACAAGACGTTCCTCATTTCTCGTCAGTCCAGCGACCCAAGATCTATATCGTATTCCGCAGGCAGAATAAAAAAACAATGAAGACCAATCCTTCGGTTCTGAACTCAACATAAGCCCGATCCAGAGAGAACCTCATTGTTTCGGAACGAATCGGTTTGTCGAGTCATGGCTGCCGGTATCAACGACGATGTAGCCGCCGCCATCCCGGTGTCAAAGCCAAGCGACGGACAGGGTCAAAGACGCGTTACAACTTTCTGATCCGCCGCCGCTGCGTCAGCGTGGTTTCCTTCCACAATTGATCGCCATCGCGCCGGCGCAGCACTCCTCGAACTTGCATTCGACGAAGCCGTTTCGCTCCATAGACTCCTGTACGCCGCGCTGGGCGGGATAGGCTTGCAGCGAGGCGAGGATGTAGCCGTAGGCATCGGCGTTGCCGGCAAAGATGCGTCCGAGAACCGGCAGCCAGAAACGCAGGTGGGCAAAGTACAACGCGCGCCAGAGTCCATTGTCCGGCTTGCCGAAGTCGAGCGACAGCAGTTTCCCGCCGGGACGAAGGACGCGGTGGATTTCGCATAACCCGGCATTGAGATCAGCGAGATTGCGCAGGCCGTAGCCGATGCTGACAACATCAAACGAATCGTCGGGAAACGGCAGGCGAAGCGCGTCGGCAAGCACCCAACGCGCGCGCGTTGCGCGCGCGGCGGCGACGCGCAACATTTCGCTGCTGAAATCCACGCCAACAACACTCCCGGTAAATCGTTGCGCGAAATCGCCGGTGCCGCAGCAGAGGTCAAGAACGGTGCAGGGTTGTCCTGCCAACTGTACGAGGCGTTGTTTCCAACGGCGGTGCAGGCCGAGGCTCATCAGGTCGTTGAGCAGGTCATAGCGGCGCGCGATGGCGGCGAAGAGTGCGCGCACCTTGTCGGCGCGCTGTTCGTCAGGGCTGTAGTAGCGGTTGGCCATCGCAGGCAGAGACTACGACTGAGAATAACACTTGTCATGCGCAAAGCGTCAGGCACCATCAAAGGGTTTTGACTGGACACATTCCAACTGATTCGGCGTGCGTGCTCTGGGGCGGCTACAGCGGCGGCAATGCCGGCGACAAGCTGACGCTGGCCGTGGCGATACGCGATATGCGGGAACGGTTCGGTGATGCCGTCTGCGTGCTCAGGGCCGATCCGAATGGCACACGGAAACTCTGCCCTGATGTCCCCGTGGCGACATTCGATCCGCGCGCCGACGCCGGGGTGCGTCGGTTGATGCGCAGTTTGTCCCGTCGCCTGCGCCTCGGCAGTTGGTATCCGCCGAAATATCGGCTCTCTGACCAACCCTTCTCTCCGTGGCTGGAGATCGTCCGTCACTGCCGCCACTTGCGTCTGGTTGGCGGCGGCTAGTTGGCGGGAATGTTTTGTCCTGATTACTATTTGTTGCCGGTGCTGGCCGCCAAGGAAGCCGCTGTGTCCGTGAGCAGCGCGCCCATCGGGCTTGGGCCGTTCAACGCCCCCAGTGAAGCAGCCTTTGTCGCCGCGGCGTTGCGGGGCAGCGAACTCGCAGTGCGCGATGCCGGTTCGCTGGCATTCTGCCGGGAACACGGGTTGACGGCGCAGCAGGCGTTGGATGACGGATTTCGCGTGGCAGAACTGATCCCGGGGTTGGCTCGGCGTCCGGTCGTCGGCAATCGACGGAAGATCGGCGTCTGCATCTACCGCCAACACGGCGACCCGAATTGGCCACAGACAAAACGGTGGTGGAGCGGATTGTTGTCGGCGTTGCGCGGGCAGGACGTGAGCGGTTTCTGTTTTCATTCCGAGCCGGGCCTTGATTACGGGACGACAGCGGAATTGCTCGGCGACGGGCGCGTTGCGCCGTGGACGGGCGATTGGAAGGAGGCGGCGACCAACGTGGGCGGGTTTGACGCAATGATCTCCGCGCGCTACCACGCCGTGGTCGTGGCCAATACGCTCGGCATCCCGAACATCGCCGTGGCCGCCAGCGATTATTACCGGGCCAAGATGACGGCGGCGAAACGTCCGCAGGACCACCTCTGCCGCGTCGTCAATCCCCACAGCGAGTCGCCGGAAGAATCAGCAAATGTTCTTCTCTTCTGAAAGTCGTCACGCCCAACCAAAGGGCTACATCTCCTCGGGCGGTGGGCCTTTCGGCGGCTGGGAATGGCTGACGTGGAAACGGCGTTCGAGCACCAGCGCGTCATCGCAATAGAACTCAATTGAGTAGAGACCCGGAGAGGGGAAAACAAGGCCGACAAGATTGAAGACCAATTCCACCACGGCGTGAATGTCCGGAAACTGAATCGGTCCGTTGACGTCCGTGACCGTTTCGCTGGTTTCTTCGTTGATGATCCGCAGCCGGGCGTTGCACTGGCCGCGCCCCTCGGTCAGCGAGACAAACACGCTGACTTGCGGATGACGACAGGGGAAACTGCCGGCGTGAATGTTGTTGAAGATGCCGATCAGGGATTTTTTGTGGGTGAGTTTATCCTCAATGATCTGGTCGCAGACCACGATGGCGAGTCCGGAAGGCGTGGAGTGAGTGGGTGACATCGGCAACAGTGTACCGCAACCGTCCGCTGGCGGCAAAGCTCAAATGTGGTACATCGGCGACGGTTGGCGTGCCGCCGCGGCGATCTGTTCAAATGTAATTTTGCCGGCGGCATCTTCAATGGCGGACTTGAGTTGGCGCCATGCAGCCCTGATTTCCTCCGGGCAATCCGGTTTGCTCACGCTCGACAAATCCATTACCTCACCCTGCACGGCGCGCAATACATCGCCGAGCGTGATTTGTTGCGGCGCGCGCGCCAACACGTATCCGCCCATCTTGCCGCGTCGGCTTTGGATCAGCCCTTTTCGTTTCAGTTCCAAGAGGATTTGCACGAGGTAATTTGGCGGGATTCGCTGGCGTTGGGCGATCTCTTCTATGCAGAGCGGTTTGGGGTTGGGATGATGCAACACCAGCGCCTCCACGGCCCGGCAAGCGTACTCACTTTTGATGCTGACTTTCATTTACATGACTAACTTTGGCAACTGGCCTTAGATTAACGGTTCTAAATCCCTTGTCAAGAAGCATTTCGTAGAGAAAAAAAGTCGATAAAAACATTGCTATTTCAGCGTTTTTCTCGCATTATTCCGGGTGTTCCCAAGGAGGGAAACGTAGATGTCAAAGACCGTGCCAACAGACGTAAAAACTGCCGCCAGCGCGCAGGAATATACTGCCGATAAGATACAGAAATTGGAGGGCGTCGAGGCCGTCCGCAAACGCCCCGCCATGTATATCGGCGATACCGGCGAGCGTGGGCTGCACCACCTCGTGTACGAGGTCGTGGACAACTCGATTGACGAGGCGCTGGCCGGGTTCTGCAATCACATTGACGTCATCATCCACGTCGGCAACGCCGTCACCGTCATTGACGACGGTCGCGGCATCCCGGTGGACATGCACAAGACGGAGAAGAAACCGGCAGTCGAAGTCGTGCTGACGATCCTGCACGCCGGCGGCAAGTTCGACAAGAAATCGTACACCGTCTCCGGTGGTCTGCACGGCGTCGGCGTGACCTGCGTCAACGCGCTGAGCGAGACGCTCGAAGTCGAGGTCAAGCGCGACGGCAAAGTCCATCACATGCGTTTCAAGCGCGGGATCACCGCCTCGAAACTCGAAGTCATCGGCAAAGCCAAGGGCACCGGCACGAAGATCACGTTTACGCCCGACTCCGAAATCTTCCCGGTGCGCGAGTACAAGTACGACATTCTCGCCAACCGGCTCCGCGAGTTGGCGTTCCTCAACCGCGGCATCGAGATCACGCTCTCTGACGAGCGCACCAACAAAAAGGAGTTGTTCAAGTTCAACGGCGGCATCGAGGAGTTCATCAAGCACATCAACCGCGCCAAGGAACCGCTCCATTCGAAGGTCATCTACGTCCAGAAAGAGAAGGACGGCATCACCGCCGAAGTCGCGCTCCAGTACAACGAGGGCTACAACGAATCGCTCTACAGCTACGCCAACAACATCAACACCATCGAGGGTGGCACGCACCTCAGCGGTTTCCGCTCCGCCTTGACCAAGGCGATCAACCAGTACGCCAAGTCCAACAATCTCCTGAAAGAAAAAGACCCGACGCTCGGCGGCGACGATCTCCGCGAAGGCCTCACCGCCGTCGTTAGCGTCAAAGTGCCGAACCCGCAGTTCGAGGGCCAGACCAAGACCAAACTCGGCAACGGTGAAGTCGAGGGCATCGTCAACTCCATCGTCTATGAAGGTCTCACCACCTTCCTCGAACAGAACCCGCCGGTCGCCAAGCGTGTCCTCGACAAGGCGCTTACCGCCGCCCGCGCCCGCGAGGCCGCCCGCAAAGCCCGCGAAGCCGTCCGCAAAGGCGCGCTCACCGGCGGCGGCCTGCCCGGCAAACTCGCCGATTGTTCCGAGAAGAACCCGGAACTTTGCGAACTGTACATCGTCGAGGGCGATTCCGCCGGTGGCTCGGCCAAACAGGGCCGGAACCGGGCGTTCCAAGCCGTGTTGCCGATCCGCGGCAAACTGCTCAACGTCGAGAAAGCCCGCGCTGACCAGATCCTCAACAACAACGAAATCCGCACGATGATCACCGCCATCGGCACCGGCTTCGGCATCGGTGAGGACGAGGGCGCGTTTAACTTCGACAAGCTCCGCTATCATCGCATCGTCATCATGACCGACGCCGACGTGGACGGCTCGCACATCCGCACGCTGCTCTTGACGTTCTTTTACCGCAAAATGCCGGAACTGGTGAAACGCGGCCACATCTACATCGCCCAGCCGCCACTCTACAAAATCAAACGCAAGAAGCGCGAGGAATACATCGAGAACGACGACCAGATGAGCCGCATCCTCATCGAACTCGGCAGCGAAGACGCCCATCTCTACCGGCTCAAGGACAAGAAAGAGTTTGCCGGCCAACCGTTGCTCACCGTCCTCGAATCGCTTCAGGAATTGGAGAAGCTCGTGGACACCATCGAACGGCGCGGCATCAAGTTCGAGGACTACCTCGGCCATCGCGACGAGAAGAGCGGCGCATTCCCCACCTACGCCGTCCGCGTGAAGGAAGAGAACGTCGTCCGCTTCGAGTTCGCCCGCAACGACAAGGAACTCGCCAAGCTCACCGAGAAGATCGAGGAGAACCTCGACGATGTCGAAGACGACAAACTCGCGAACGGCAACGGCAAGGGCAACCGCGTCAAAGTCATCGAGCTTTACGAGTCCGCCGGCATCCAGACCGTCATTGAGACCTTGGAGAAGAAAGGCTTCAACCTCGACCACTACGCCGCCCAGGAAGAACCGCTCTTCGAGTTATTGGAGGGCGAGCCTCCCGGCGAGCCGAAGGAGAAAGAAGACAAGAAACCCAAGGCCAAAGCCGAAGAGAAGCGCACCGAGGTCAATTCCATCCCGTCCATTCTGGAACAGATCAAGGAATTCGGCAAACGCGGCCTGCTCATCCAGCGTTACAAAGGCTTGGGCGAAATGAATCCCGAGCAGCTCTGGGAAACCACCATGGACCCGGACAAGCGCAAGATGCTCAAGGTCGAGTTGCGCGACGCCGCCGACGCCGACAACATCTTCTCGATCCTGATGGGCGATGAAGTTGCCCCGCGCCGCCAGTTCATCGAAGACAACGCCCTCAATGTCCGCAATCTCGACGTGTGAGCGTGCCAGCATGATTACTCACCACGAAGGCACGAAGAGCACGAAGGCTTTCCAGCCTGGCCGTTCTTCGTGTCCTTCGTGTCTTCGTGGTGGAAAAGTCGTTTCCATCCGCCCATGACTCCCGAAACACAGGACCTCATCAACCTCCGCCTCTATCAGGCCGACGAAAGCCTGAAGGAAGCCCGGCTGCTCGTCCAGCAGGACATGCGGCTTGGCGCGATGGATCGCATCTACTTCACGATGTTCTACTGCGCCTGCGCCCTGCTCGCCTCGAAGGAATTCGGCCCGTCCCGCGACGGCAACGTGGCCGCCAAGTTCCATCGCGAATTCATCAAGACCGGCCTCATCCCGCAGGAGATCGGCGACCGTTTCAAACGCGCCACCCAACTTCACCACGACGCCGACCTCGGCTCCAAGACGCCGCCCGACAGCGACCGTCTCCAGGAACTCCTCGTGGACGCTGACAGTTTTCTCACCACAACCAAGTTGTTTTTAGGAAAGCAATGAGTTCACCACAACAACCAATTGCTTCTGACGGTCTAGTGGCTCGCTCAAGTGGGAGTTGGGTGCGACGCAAGCATCATTACCTTGACCGGTATTGCGGCATCACGGCGACCGGCATGAAGAACAAGTGGCCGCGTCGAGTGTATCTCGACGTGATGGCAGGACCGGGCTTGTGCAAGATCGAGAACACCGGCGAGGAGTTACCGGGTTCACCGCTCATTGCGTTGGAACACGAGTTTACCGACTGGATATTCATCGAGAGTGATCCGGTCTTGGCAGACGCACTGACCAAACGCGTTGCGAAGGTGAACCCGAAAGCGAGAGTGATTCAAGACGATTGGGCTGCGCTGGTCTCCAAGGGCAAATTGGATTTCGACAACGCCTTGGTCGTGGCATTCGTTGACCCTACCGGCATCCAGCAAGTCCCGTGGGACGCGCTTCAACGATTGCTCAAGGGCAATCGGACAATTGACGTGCTGATGACGATTCAGTACGCGATGGGCATCACGCTCAACGCCAACAACTACATCGAGTCGCAGCAGGAGCAGACTGCGCTCGATCAGTTCCTCGGCGAACGGCGATGGCGGGATTGGCGTTGCCGGAACGCCAGCGACTTCAAAGACCAAGTGTTGGCGCGCTTCTTCCAGAAGATGGAGGCGCTACAATTCAAAGGTAGCCGGCAAATGACCGTTGAAGCCGGTGGCCGTCCGCTATATCGGATGGCTCTGTTCTCCCGTCATCCCAAGGCCGACGAGTTCTGGCAGAAGATCATCAAGTACGACGAGAAAGGACAACCGGAGTTGCTGTGATCACCGCCATCAATCCATCCGGACTCTGGAAGAAGCGCCTCGGCGACTGGGTGCTGAACCCTTACGTCGGCTGCGAGCATGGCTGCTACCACTGCTATTGTCCAGCTATGCCGGGGGTGAAGTTCAACAACCACGGCCACAAACAAGCCGAGTGGGGTACGTACCTCTATCCGAAAGACGGCATCGTCGAGGCGCTGCGCCAGCAACTCCGTTTGTTCACGCCCGACAAGGCGAAACGCACCGAGTGGGGCGACGGTTGGATCTTGGTGTCATTCCTTACCGACTGCTACACGCCGTCAGAAGCGAAGTTCAAGCTGACCCGGCAATGCTTGGAGTTGCTGCTGGAAGCCGGGCACAAGGTTCGAATCCAAACACGCTCGGCACTGGTCGAGCGCGACTTTGATTTGCTCGCCGCCCATCGCCGGCAAGTCCTGCTTGGTACGTCCATCGGCCACTTTGACGACAAGCTGTCCTGCGTTCTCGAACCGCGCGCTTCGTCGCCGACGCGCCGGTTGCGGATGATCGAGAAGGCAGCCGAGCGCGACATCCCGATCTACATTGCCGCCGCGCCGTTCCTGCCGTTCCATGACCGACAGGTTTTGCAGCAGGTTCTTGATGCCGTCTTGCCTCTGCGACCGCGCGAAGTGTTCTGCGAGGTATTGAACCCGAAGGGCGACAACTTGGCGATGATGCAAGCCGCGTTGCAGCCGGCCTACCCGGACTTCGCTGACCGGCTTGCCGGTTACTCGGCGGAGTATTGGGCGAAGTTCACCTACAAGGTTCTGCTGTACGGGATTCGTCGCAGCAAACGGTTCATCGCTTGGCCGGACACCCAGCGCCTCTGGGCCAAACATCTTTCCACCGAAGAAAACAAATACTTGGAGCAGTTCCTACCGCCGTTGCCGGTAGGAGCGTGATACGCCATGAGCCATCCCCTCCATTGTCATTCTGAACGAAGCGAAGAATCTCAGAATTTACAGCCAGGAACTGGCGAGTTCTTCAAGAGCTTGTCTAGAAACTTGCCGGCAGGGAACGAAGATACTTTTACTGCTTTGCTCGCCACCACAGTTCAATTCGTACCTGATCTCGGCGACACAATCCTGCGGTGGCTGGCAGCGGAATCGCCAGATAGTGATTTGGATGTGCCAGAAGGCGCGCAACTGAACTTCTCAGCCCAAGTTGAGAGATGCCCGATTTCAAAGTACGGGACTGCTGTGCTGGATATGGTTGCAACGGTGTGTGGGGGCAAACAGGTTCTTTTTGAGGTCTGGTTTGAGCACAAGCTAGATTCACCGCTAGGCGAACGCGAGGCGAAAGACAACTCGGGCGAGGTGTTCAGTCAGATTCAGAAGTACGTCGAAGTCGCCAAGTGGTATTCTGGCCAGAACGGACAGCGCCGCATCTTCATAGCCTATTGTAGCCGGGACAAGTCACGGCTAAACGACCGCGCCACACTTCCAGCACCAAACGCTTGCCCTGTGGCCTTGCTGAATCAGTCGGAATCGTTTCGGTGGTTCTCGTTACACGAGGCGGTTGTGCGCGAGATGGCCGACAAACCACTCGACCAGTTCCAAAAATGGCTGTTTGAGGAACTGTCGGAGTTTTGGCGGCAACCCGGTATGTACAGTGTGCGCGCCACCAAAGGCTGGCTTCCGACGACTACGGAGCGGGCCAAAGGCACTGAAACACGCGACGCTTTGGAGCAGACTTGGAGCGGGGTCATCTCTTGGCTGAGCAGTTCAGACAAACTTCAAGGGTTGCCCGGTAATCCGAAGGGCGATCATAACTGGGTCGGTGTGTATCACAGACCGGCCAAGCATCCGCACTTGTATCAACTGCACTTTTTACGTGCGAAGGGAAACGAGTTTGACGGCTGGCCATCCGACTGGCCGGGGGAAGCGTTGAGATGCGAGTTTACCTTCCACAACAGAGACGGCGCGGAGTTGAGCAAGCAGCCGATGCCGTTCGATGCAGTTGGCCCTCGAATGAAAAGAGGAAGCAATGGCCGCAAGGTTTTGGCTTTCGGGTTACCGGTTGCCGGCTGGACGAACAATCCTAAAAATGATTCTCAAGCTCTCGCCATCCAAGCCCGCAAGATAACGGAAGAGATTTTGAAGAGACTAGAACCGTAACACTAGGAAACAACACCATGTTTGCACAAAATGAAAAAGTTTCGCCGGTTAATATCAGCGAACAGATGCAGCAGGCTTACATTGATTACTCAATGTCGGTCATCGTCGGGCGCGCGTTGCCGGACGTGCGGGACGGGTTGAAGCCGTCCAGCCGGCGCGTGCTCTACGCGATGCGCGAGATCGGCCTGCTCCACAACCGGCCTTACACGAAGTGCGCGAAGGTCGTCGGCGAGGTGCTCGGCAAATACCACCCGCACGGCGACGCGTCGGTGTACGACACGCTCGTCCGCATGGCGCAGGATTTCTGTCTGCGGTATCCGCTCGTTGACGGCCAGGGCAACTTCGGTTCGATTGACGGCGATCCGGCCGCCGCCTACCGGTACACGGAGTGCCGGCTCGAAGAGATTGCCGAGGAACTGCTGAAGGACCTCGACAAGGAGACGGTGGATTTCCAGCCGAACTTCGACGAGAAGGAAGTCGAACCGGTCGTGTTGCCGGCAGCGTTTCCGAACCTGCTCGCCAACGGCTCGACCGGCATCGCCGTCGGCATGGCGACCAACATCCCGCCGCACAACCTCGGCGAGACGATTGACGCCGCGTGCGCGTTGATTGACGAACCGGATCTCGATGTGGAGAAGGTCGCAAAGATGATCAAGGGCGCGGATTTCCCGACCGGCGGCCTGATTTGCGGCAAGCAGGGCATCAAGGATTACCTGCTCACCGGCCGCGGCTCGCTGAAGATTCGCGGACGCGTCGGCGTTGAGGAAGTCAAGGGCGGCAAGGAACGCATCATCGTCACCGAGATCCCGTACAACGTCAACAAAGCCACTCTCATCGAGAAGATCGCCGATCTCGTCAACGACAAGAAGATCGAGGACATCTCCGACATCCGCGACGAATCCAACAAGGAAGGCATGCGCATCGTCATCGAGTTGAAGCGCGACGCCATCCCGAAGGTCGTCATCAACAACCTCTACAAGCACACCCAGCTTGAGGACACGTTCGGCGTCATCATGCTGGCGATTGACCACGGCAAGCCGCGCACGATGAACATCAAGCAGATGCTCGAATGTTACATCGCGCACCGCAAGGAAGTCGTCACCCGCCGCACGAAGTTCGAGTTGCGCAAAGCCGAGGAGCGCGCCCACATCCTCGAAGGTTTCCGCATCGCGCTCGACAACATTGACGCCGTCGTCAAGATCATCAAGGAAGCCGACGACCGGGCGGACGCGCAGAAGAAGTTGATGGCGAAGTTCAAGCTTTCCGAAATCCAAACGACCGCCATCCTCGAAATGCGGCTCTACCAGCTTACCGGGCTGGAACGCGACAAGATCGAGGAAGAATACGCTGAGTTGATCAAACGCATCGCCTACTTGCAAAGCCTGCTCGCCAGCGAACGCAAACTCATGGGCGTCGTCAAGGCCGAGTTGATTGCGATCAAGGAAAAATACAACGACCCGCGCCGGACCGACATCGTGGCCGACGAAGGCGAGATCAACATCGAAGACCTCATCGCCAACGAGCCGTGCATCGTCACCATCAGCCACCAGGGCTATCTCAAGCGCACGGCAGTCAGCGCCTACCGCAGCCAGCGGCGCGGCGGCAAAGGCGTCATCGGCATGGAACAGCGCGACGAAGATTTCATCGAACACCTCTTCGTCTGTTCCACCCACGACTTCATCATGTTCTTTACCGAGGACGGCCGCGTCTATGTCGAGAAAGTGTATGAGTTGCCGGAAATGGGCCGTGCCGCCAAGGGCAAGTCCATCGCCAACTTTCTTGAACTCCGGCCCGACGAGAAAGTTGCCGCCTTGATGCGCATCAAGGAATTCACCGACAAAGATTACCTCCTCATGGCCACCAGGGCCGGTATCGTCAAGAAGACCGTCCTCAACGCCTACCAGAACGTCCGCAAAGGCGGCATCATCGGCATCACCATCGAGAAGGGCGACCGGCTCATCGGCGTCCGCATGACCAACGGCAACAACGAAGTCGTGTTGGTCACGAAGGACGGCATGA
>VHCW01000101.1 GCA_016871575.1 Verrucomicrobiota bacterium
CGCCGGTCTGTACAACCAGAAAATCCACGTCCTATCCGAGATGAACAAAACCATCGCCTGCTCCATCGGCAAGGCCGCAACAGAACTCGGCTACCAACCGGCCGTCGCCCTCGAAGAAGGAATGCGCCGCTCGCTGCAATGGTGCATCGAGCACGGCATCACCTTCAACCAATAACACCATGGCAACCCACCTCGTCACCGGCGGCTCCGGATTCCTCGGCAACCTCATTGCGCGACGCCTTTATGCGCGCGGCGACCGTGTCAAGATTCTCGACATCTGGGAAGACCCCAGCCGTCCGAAAGACATCGAGTACATCGCCTGCGATATCCTCGACCGTGCAGGCGTCGCGCGCGCCATGCGCGGCGTGGACGTCGTCCATCACAACGTCGCCCTCGTTCCGCTGACCAAATCCGGCGACCGGTTTCGCCTCGTCAACGTCGAGGGCAGCCGGATCGCCGCCGAGGAGGCCGTCACGGCCGGCGTGAAGGCATTCATCCACATGAGTTCGTCGGCGATCTACGGCGCGCCCAAGGAACAGCCGATCGCCGACGCCACGCCGTTGCGGCCCGTTGAGATTTACGGACGCGCCAAGCTCGCCGGGGAACAGGCTGTGCGCGCTGTTTGTGAGACGGCGAAGCTCCCGCTCATCGTCATCCGACCGCGCACGATCCTTGGCGAAGGCCGCCTTGGCATTTTCCAAATCCTGTTCGAATGGATCCACCAGAACTACAACGTGTTCGTCATTGGCAACGGCAACAACCTTTTCCAGTTCATCCACGCTCACGACCTCATGGACGCCTACATGCTCGCGCTCGAAGCGGCGCAACCCGGCGTCTATAACGTCGGCACCGACCGTTACGGCACCGTGCGCGAAGCGATGGAGACGTTGATCCGCCACGCCGGTTCGGCCTCGAAGGTCAAATCGCTGCCGGTCGCTCCGACCATCACAGCATTGCGCTGCGCTGATTTGTTGGGGATTTCCCCTCTCGCGCCGTGGCATTACCTCACGTTCCACAAACCGTTCCACTTCGACGTGTCCAAATTGACCGCGATGGGCTGGCGACCGCGGTATTCCAACGACGAGATGTTCCGTGAAAGTTACGACTGGTTCTGCGCCAACTACGACCGGCTCGCCGCCGAGAAAGCCGGTTCGCCACATCGTCGCCCGGTCCGCGAAGGACTGCTCTGGCTCTTGAAAAAACTGTGCTGAGAAATCTACATCTCTGGCTGCCGTCGTACCTCCGTCAACGCGGCCGCGCCGCCGGCGCGGAACCGGCGGATGTTTTCTTTTGTTTCTGCGACCATTTCGAGCCGCTCTGGGGCAAACCGGGCCGCGACGTTGCGTTGCGCCGGGTGCGCTACTGGCTGGAGAACTACCCGCGCATGGCCGACCGGTTCCGGGATGCCGATGGGCGCCTCCCGCAACACACGTGGTTCTTCCCCGCCGAGGAATACGCGCCCGAATTCGTTGATCCGTTGGCACAACTTTGCCGGCGGGGCTACGGCGAAGTCGAAGTCCATCTTCATCACGACAACGACACCGCGGAGAATCTTCGACGCACAATCGAAGAGTATAAAACCAGACTCCAGTCGCACGGGTTTCTCAGTCAGGGACGCTACGCCTTCGTGCACGGCAACTGGGCGCTCGACAACTCGCGCACGGACGGACGTTGGTGCGGTGTCAACAACGAACTCCAAGTCCTGCGCGAAACCGGCTGTTACGCCGACTTTACGTTGCCCTCCGCTCCCAGCGCCTGCCAAACGCGCAAGATCAACTCGATTTACTACGCCACCGACGATCCCGACCGCCCCAAGTCGCATGATACCGGAGTGGATGTGCGCGTGGGAGGCGTTCCCACCGGCGATCTGCTCATCGTCCAAGGCCCGCTCGCGCTCGACTGGCGCAAACGAAAATGGGGAATCCTGCCGCGCATCGAAAACGCCAACCTTTCCGGCAATCAACCCGCCAGCCCCGCTCGCGTGGCCAACTGGATTCGACAGCGTATTGGTATTGCAGGGAAACCAGACTGGGTCTTCGTCAAGGTTCACACCCACGGCTGTCAGGAGGATAATTTCCCCGTCATCTTCGACGGACGCCTGCACGAATCGCTTCGTGCGTGCCGGCTGCATTACGTCACCGCCCGCGAAACATACAATCTGATCAAAGCCGCCGAAGCCGGCGCCGTTGGCGAGCCGTCTGCCCTTCGCAACTTCGCGCTGCCCCCGCCGCCCTTGCTCTTGTAGGGCGTGCTGTGGTAAGGTGCGCGCCATTCCCGAATGAAACCAAAGAAAACACCGACTGCCGCAGCCGACTCCGGGCCTAGTTTTGAGAGCGCCGTCCAACGGCTCGAACAGATCGTCGCCGACATGGAGGCCGCAGAACTGCCGTTGGAGGATGTGCTCAAGAAATACGAAGAGGGCACCCGGCTGGTGCGTTTCTGCACGCAGAAACTCGATGAAGCGGAAAAGAAAATCGAACTGCTCACCCGCAAGACGGACGGCACCGTTGAACTGAAACCCTTTGAACCGCAGCCAGACAACAGCGACACGCTCCTCTAACAACCTATGGGCCGCTACCTCGACATGATCAATTCGCCGTCCGACGTGAAGCTTCTCACGTTGGAACAACTTGGGACGCTGGCACAGGAAATCCGGGACGAGTTGGTAGCCGTCCTCAGCAAAACCGGCGGCCATCTTGGCCCCAACCTCGGTGTCGTGGAACTGACGCTGGCCTTGCACCGTGTTTTCGATTCGCCCAAGGACCGTTTCGTCTGGGACGTAAGCCATCAGGCATACGTCCACAAACTTGTCACCGGCCGCCGCCAGACTTTCTCGAAAATCCGCCAGACCGGCGGCCCGATGGGGTTTGCCTTCCGCTCCGAAAGCCCGCACGACTGTTTTGGCGCGGGACACGCAGGCACGGCATTGTCCGCCGCGCTCGGCATGGCGGCGGCGCGCGACAAGAACAACAGCGATGAACACGTTGTCTGCGTGCTCGGAGACGCCGCGTTGACCAACGGCATCACGCTGGAGGCGCTCAACAACATCGCGCACACGACCAAGCGCATCATCGTCATCCTCAATGACAACGAATACAGCATCGCGCGCAACGTCGGCGCCCTCAGCGATTATCTCAACCGCATCGTCACCAATCCCCGCTATCAGGCAGCGCACAAGAAACTCGAAGTCGTCATGCACCGCCTCGGACGCGATATCGCGCGCATCGAGCAAAAGGTCGAGGAGGCCGTCAAGAGCATCCTCGTGCCCAGCGTTCTCTTCGAAGAGTTTGGCCTCAGTTACTTTGGCCCCTTCAACGGCCATGATTTGCCGCGCTTGATCACGATGTTTGAGTTTGCCAAGAACCACGATCGTCCGATCCTGCTGCACGTTCAGACCGTCAAGGGCAAAGGCTACGAAAAGGCCATTGAAGACCCGTCCACGTTCCACGGTGTCGGCGCCTTCGACATCGAAACCGGCAAACCACTCCCCCGAAAGCAGGGCGCCGCGCCCAATTATCAGGATGTTTTTGGCGAAGCCATGGTTCGCTTCGCCGCCCAAAACAACAAACTGATCGGCATCACCGCCGCCATGCCCAGCGGCACCAGCTTGGGAAAACTCCAGGAAGCTGCGCCGAACCAATATTTTGATGTCGGCATCGCGGAGGAACACGCCGTCATTTTCGCCGGCGGCATGGCCACGATGGGGTTTCGCCCCGTCTGCGCCATTTACTCGACCTTCCTCCAGCGCGCCTACGACTGCATCATGCACGACGTCGCGCTCCAGAATGTGGATGTCGTCTTTGCGGTTGACCGCGCCGGTCTCAGCGCGAACGACGGCGCCACGCACCACGGCTTGTTTGACATCGCCTACGGGCGAAGCATCCCGCAGACAATCCTGATGGCCCCGAAGGACGAGGATGAACTCGTGGACATGCTGTGGACGTCGCTGCAACTGCACGGGCCGATCCTCATCCGCTATCCCCGCGGCTCTGCGGAAGGAGTTCCCATCAAACCGCATCCGGCCGTCCTCCCTCTTGGCAAAGCCGAACTCCTCCAACATGGCACCGATGTCGCAGTCATCTTTTACGGCGCCGTTCAGGCAATCGCCAAAGAGACCGTCGCGCTGCTGCAAGGCAACGGACTCTCCGTGGCGCTCATCAATGCGCGTTTCGCCAAACCCATTGACCGCGAAATGCTGGACAAGTACGCCCGCATCACCAAAGTCATCTGCACCATCGAGGACCATTCCGTTGTCGGCGGCTTTGGCAGCGCCGTCCTCGAAACGCTTTCCGACCTTGCCATTGACACGCCGGTGGCGCGGATTGGATGGCCGGACCAGTTCATTGCGCACGCCACCTCCAACAAAGAGCTCCAAAACCGACACGGCCTGAACGCTGCCACCGCTGTCGCCAAAATCAACGAGACGCTCGCCGAGGCCAAACGCAAGGCCGAAGGCCAACCCTTCCGCGTTGTGACCGGCCATGCGGGAGCGGCTTGACATTCGGCTTGTCGCGCTCGGTCTCGCAGCCAGCCGCGAAAAAGCCCAGCGCCTCATCCTCGCCGGCGCCGTGCGCGTCAACGGCCAGACGGCTCACAAACCGAGCAACACCGTTGACGCTGACGCCGTCATCAGCCTTGAGGCTGCGGAAAAGTTCGTCAGTCGCGGCGGCCACAAATTGGAAGCCGCCCTCGACGCCTTTGCCATCCCTTGCTCCGGCGCCATCTGCATTGACATCGGAGCGTCCACCGGTGGGTTCACCGATTGTCTTCTGCAACGCGGCGCGGCGCGCGTTCATGCCGTGGACGTGGGCAAAGGGCAGCTCGACTGGAAACTGCGCAACGACCCGCGCGTCACCATCCACGACGCCCTCAATGCCCGTCACCTTGCGCCCGCTGACATTGGCGAGACCGCCGACATCATCACGCTGGACGTTTCGTTCATCTCGTTGACCAAGGTGCTGCCCGCCGCCGTGGCCGTCCTGAAGCCCGGCGGCATTGTATTGGCGCTGATCAAGCCGCAATTCGAGGCTGGCAAAAAAAACGTGAAAAAAGGCGGCGTTGTGCGAGACTCCACGGTGCACGAACACGTGAAAGAACAAATCACCACTTTTGCCACGCAGACGCTTGGCCTGCGCCCGATGGGCGCGGTCATCGAATCGCCGTTGCTCGGCCCCGCTGGCAACAAGGAATTTCTCGCCGCCTGGCGCAAACCATGAAACAACAGCCGCCCAAGGTTATCGGCGTTGCCGCCAATCTCGACAAGCCGCAGGCAAAACAACGGCTGGCCGAACTGGTGCGGCTGCTCGAACAGCACGGCGTCCGCGTCCTGCTCTCCCCCACCCGCCCGCACGCCATCCGCCGCCTCGCAGCCAAAACCGACATGATGATTGTTCTTGGCGGTGACGGCACGATTTTGCGGGTTGCGCGCGAACTGGACGGCGCGCCGTCTCCCATCCTCGGCATCAATCTCGGTTATCTAGGCTTTCTCACCAGCATTCGCAGCGATGAGATGGAGGTTGTCCTCCGCAAGGTGCTGCGGGGCGGCTACCGCCTCAGCGAGCGCCACACGCTGCAAGCCACGCTCTGGCGGGGCGGACGGCGATTGGAAACGCATCACGCGCTCAATGACGCCGTGATCTCGCGAGTCACCTCCTCACGAATTGTCCGTCTCCGGGTGTCCATTGACGATGAATGGTTGACAGAATACGTTTGTGACGGCATCATCTGCGCCACTGCCACCGGCTCGACAGCGTATTCGCTGAGTGCCGGTGGCCCGATTTTGCTGCCAAGCGCGCGGGCGCGCGTGTTGACGCCGATTTGCCCGCACGTGTTGAGCAACCGCTCGTTGATCACCGACGAGCAAACGGTCCTGCGGTGTCAGGTGACGAGCGCGGCGGGCGAGTTGTTGTTCACCGTGGACGGGCAGGTGCAACGCCCGATGCAGGTCGGGGATGAAATGGAAGTGCGCGCCGGGGCGCACACGGTGCGTCTTGTGGCGCCTGAAGGGCATGAGTATTTTGAAGTATTGCGTCAGAAATTGAAATGGAGCGGTTCGCATGTCGAAGCCAACAAAACCGGTCAGCCTGGCTGACCTGCTGAAAACGGAAGCCATCAACCTGGACATTCAGGCGCGGCAGAAAACCGCCGCGCTGCGCGAGGTTGCGTCGTTGCTTCTCCAAAACAAGTCGGTGACCAATTTCGAGGCGTTCTTCCAGGAAATCCTCGAACGAGAGCGCATCAGCAACACCGCCCTCGGCCACAACGTGGCGATTCCACACGCGCGGACGGAACAGTGCACGGAGATCCTCATCGCCGTCGGGCGCAACTTGGAAGGCGTTGACTTTGAATCCCGCGAAAACGGCCTTGTCCAACTCATGTTCCTCATCGGCACGCCCAAACAAATGGTCACCGAGTACCTTCGCGTGGTCGGCAATCTCGCCCGCCTGCTGCGGCGCGACGACATTCGCGAAAAGCTGCTCCAAGCGCCGACTCCCGAAGCGTTTATCGCCGTCATCGCCGAAGCCGAAGCTGGTGGCGTCTAACGGCTGAGGTCGTACACAAACAGCGCCTGCCCAATCCGATCTACCGGCTGCCGTTCTTCCCGCAGCCAGCGCCAGTCTGGTTTCATCAGTATCGTCGCGGAAATCACGAGCAAGCCATCGCTCGCCTGACGGATTCTCTCCGGCACCGTCGCTTCATACCGGATTTGATAGTGTTGAAGCGATTTCACTGGGCTGACACAGCGAAGATAAATTTTCGGGTTGCCGCGCGCTGACAGCCAGTGGTGTAATCGTTTTGCGTCCTGTCCCCAATCATAGTTCGAGTCCACCAAACGACGGTATCCATTGCGCGTCCCACCGGCAAACTCGTTGAAATACTCGATGTAGTGCGGATAGGCCAATGCCGTGCTGATCGCCAGCCAACCGCACAACACCCAGACCATCACGCGCCAGTTCTGAGTGAGACGCGCCAGTTGTTGCGCCGCCCCAACCGCCAGCAACGGCAGCATCGGCAACAGGTAGCGCACGCCGATATTGATCGAACTGGTCATGGCCAACGCCAGGTAAACCAGCGCAGCCACCCACGGGGCCGCCTCGCCGAATGTTCCGCGACGCAGCCTCGCCATCCAGAGTCCGCCCCCTGCCAGGGTCAGCAGTAACAGCGGCACCGGCAACTTCCACACGAGCGCCAACGGGAAGTAGTACCACCACCCTTTCAGCCGCCACTCGCCGGAGAGAAACGCCTCGTGTCCGAACGCCGCGTGTTCGGCCTGCATCGCAATCCCCTTGAAGAATCCCGGCGGCACCAACAACGGGCGCAACTGCTGAAACCAGACCGGCACGCCGATCCGCGCCGCTTCCTCCGGCGACAATGGTGGCGCCGGTTTCCAGTGCGGGGCGTACACGGCCAACACCACCAGCCACGCGCCGGCGGCCAACAACGGCAGCCATTTCCAAAATCGCGTTGCCCCGCGATCCTGACACAGGAATGAAATGGCCAGCGCGAGAAAAATGGGCGCCAGCAACAGCGCGGTGAACTTCATCACGAGCGCCAACCCGGTGGCGACACCGGCCAGAAGGGCGGTTTGCCATTTTGGCGTTTCCAGAAAACGGACAAACATCCAGATCGTCAGCGTCATCCCGAATGTCACACTGATGTCGTTGACCACCAGATGCCCAAACGCCAACGCAATCGGGTTCAACACCCACAACACCACTCCCAACAGCGCGGCTTCTGTCCCCGCCGATTTGCGCAGCCAGAAGGCAATGACCAGTCCGGTCAAGAGTGACAGCCCGACCTGCACGCTGCGGCTGGCCCACAAAATGATTTCGGGATCGTTCCAGCCCCCGTAGAGCAGTTCCTGCCCGTAGATGCCGGCCTCCCAATACGGCCAGTAGTACCAGTTGGTTCGGCCGCCCCGATAATACTGTTCGGCCTTGCCGGTTTCCCAGCCTCTCCAAGGCCGCGCGTTCGGCGCGCCCACCCGCAATTCTCCCAGTTGCTCCAAATACTCCGGGACGTTCAGGTCCAGGAACAGCAACGGCATCGCCGTCAGCATCTGTCCCAGCGGCGGATGCTCGGGGTTGAACGCAGTTCCCTGGCCGGTCCAATACAGATAGCCCGCCGCCAGATTCACCGGTTCGTCCACCGTCGCGCTCTCCTCGCGCACCGGCCCCGCCATCAACGCTGCCATCACGGCCAACAGCGCGATCACCCAGCACCAAGGTGAAACGAAGCGTTGCATGAGAGTTATTGTCAGCTTCCGTCCGTTGGAATCAACCACTTTTGCGCCTGACATTTTTCTTCGTGCTCCAGCAAGTTCCACTCGTCGGGAAACGTCCGGCACTGCCGCGGCTTCACCGCCTGCACCCGGCAATCCACACCATCGAGGAAGATGCACTCGTTGTCCTCCTTTTCCAGCAGCATCAAACCACGCCGGTCCGGCCGCAGCCGCGTGAACCGCTCGATGAACTCGCCGTCGCCCACTCCCAAATGCGCCGCCATCGCCGCGATCTCGGCGTCGGACACCTTCACCTGTCCCGGCCACCGGCAGCAGGCGCCACAGCGCTGGCATTCGTATTGGCTGGTCATCGTTTCTCGCCGGGGCGAAACAGCCGTCCAACATCCTCGATGATCAGGTACAGGCTCGGAACCAGAATCAACGTGATCAGCGTGGCGAACAGGATGCCGTAACCGAGCGACAGCGCCATCGGGATCATGAAACGCGCTTGGCGCGAGGTTTCGAAAATCATCGGCGCCAAACCGCCGAACGTGGTGAGCGTCGTCAGCAGTACCGGACGGAAACGCCGCACACCCGCGGCGCAAACGGCGTCGTGCGCATTCATCCCCTCATGGCGACGTTGGTTGCTGTAATCCACCAAAACCAGCGCATCATTCACCACAACCCCCGCCAATGCCACGATGCCCATCATGCTCATGATGCTCAGGTCATAGCCCATCAGCAGGTGCCCCAACACGGCGCCGATGATACCAAAGGGGATCGCCACCATGACAATCAACGGCTGCACATAACTGCGGAACGGCACCGCCAGCAGGAAATAAATCGCCAACAACGCCAGCACGAATCCTCCCATCAGGCTCTGCATGCTTTCACGCATGTCAGCCTGCCGCCCTTCATAACCGTAGCTCAGGCCGGGATAGTCGCGTGCCAATGCGGGAAGGATCGCGGTGTTGAGGGCCGCCATGACCAACGGAGTTTCGCCGAGCGGCTCCACGTCCGCCGTGACACTGACGGTGCGGCACCCATCCCTGCGGTCAATGTTGGTGTACGCGCGCCCGCGTTTGACCTCCGCCACCTGGCGCAAGGGCACGTCCCGACCGGCGGGAGTGCGGATCAAGAGATGTTCGATGTCGTACTCGCTCAGTCGCTGCGCTTCCGGCAAATGCACCAGCACCTTGACTTCGTTCCGTCCGCGCTGTTGCCGAAGCGCCTCCGAGCCGTAGAACGCATGGCGCACCTGACGCGCGACCTCCTGCGAGGTCAATCCCAGGCTTCGTCCCTCGGGCTTGAGTTGGAAATCGAGTTGCTGTTTGCCGGGCGTGTAGCCGTCGTCAATGTCTTTGACGTTGGGGAACTGCTCCAGTTGCTGGGCGAGCGCGGTGCTCGCGCGGTCAAGCACGTCCACATCGCGATGGCTGAGTTCAATCGTCAGCGCAGCGCCCGAACCCGGCCCGCCCCGGTCAGCGGCGAATTGAAGCGATTCAAGCCCCGGAATCTGTCCAGTCTGCTCCCGCCAAAGACGCGTGACGGTGAACGTGTTCAAGGGACGCAGGTCCGGGTCCGTCAGATACATGATCACCTCGACGCGGTTTTCCCTGATCACGACGGCCACGCCTTTCAGAAGGCGTTCGCCGCCGTGTTTCGCTCCGACTTCATTGGCCGTTCTCACCAACCGGTCCCGCGCCTTCTCGACGCTGGCCATCGGACTGCCATAGGGCAACAAGGCTGTCGCCACTGCGCTGTCGGACTCGACACGCGGCATCAGGATCATCCCGATGCGCCCGCTTTTGATATAGCCAACAATGACAAGGAAAAACGCAAGGGCAGCCGCCACCGTCAGATAGCGGTGCCGCAAACAACAATCGAGGAACGGCGCGTACAGTTTATCAACCAGACGCAGGAAAATACGTGCGAACGCCTGCTGCCATTGGTGCGCCCGCGATTTTGGATTGATCTTCGTGTGCGCCAGATGCGACGGCAGGATCAACATCGCTTCGAACCACGAAACGGCAAAGGTCGTAATCACGACCAATGGGATCACCTGCCAGAGCTTGCCGATCATGCCGGGGATGAAGTACAGGGGAAGGAATGCGACAATGTTGGTCAGGATACTGAAGGCGATGGGAATACCGACGCCGCGAGCGCCCTTGATCGCCGCCTCAATCGGATTCATTCCTTGCTGCCGATATTCGTAGATGTTCTCGCCCGCGACAATGGCGTCGTCCACGACAATCCCCAGTGCGACGATGAAGGCGAACATCGAAATCATATTGAACGTCACGCCCATCACGGGCAAAAAAAGCAACGCGCCGAGAAACGAGATCGGAATCCCCATCATCACCCAAAACGCCAGCTTGAACTCAAGAAACAATCCAAGAAGCAACATCACCAGCGCCAACCCCATGAACGCATTCTTCAGCAACAGATCCAATCGTTGACGGTAGACGTCCGACATGTCACGATTGATAACGCAGTGCACGCCTGTCGGAAGGTCTTTCTCGATTTCCCGAATCGCAGCGCGCACGGCATCGGACACCCCGATCGGCGTCTGGTCGCCGACGCGATAGACCTCGATGCCGATCGCCGGATATCCCTCGTACGTCGCAGCTCGATTAACATCGGCAAAATCATCCCACACGGTTGCGATGTCGCCCAAATGCAACACAGCCCCCTGCGGGGTGGTCACAATCGGCACGTCCGCAAATTCCTTCGCCCAATAACGCCGTTCCTTGAACCGCACGAGGACTTGTCCCGCCTGTGTTTCCACCTTGCCGCCGGGCAGTTCGATGGCGGTGGCGCGAATCTTCTGGGCAATCTGATCCAAGGTCAGTCCGTACGCGCGCAGGCTCGTCTCCGGCACTTCGACGTGCACCTCGTAGTCCCGCGCGCCGACCAAATCCACCTGCGTGATGCCGGGATCCTGCAATAACCGGTCGCGCACTTCCTCGGCGAGATTCCGCAGCGACCATTCGCTGGCCGCGCCATAAACCTGCAACGTGAGCACCTCCCGCCGTCGCATCTCCAACGTCACTTCTGGTTCCTCGGTTTCTTCCGGGAACGTCGTGATGCGATCCACCGCCTGCTTGATGTCCTGATACACCTTTTGCTGGTCGGCATCCGTCAATAGTTCCGCCTGTACCAGACCGTAACCTTCATTGGCGGTGGCTGTCACTTCCTTGACGCCCTCAATCCCGCGCACGCCCTCTTCAATGGCGAGGATGATCCCCTGCTCCACTTCTTCCGGGCTGGCGCCGGGATATGCCACGCGAATCGTCACCATGTCCTCGGCAAACTCCGGGAAGACCTCGCGCTTGATCTTGGTGGACATGAACAACCCGCCCACGACCAGAAACAACATGATCAAGTTCGGCGTGACCCGGTTGTGAACCATCCACGACACGACACCGCTCGATTGGGATTCCGGTGTCGTCATCGCTCCTGTTTGTTCTCGACGCGATTGTCCGTCGTTCGCAACAACATCCCGTCAACCGCAGCCGACAGTTCCGTGACCACCAGCCGTTCGCCGGGGCGCAGACTGTCGCGAATGAATAACTTGTCGCGGGCGCGGAACACGATTTGGACCGGACGAATCTCCAGTTGATTCCGGTCGTTCATCACCCACACATTGTTGCCTTCCCGCACCAACCGTCGGTCCACCATCGCCACATTCTTCAATTCGACGCCTTCAATCTTGATGCGCACGTAATCGCCCAGCAACAATTTCGGTTGGTTGGCGTTCTCCTTGCGGAGGTCCAGCGGATCCGCGACCTCCACCAGCAACCGCGCCATGCGTCCCTGTTGTTCGAGATCGCTCAACAACCGGATGACTTTGCCAACCCGGTGCGCCGTGGCTCCCCAGGCTGCCTCGTTGAAAATGCGCGCCCGCGCGCCGGGCAACTCGATCCATCGCAGTTGATCCACCGGCACGGTCACTTCCACCCAGTACGCGTCTGTACCGGTCAACACGGCCAGCGTCGTGGCGGTCGTCACCTGCATCCCCAGATTGGCGCGCCTCTCGCGAACGACTGCATTGAACGGGGCGCACACCGTGGTGCGATCCAGGTGCAACTGCGCCAACGCCAACGCGGCCTCTGCCGATTGCAATCTGGATCGGACGCGCTCCAGTTGCGGCTGTCGCAACACCAGCGCGCGATCTTCCTCTTTGATCGTCTCGCCGAGCATCTCGTACTCGCGCTGCGCCACCGTCTGCTGGCCCAGTTCCAGCGCCAGTTCCGTGCGCGCCTGCGACACCTCGCTTCGCCGTTGTTCCAACGCCAGCTTGTAATCCGCCGGGTCAATCTGCACGAGCATCCCGCCTTCTTGAAAGCGGCCGCCCGGCACCAATTCATCCCCGACCTTGATAATCTGGCCGCTGACTTGCGGCTGGATGGCGACCTCGCGCGCCGCCTGTACGGTGCCCATCGCATCCACTTCCGCCCGTTGGTCTGCGAACTGCGCTTCTTGCACCTCCACCAGCCGCGCTTCTCTCGCCGGCGTCCGCTGCTTCGCATGGGGAGAGGTCTGCACCAACCGGATCGCAATCGCCATGCCGGCGCCCAGCACCAGCAACGCAAGAAGCGCTCCGAACAATTTCCCCCAAAGTCCCCGTTTTGGTTCGTCTGAAGCCATTACGTTCCTCCTTTGCGTGTCCGCATCTCCCAGCCGCTGCCGAGCGCCCGGCACAGGTTGATCCGGTATTCCAACAATTGACGGTGCGCCTGCAGACAGTCGCGTTGCCGGGCTTGGTGCGTTTGCAGCGCGTTCAGCACGCGCAGATAATCCACGGCGCCGCCGGTGTAACTGTCCTCTGTCCGCTCCACCACCTGCGCCGCCAACCGCAATTGTTTCTCCAGGCTGGCGCGCAATTCCTGTTGCTGGCGTTCTTGCGCCAACGCATCCTCCACCTCCGCCAAGGCCGCCAGAATCACCTGTCCATACTCGTGCAACCGCTGCGAAAGCACGGCGCGCGTCCGTTCCACTTCCGCCCGGCGTTCCCCGGCATCGAACAACGGCGCGACCACGTTCGCCGCCAGCACGGCCAACCAGTTCTCGAACAACTCCCGCACCTTCTCCGCCGAAGTCTCCGCCGTCGCAACCAGACCGATCCGGGGAAACTGGTCAGCCACCGCGGACGCCACGCGACGGTCCGCCGCCAGCACATTCAAGTACGCTTCCCGGACATCCGGCCTCGACTGGATTGTTTCTGACGGCAGACCAGTGCCCGGCAACGAAGGCAACCGGGGCAATGAGTCAACCGTCTTGGCCACAGTCGCAGTGGGCGGTTGCCCGAGCAGAATCGCAAGCTGGTGGCTCAACACCGCCACGCGCGCTTCCGCGCCCGCGATGTCACCGCGCCGCGCTTCCACCAGTTGGCGCTGTTCCAACACGTCTGCCGCGCCAACTTGACCGCGCCGGAACCGCAACGTGACAAGCTCCAAGACCTTTTCGTTGGTGCGCAACTGGCGTTTCAGCAGCTTCACCTGTCCCCGCTGTTCGACCAGCGTGTACCAAGTGACCGCCACTTGCGCTGACAGCGTAATGGCGGCCGACCGCAGTTGTTGTTCGGTGGCGCGGGCGCTCAAGGCTGAGGCTGCTTGCGCCGACCGCACGCGTCCCCACAAATCCAGTTCATAGCTGGCGACCAAGCCGAGCGCGACACCCATGCTGTCGCTCGATGGCGTCTTTGTCCACGACAACCCCATTTCACCGTCCAGTGACGGCCATCGCGCAGCGCTCGCTTTTCGCGCCGCCGCTTCCGCCTCGGCCAACCGGCCCCAGACCACGCGCAAACCGGGGTTGTCCGCCAACGCGCGCTCCACCAAGCCATCGAGTTCCGTGTCGCCAAAGCTGCGCCACCATTTTTCTGGCAATACATCGTTGCCCGTCGCCGAAAAACCTGCCGGCACCGGCACGGGTGTCTTGATTTCCTTGGGAGCGGTCGTGCAGGACACGACCAGCAGGCAAAGAAATAGAATGGCTGACGCTCTTCTCATCGTTCCAACGCCTCTATCCACTAGACGCCCAAGCGTCGGAAGTCAATTCACGCCTTTTGATAAATCTCGCCGCCGCCTTGCCTGAACTCGTCACTCTTTTGTTTCATCGCGGCGGCGCGGACTTCCTCGGTGAGTTTCATCGCACAGAAGTGGGGGCCGCACATCGAACAAAAATGCGCCAGCTTTGCCGACCCCTGCGGCAGCGTCTGATCGTGAAACGAGCGCGCTGTCTCCGGGTCGAGACTGAGATTGAACTGATCCTCCCACCGGAACTCAAACCGCGCCTTGCTCAGCGCATCATCGCGGGCGCGCGCGCCGGGATGTCCCTTTGCCAAGTCAGCCGCGTGGGCGGCGATCTTGTAGGCAATCACACCGGCTTTCACATCGTCCCGGTCAGGCAGGCCGAGATGCTCCTTGGGCGTGACGTAGCAGAGCAACGCGCAGCCGTACCAGCCGATCATTGCCGCGCCAATCGCGCTCGCCAGATGATCGTGCCCCGCCGCAATATCGGTCACCACCGGGCCAAGCGTATAGAATGGCGCTTCGTGGCACCATTCCCGTTGCTTGTCCATGTTCTCCTTGATCAAGTGCATCGGCACGTGGCCGGGGCCTTCGTTCATGACCTGACAGCCGTGTTCCCAGGCGATTGCGGTCAACTCGCCTTGCGTCTTCAGTTCGGCAAATTGCGCCTCGTCATTGGCGTCGGCCACGGCGCCGGGACGCAAGCCGTCGCCGAGGCTGAAGGCGACATCATAAGCCGCCATGATCTCGCAAATCTCCTGGAAGTGCGTGTAAAGGAAGTTCTCCTCGTGATGCGCAAGGCACCACTTGGCGAGAATCGCGCCGCCCCGGCTGACGATCCCGGCAACACGCTGCGCGGTAAGCGGAACGTACCGGAGCAAGACGGCGGCGTGGATGGTAAAATAGTCAACGCCCTGTTCACACTGCTCGATCAGCGTGTCGCGGTAAATCTCCCACGTCAGGTCTTCCGCCTTCCCCCCGGCTTTCTCCAACGCCTGATAAATGGGCACCGTGCCGATGGGAACCGGGCTGTTCCGAATGATCCATTCCCGCGTCTCATGGATGTTCGGCCCCGTCGAGAGGTCCATCACCGTGTCGGCGCCCCAACGGATGGCCCAGCGCATCTTTTCGACTTCGTGCGCGATGTCGGAAGCGACTTCGCTGTTGCCGATGTTGGCGTTGATCTTCGTGTAGAACGCGCGTCCGATGACCATCGGTTCGAGTTCGGGATGATTGACATTCGCCGGAATGATGGCGCGCCCGCTGGCGACTTCGTTGCGAACAAGCTCCGGTTCGACGCCTTCGCGGATGGCGCAGAATTCCATCTCCGGCGTGATCACGCCGTCGCGCGCAAACTGGAGTTGCGTGCGCACCGGCGAAGGTTTGCGTCGCCATCCCGACAAACCGTGGTCAGGATCGGTGTTTTCAGGACCACTCGTGTCATAGACACGGAGCGATGAATTCCCCTCGATCGTGATTTCACGGAATGGAACCCGAATGTCCGGATGAAGTTTCCCCGGAACGGTGACTCGGCGTGATGTTGGTGTATTCATTCGTCTTCCCTCCGCCAGCATTATCTGGATCAGGTTCAATGGGTCGCCTTGCGGCCTCTCAGTCCCGGCAACTCCCGGAACTCCCCAGTCGGATCGGATGCTTCGACACTAACAGTCTGCTGAAGCGCTGTCAAATATCAGGGCAATGTCCGGCAACTGCTTGTCTATTGTAGGCCGCGTGACCTCACGCGGCGAAATCGCGAGAAAAACCGCCGCGTCGGGTGACGCGGCCTACATGAAAAAGGCAGTTACCGGAGGTGCCCCGTGGTTAAACACTCCGCGTCCTCTGTGCCTCTGTGGTGAATCCGATTTCGTGTCTTTCGTGTGTTTCGTGGTTACGACAATCGCCGCGACAAACTCAGCCCGGTCTTGGTCATCGAACTCGACGATGCCATTGCTGCCCGTTACCCATCAGCGTCTCATCAGATTCGGCTCACGAAGAAGAAGCCCGCCGTGACCGCGACACCTTTGTTGACGCCGCCCTGTCCGCACTTCTTAATTCATAATTCATCCTTCTGCCTTTCCCCAACGAACGTCCCCGCCGCCCTCGCGGCCACCATCCAACAAAAACTCCCGCAACTTCAAACTGCATCAATCGGGTCTCGCCCGCCACTCCTGAAATAACGTACCGCCTACGGCGGACAAGTCCGCAACGACTTCCCCCACCCCGCTCTCTTTGCGACCTCTTGCGCCTTGTTGCGGCTATTCCGCTCCCGTCTTCTTCGTGCCTTCGTGGTGAACATCGCTTCCGCGAGTACTGAGTCCGGAGTGTTCTTCGCGTCTTCGTGGTGAATACTTCGCGCTACTTCGCTGGCCGGGCGGTTTGCCAGCCGGCTTCGAGGGCGGCTCGCAACGCGTTCACTGTGTTTTGATGCTTGGGATCGGTGGCGAGGTTCTTGTTCTCGTCAGGGTCGGTCTTGTGGTCGTACAACTCAATCTGCCCGTTCGGATGCGCAATCAACCGGTAACGGTCGGTGCGGATGGTGTCGGCCTTCTTGCCGATGGCGCTGAACACTGCCGTTTTCCACTTGCGTTTCGGATCGGTCAGCAGCGGCACAACGCTGGTACCTTCGAGGTAATCAGGAGCGGGCAGCCGACAGAGTTCCGCCAGCGTCGGGTAGATGTCCACCAGTTCGACAAGCGCCTTTGTCGGCGGCTGGCGCGGCAGCCACGGGGCTTTCAGCATCAGCGCAATGCGGGTGGGGATTTCGGAGTTGGCGGGCTTGCTCCAGAGACCGTGTTCGCCGAGCCGCCAACTGTTGTCGCTCCACAGGACAATCACGGTGTTCTGTTCCATGCCGAGCCGGCGCAGTTCGTCGAGCACCTTGCCGATTTGCGCGTCCACAAAGGTGATGCTGGCGCGGTAGCCGTGGATGATTTCCTTGGCCTTGTCGTCCGGCATCGGGCCTTCCAGCGGACAGTCGCCGTAACGCCGGACTTCGCCCCAGTCGCCACGCGGTCCGCCGACGGGCAGGCGGAAATTGGCGGGCAGCGTGATCGCGGCGCGGTTGTACATGTCCCAGTATTTCTTCGGCGCGGTCAACGGCATGTGCGGCCGGTAGAACCCGGCGGCGAGGAAAAACGGTTCGCCGGTCTGTTTGAGCTTCCGCAACTCCTCGATGGCGCGTTGGGCAATGATGCCGTCGGGTGTCTTCTCATCCGGGGTGTCGGTGATCTCGGCAATGGCCGAAGCGGACAGTCCTTGCCGTCGCTTGCCCTGGAGATAACTCTGCACTGTGGCGCGGTTTGTTGCCAACTGATAGCCGGAACAGTAGCCGTGGCACCACGCGCCCTCGGCGTCAAAGGTGTCGGTGTGCCGGCGCACCCAGCCATCAGGGTCATCATTGTTTTCGTGATAGATCTTGCCGGTGGAGATGGTGGTGTAGCCGTGGTTGCGGAACAGTTGCGGCAGGGTGACGGTCTTGGCGGGAACGCGCCCGGTGACACGGCCGGTTCGGTTGATGCTCTCCGGTCGAAAGCCGGTCAGCAGACTGGCGCGCGACGGCATGCAGAGCGGAAACTGACAATACGCCCGCTGGAAGAGTAACCCCTCGGCAGCGAGCCGGTCCATGTTGGGCGAGTGCACCTCCGTGTTGCCGTAGCACCCGAAATCGGGCCGCAAGTCGTCCACCGCGATGAAGAGGACGTTGGGCCGCTCCGACTGTTGCCGAACGGCGTCCGGGACGGACGCCCCTACACCAGCGCGTGGTGTAGCAGCCGCCGTCTCGGCGGCTTCCGCCGCAAACGCACAAGCAGCCCACATCATTGCTGCCAGCAGGCCGGTTCTCATTTCAGTCCCGGCGGAACCGCACCGTAACTCCACGGCTCTTTGGTAGGCACGATCGCAGGTGGATCGGTCAACGGGCCGGGTTTCATCTGGTTCGCCAACTCGATCCCTGTGTTTGCCATCTGACGGCCGGCGGTGATTTCGAGATTACTGTACGCAGTGAGCCTCGTCTCATAACCGCCCCCGTGCGGACCGAACGCTTCCTCGGTCGGCACGTAGCCGCAAATGCCGTTGGCCAACTCGACGGGGAATGTGAACGGGAACTTACTCCCCTTCTTGATGTCGAGACCGAACTGCACGAAATACTCCGCGGGATTGGTCACGAACACCGACGGGCCGACTTGCAGCGCTTGCACCTCGACCTCCACTTCCGGTCGCGACTTCATCAGCGCATCGAGCATGACCGTCTCCTTCGCAAACGTCCACTCCGTCGCACCGACTTCTTTCGGCGTCTTCTGAACCATCTCCAATGCCGCTTTCACATTC
>VHCW01000102.1 GCA_016871575.1 Verrucomicrobiota bacterium
TGCCGGTCAGCAAATGATCGCGCCCGGTGAACAACGCGGCCCGCGTGGGCGAACAGGCAGCGGCGACGACAAAATTCCTGAACACCGCCGACTCCGCCGCAAGCCGGTCGAGGTGCGGCGTGCGGACCAGTTTGTTGCCGATGAATCCGAAGTCGCCGTATCCCTGATCGTCGCTGATGATGACCAAGACGTTGGGTTTGTCCGCGGCGTGAAGCATGGCTAGGGGAATGAGCAACAAGACAGCGAGGAGCGCACAGGTGTGCTTCATTATTTCTCCCAACGGAGGTTGCGGATTTCGCGCGGGCCGCGCCAGGGCTTGCCCGCTACTTTCTGCTTCTTGCGGCCGTTGGCGATTTCGCCGCTGGGGCTGATGCTAAGTTCGGTGACGGTCTGCCAATTCGCGAGTGGCGCTGTGATTTTGAGATCGGTGGCGGTCAGTTCGGGCAGACTCACGGTCACGGTCTGCCAATCGGGAGAAGCTTTCAGTTGTTTTGCCACGCTGTAGTCAACCGCGGGCTTGCCGGGCTGGAGTGCGCCCCAGGCGTTGCAGTGGAACGTAACGACCAGCGTGTTGTCGGACTGGCATTTGATCTCGAACACGAGCTTGGCGCCGTCGGGGCCGCGCCACTTTGGGTCTTTCAGCTTGCGCGTGAAGGCGTGCCAGAGCGGCGGATGGTCCCAGCTCAACTGATACCAGTCGCGCCAGCCGCGCGCGCCGTCGTCAATCAGCCGGTCAGGCTTGTCGGTGGCTTTCACGCCGGCGGCTTGCAACTGCGCGGGAGCGGCGGACCAGACGCGCGAGCTGATCGTGAACGTCGAGATTTTGTTCCGGTATTGTTCCGGGGTGTCGTAGCTGACGTTGGCGTAAATGAAGAGTGGCTGCTCGACGCTCATCACCGGACACGCAGCCCGCCATTGGTTACCGGCTTTCACGGCGTGCGCGTCGCGCCAGAAGCGTGTGAGTTCGTGCGGATCAATCGAGTAGTAAACGTCCACGCGCTGGACCGGCCGCGAGCCGTCAGGCGTGACGGTGACGGACGGAATGCCGTTGATCTGGACTGCGAGTCGCGGTGTCTGCGGCATCTTGAAGGCGCCCTTCAGGTGTTGCTCGAACCAGAGAAGTTGCGTGATGCCGTGTTCCTCGGTGTGCCGGTGGTTCAAGTGCGGCGCGATGCTGAAGCGCACCTGCTCGTCCGGCAGGTTGCGCCAGTTCCAGGCCATGTTGTCAATGTGGGCGTGGAAGTCGTTGGCAGGTGACAGCCAGAGGATCGGGCACGTGATGCGCGGGATGTAGGCATTGTCGGAGACGCAGGCCAATTCCAGCGCCGAGACCTTCTTCCTCTCGCAGCCGGGCAGGTCGGTCTGGCTTTCGAGGATGTGGCCGGAGCCGCCGCAGGATGGGACGGCGGCTTTCACGCGCTTATCAATCCCGGCCAGATTGGTGGTGAGTTTGCCGCCCATGGAATGGCCACAAACGCCAATGCGGGCGCGATCAACTTCGGGCTGCTGTTCGAGAAACGTGATGGCGCGCCGCGCGGCAAGGAGGACGAGGAACCAGTTGCTGTTGCGCGGCGATTCGACGGCGTCGAGCGTGAATTCGTCCGGCGTGAGCGTGCCGGCGAAGAGGTTTTTCTTGTTGCGTTGCGGCGGATGCGTGCAGTCTAGCGCGCCCCAGTCGGTGTTGGGGTCGCCGGGCTTCCAGTTTTCGAGCCGGGTGTTTCCACCCCAGTTGATGGACATGCCGGCGTAGCCGTTCTCAGCGGCACGCTTCACCACGTCGAAACTCGCGCTCTGCCCGCCGCCGTGGATGTGCAGGATGGCGGGAAGCGTTTTCTGTCCTTGCGGGAATGCGTAGTAGGCGAGCATCCGCGCCTTCTGTCCCTTGAACGTGCCGATGGTGTAGCGTATGTAGCGGAAGACGGCGTTGTCCGAGGACCATTCCTTGACGACCTCGACTTCGAGCGGTTCGGTGTGCGGATCGTAATTGCCCCAGAGTTCGTCCAGCGTCGCCGGCACACGACCGTCCTTGAGGGCCGGCAAGGAATCGGCTGCCAGTGCCGTTCCCCCGGCCAGAAGCAAAACAAGCACCGCGATGCCTGCGTGGCGGTTGGCGAATCTCGAAATGATGGCTTTCATGTTCTTCATTCTACAGCCCAACTCCCGAAAAATAAACGCACACATCCGCTCCGCTCTGCCGGCGTACCGGAAAACGCGGCGCCAGAGCGCCGAGGCTACACGACGGCGGCGCCTTGTTTCTTGAGCGTCGCGCGCAAGCGGGCGGTGTCAATCGCGGCCACGTCGGCACCGGAATCGAGCGCGAGCCACGCGGCGACGCCAGCGGCCTCGCCCGTCTGGTTGCAGTTCACCATCACGCGGACGCCGCCGAACGCCTGCTCGTCGGCATCCAGCGAGCGCCCGGCGACCAGCAGATTCTTCGCGCCGCGCGGCACCAGCGACGCGTAGGGAATCTGGTAGAACGGAACGTCCTTGTTCAGTTCGCGGAACTTCACTCCCGCGCCGGAGGCGCTGTGAACGTCAATCCGATACGTGCCGTTGGCGATGGCGTCAGGGAACCGTTTGCCGGTGAGGAGTTCGTCCACGGTCAGTTCATGGAGCGCGCGGACGTGGCGCGATTCGCGGATGCCGATCTTCGCGGGCAACGCCACCAGCGGCACGCCTTTGCCGCCGAGGAAATGTTCGCGCAACAACTCGCAAATCGAGTCCACCTGCCGGCGACCTTCCATCTCGGCCCGAGTGAGTTGATCCGCATCGCTGCAATCAGCGCCGTGGACGCGCGTCCCGGCCAACATCAACAGGTCATCCGCGCCGGGCACCGGGCCTTCGGGCGGACATCCGCAATCGCCGGGCACCGCCGCGGACCACGCGTAGCCGTCGCGAATCGCTTGCGGGTATTTCTTGTCGAAGACGACCTTGTGGATGTTGAAATCGGGATGCGCTTTCTTGATGGCTTTCAGGCCGCGCAGGATGCAACAGGTGGTCGGCGGCTGGACGTGTTCGCGCCGGTACGTTTCCAGGCCCATGCGATGCGCCACGTCGGCGTCGCCGGTAGCGTCCACGAAAAGTTTGGCGCGGATCGCGCGTCGTCCGGTTTTGTCCTCGATGATCACCGCCGACATCCGTCCGCCCTCGGCCACCGGCGCGCCGAAGAACGTGTGCAGAAACGGACGGATCTTCGCCTCGACCACCAGCTTGTCCAGTTCCAGTTTCAGGATCTCGGTGTTGAGCACGTAATGGCCTGGACCCATCTTTCGCACGGCATCGCGCTTGCGGAGGCGCCCAATGGTTTCCGTGGTCAGCCCGGCGATGATCTGTTGTTTGACGGGACGATCATCCAGCGAATGCCAGATGTTCACCAGCCCGGCGGTCGCCACGCCGCCGAAGAATCCGCTCGACTCGATCACCGCGACTGTTGCTCCCAGCCGCGCCGCGGCCACCGCCGCAAACACGCCGGTGCAACTCCCGCCGACCACGCAGACATCGCACTCGTGCGCAATAGGCACGTCCCGCGCCGGTTCACGGATCGTGCCCGGCGCCGGCTCTGCGGCCCGCGCGTTGGCGTTGAGTGCACCCGCAGCCATGAGTGAAGCCGCTTTCAGAAAATCTCTACGGGGAATGTTCTGTTTCATGGTTTCTTTGCAAGTTTCTCACCGGTCGCGGGCGGGACGAGCGTCGGCTCGCCTTTGAGGACGCCTTGCTGCACCAGAAAACGGTCGGCGGCGATAAGGGTCACGGTCTGCCAGGGATCCTTGTTGAAGAAACCGTGCGGTTGGCCTTCGGCGAGCCAGAGTTCGGTGGTTGTGTTGCCGAGGTTCTTGAGCTTTTCATAAGCGGCGTCCCAGCCGCGCTTCCAACCGTCATTGGTGCCGAAGAACGCAATGGCCGGCGCGATGTCTTTCTTGAGATAACGCAAGACATCCACTTCCGCGTCCCGGCTGTCGTTGGGAGAGAAGGCGGGGTTGAACCAGAGGTAGGCGACGACCGACGTGTCAACGTCCTTCGGGTCGGTGGGGTCGTTGAGTCCGGGATTGAGCGTGGCGAGCGCGGAGATGTGTCCGCCGGCGGAGCCGCCGCCGGTGATGATGCGCGCCGGGTCAACGCCGAGTTCGCCGGCGTGTTGCTTGAACCAGCGGATGGCACTCTTCGCGTCGGTGATGCAGACACGCTTGCGGGTTTCACCCTCAGGTAACTTGGTGGTTCTTTTCAGCATCTGGTAGTTGACGGTGGCGGCGACGAGTCCACGGCTGGCGAAGTAATGACAGGCAGTGCGGAACTGGCTGAGACTGCCGCCTCCCCAACCACCGCCGTGAAACAGAATCACGCCGGGCACTTTGGACTTTGCCGGATCGTGGTTGGGCGGAAAATAAATCTCCATGTCGCGCGATTGTCCGGCGGACTGTTTGTAAACGTAGCTCTTGCCCGGCGGTGTATCGGCGGCATACAGCGCAACGACGAATGCCAAGCACGAAGCAATGAGGAAAAGAACGGCGGATTTCTTCAAGGGTTATCTCACTTTAGCGTTTTGTTTTCTCCTCGATGCGCGCGGTCTTGATGAGGCGCACGGGATTGATTCCCGGCAGCGTGCGCGCTTGCAGTCCTGAAAGCGCCAATCCTTCCACGTCATCGCACACGATGGCGGGCCGATGATCGTCGGCCTCAAAGGTCAGCCGGATATTCTCCATCACAATGTTTTTTGCGTGGCGCACGTAGAAGCCGTAGGCGGGCAGCGTGCCAAACAGTTTGACGCCCGGATAGCCGGCCACGTTTTCCGGCACGGTGCGCTGCGCATCGGTTGCCGTGCCGCCGCCGGTGAATTGGAAGTTGATGTCGCGCAGGACAACGTTCTCGATGTTCTGGCCGGGGATGCCCGCTATTGCGTTGCCCAGGCTGGAGATGCGCGTGCCTTGAATCTGGGAGAACATCACGTCCTTGAGCGATCCCTTCTTCACCTCGGCGTCCTTGCGATGGGTGCGGTTGCGCGCGCCCAGTCGCACCAGAATGGCGTCGCCCTTGATGTTGCGGAGGCTGATGTTGGAGAAACTGACCCGCTCGATGCGCGCGCCGTCCACGGTCAGCACCGCCAATCCCTCGCAGCGGGTGTCGAAGACCACGCAGTTCTGAACGACGATGTCCTCGAAGGCGCCCGCCGACTCGGTGCCGAGCTTGATCCCGCTCGCGTTGGAGCTTACGACACAGTTCACGATGGTAATGTCGCGGCATGTCCCGTCGGGGGACAAACTTTTCAGCACAATCGAGTCGTCGCCGCTGTTGATGAAGCAGTTCGCGACTCGCACCTGCTGGCAGTCGGTGAGATCAATCCCGTCGTTGTTGCGGCCTTTGGCGTCGGCGTAGCGCGGTTTCTCGATGTCGGGATTCTCGCGGCTTTCGATCCGGAAACCGTCCAGCACCATGTCGCGGCAATTCAGGAACGAGAGCGTCCACGAGCCGGAGTTGCGGAAGGTGACGCCGCGAATCTGCACGTTCTCGCACCCGACGAAATGCAGCAGCCGCGGGCGATGGTGAAACGACGGCGAGCCATACGGTCCCTCGACCCATTTGTCCCCGCTGCCGTCCACGGTCCCGCGGCCCTCGATGCCGATGTTGTGCGCGTCCTCGGCGTGCAGGAACATTTTTCCCGTAACGAGTTCGCCGGTGTACGTCGGATGCCGCGACGGCGTGCTGGGGTAATCGTCCAGATTGGCACTGCCGAGGAGCGTGGCGCCGGCCTCGATGTGGAGGATCACATTGTTCTTGAACCGCAGCGTGCCGGACAGAAACCGCCCGTTGTGAAGATACACCCGCCCGCCGCCGGCCTGGGCGCAGGCGTCCATGGCGGCTTGAATGGCTTTCGTGTCGGGCGTTTTGCCGTCGGCTTTCGCGCCGAACGCGCGCGGGTCCCACGACCCGGCGCCCCAAGCTGAACCGGCAGTGAACAAACTCAGAGCCAGGAACAACACCGGGGTTTCTGTGGTCGCAACCTTCATGGTTGCGCGGGAAACGCAGGCATAAAGCCTGCGGCTACAAGTTTGGCTGGAGGCTCTTAGTCGGAAGAGATATTTCGCAGCGGACAAGGAAAGTGTGTTCATGGGGAATACCTATTTTTTTGACGGGGACTTGAGTTTTGCGATGAGGAACGCCTGCATGGTCGCGTGTTTCACGTCGGGCGCGCCGGGATAAACCAGTTCGCACTCGACGCCGATCTTCCGGCATTTCTCCTGCAACTTCACGCCGTAGTTCGCCGTGTGCGTCGGGTCTTTCTGTTCCTGGCCGAGCGCCGGCGGCGCGCTGTAGATGAGATACACCGGCGGATCATCGCGCGTGACGTGTTCGATGGGCGAGTATTTCTTGATCCACGGCAAAACGGTCGCGCGCGCAGCGAGAAATTCCGCGAACTGTTTGTCGCGCGTCCCGAGGTCGTTCGGATCCATGAAACCGAACGCATGGCCGCCGTAGCGGCTGTTCGGCGTCCACTCGATCAACTGTTGCGGGTCCAGCGACGTCTGCGCGCCGTTGACGGCGGCGCACCAGAGGCGCGTGGATTCGCGCGCCACCGGGTCTTTGCTCCTTCGGTCCGCCATGTCCGCGTGAAACGCCAGCCACAAACTCGAACACGCGCCCGCCGAGCCGCCGCTGGCGCCGATGCGCCGCTTGTCGAGCTTCCACTCGCGCGCCTGGCTGCGGACAAATTGCAGCGCGCGCGCCGCGTCCTGCAACGGCCACTCGACCGGCGGTTTCACGCCGGCCAGTTGGGCCTGCTGAACGTAACGGTAGTTGATGGACACAATCGAAATGCCTTCGTCAAGCAGCGTGATCATGCTGCCGATGCCTTTCTTGTCGCCCCTGACCCAGCCGCCGCCGTGGATGAAGAACAACACCGGGGTCGGCTTGTCCGACTTGGCTTGGTAGAAATCGAGCACCTGCCGCTCGTGCGGGCCGTAGGCGACATCGGCCATCGTGGGTTTTGGCAGCGGTGGTGTCGGTGGCTTCGTTTGGGGTTTGTCAGCGGCCACAACGGTTGCCGCCAGCAAGATGAACAGACAGAATTGCAGTTTCATCGGTTTGGTCCTTTGCTGATTACCGGGGCAGTTCCCAGATTGTCAGGTCGCTGATGGCCACCGACTCGCCGCTGGTCACGAACCGGTAACCGGTTTTGTCCATGTCGAGCCCCGGATGGCTGCCGTCAAGTTTCACCCCGTTGTCAGTCTGCGCGGCAACCTTCGTTCCGGTGATTGCCACCAGCATCGTGTACCACTGGCCCGGCGCGAACTTCGTTGCTGCCTTGCCCAGCGGCTCCATCTTCGACTGCGGATCCTTCTTGTCCTTGTCCTTGATGATGGCGACTGATTCGGGCGTCATTGCGACGCGGAACAGATGTCCTTTGGCGTGATTGAAACTGAGGTGCAGCGTTTTTGCGCCGTTGAACTGGAAGGAAAAACGAGCGATGGAGTTGCGGTTGGGCAGGCTCAACGCGATCACGGCGGCATGGTTGTCGGAGGCGTTTTCCTTGCCGATGAGCGCGCCGCTGCTGACCTGCCAGTCGCCTTTGGCCGCCGCCCACATCTTCGGCAGCGCGCTCCCCGCGAATTTTTCGTCCACGATGAGTTTGCCGGGCTGCGACGGCTTGAGGTCAGTGCCTTTCCCGGCGAAACTCGTTGGGACGGCAAGGACCAGCGCGAGAGCGACCCAGCAGAAGACGGCATCAAGTTGTTTCATGGGGGGGCATCCTTTTGTTTTTGCCCCTCCAGTCTGCCTATTTCTTTCCGATGATGGAAGCAATTTTCTCGGCCAATCGTTCGTTGGCCCGGCGCAGTTTTTCCCGGCGCTGGGTTTGGCGCTCGGTCAACTCGGCCAGTTGTTTGCGGCGTTCCGTCACCATCCGCCGCGTTTCCGCCGGGTGCGGGTCGCCGACGTTGTTGTGGCGTTCGAGAAATTTCACCGGGTCAAACATCTCCCGAATTTCCGCCGTGGTGAGTCCCGGCGCTTTTTCGTTGGCGACCTTCGCGGCTTCGTCGAGCAATTCGCCGGTGGTCTCGTAAGGCTTCAGACCTTGTTTGCGCGCGAGATAGACGAACACGCCGCAGATACGATGCGCGCGGCGTCCGCCGTAGCCTTTCTCGCGGATGAGTTTGATGGCGAGGTCGGGCGCGCCGGAAAAACCGTCGCGGGTATTCTGAAGCATTTTCTCCTTGTTGAGTTGGACGCTCGTGATGATGTCAGGCCAGCGATTCAATGCCTCCTCGGTCTCCCGCAGCGCGTTGGAGGCTTGTTTCCACGCTTCGTAGATCGGCAGCACATCGGTCAACGGCTCGCTCTTGCAGGCGACCAACCCCATCGTCATATAGCCCATCACTTTGTACGCGTTGATGCGGATGCGCTCGAACGTGCTGCCCGGATGCGCCTTCTGCGGCATGAGCGAACTGTAACCCAGAAACCGGCCCGGCAGCGTGATGAAACCGCAGTCTTCCATCCCCCAGATGCCATGGTCCATCGCCGTGCGGCTGAGGACAGTCATGATGTTGGCCAGCGCGAACATCGTGGTCAAGCCGTAGTCCTGCGCGCCCTCGCATTGGTAGGTTGGTTCCATCAATGCGTCGAAGCCCAGCAACTCCGTAATCATTTGCCGATCCACCGGCCAGCCGGTGCCGGACACAGCGCCGCAACCGGCGGTGTTTTCGTTGGTGTGTTTGTAGGCCAATTCGAGTTGTTCCAGACCGCGCGCAAATCCGTCGTAAACGGCCAACAGATACGCGCCGTAGGTCGTGGGTTGCGCGTGTGCCATGTGGGTGCAACCCGGCATGATCGTCTCGGCGTGCGTCTCGGCAACATCAAGCGTAGCCCCCATCGCCTTCAACAACACGTTAAACACGTCAAGTTGCTGGTCGCGCAACAGCATCCGCGACATCGGTTCCTGGAGGGTGCGGCCGTAGTTGATAATGCTGGCGAGGTCTTCGTCGCCCTTGAGCCGTTTTTTCAAGGCGTCTTCTCCTCCGGCTTTGACCCCTTCGAGCGCCGCGAGCACTTTGGCCGCTTTATCGCGTGGCACGAGACCTTTTTTTGCGAGCATCACCACCCAGGCGCGGTCGGTCTGCGCGGTGTAGTAGGGTTGCGGGTGTTTCGGCGCAATCTTGCTCCCCCATCGCGCATCCGCCTCCCCGGCGGCGTGGGCGCGGTGATCATGGCGACCGAGGAACTCGCGTTCCTCCGGCGTCAACACGACTGCTGCATGTGCTGAGGCGCTCCACAGCGTTGCGCAAGCAATGGTGAGCAGACAAGTGATTGGTTTCATGGTTTTTTGGTTCCTTTCTTCTTGGTTGGTGTCTTTTGAAAAAACTGATAGATGGCCTTTTGACGCTCCGCGGTTGACGGAGAATTGCTTTCCAATCGAGTTCATTTCGGGCGATTTCTGCCGGTGGCAGCGGATGTCAAGCGCGCTTTCTGGAGTTTTTTCGCTGATTACTGATGTCATAGTTGTGTTTTTCCGATGTTTCCCGACGTTGGCGAGACCCAACCGAACCGGGCCGACGCCAGCCGCCGTCACTTTTCCCGAAGCTCGACCACCTCCCCGCCGGTCAGCGCAAGCAACAGCTTCCCCTTCACGGCGGCCATGCCGTCCCACACCGGCATGCTGGGCAGCCGCAGCTCGTTCAGCACGCGCCCGTCGGCGGGCGAAACGGCCAGCAGCACGCCGGGCGCCTTCCCATCCAACGCCTCGCGTGTCGTGGCCCCGCCGCCCGGGGCGCCCGCCACGAACAGGATGTCCTTCGTCTTCACCATCGCGCGCACGTGGATCGGGATCTGCTTCCACCATCCGAGCCGCACCGTTGGCTCGGCCTTCCTCCCCATCTCGTAGTACTGCCGCGCCGTCCGGTCCAATGGGACGCCGCTCTCCTTCGTGGCCGAAAACAGGGCCCACTTCCCTCCGACGACGGCGCGCGGCTTGTCGAAGTGATTCTGGCCGAAGCCGTACACGACCTCCTCGTCTTCGACCAGCAACAGGCCGGTCGGAAAGAGCATGCGGTTGAGCCGATGGTCGTAGGACGCGCCCTGATGAAAGGAGGTAAATCCCGGTCCGTAGGTCCAGGGAATACGTTCGGTCGTGTCGGCGCTGACGAACCCGTCGGGCGCGTGGAGGTGCGGGATCCGCTCGGACAGCCGCTCCCCGTTCAGGTCCAACACCTGGTGCCGCATGAAGATGCGTTTCCCGTTGCTCGAGAGCACATCGTTCAGCCAGCCGTCGACGCCCTCCTCGTCCAGCACCTGAACGCCGTCCTTGTCGCGCGTCAAAAGCGTCTTTTCGAAGCGCAGCTCGCCCGTGCGCGGATCGAGACCGTAGAGGCGGATTCCTCCGTCGAGGAAGGACGTGCGGCCCGCCGAGACGACGGCCAAATTGTCGAGCACGAGGATGTTTCCAGGGACCGGCCACACCGATTCCAACTGACCGTGCGAGACGATCCGCCGCTGCTCCGGCTCGGCGTGAAACCGCCACGCGAGCGCGCCGTCAGCCGCACGAAGCGCATAGACCGAGCCGTCACGGCACCCGCACAGGACCAGCCCTTCGTGGACCGTCGGCGGCGCATCGATCCGTCCGTCAAACGTGGCTCGCCAGAGCGGTGTCCCCGTCTTTGCGTCCAGCGCATGCAGCGCGTGCGCATCGGACTCAGCCAGAAAGACGCGCCCCCCGGCACTCACCGGGGCGGTGAGGGACGAACCGACCTGGGTCCGCCATCCGAGGGTCACGCCGAAGGGCACCGAAGCGCCGGTGCGTCCGGTGCGCATGGCGTCGTGTCGAAGCGTCGGCCAGTCCTCCAGGTCGGCTTTTCCGGCCCCGCTCGTCTGGCCGAATGCCGGCCCCTTTTCCAGTCGCTTCGCGACGGCGGCTTGGCGGAGGGGCGGCGCCGTGTGGAAGGCCATGAACCCCGCGAGCTTGGCGCGGACATAGCAGGCGCAGTTGTGCGGCGGCGTGTAGAGCAGACCGTTGGCGGGGAGCACGCCGTAGTAGCAGCTCCCGCGCAGCCAATGATGCGCAAGCGTGTGGCCCGTAGCGGTGTCCAGGAACTCGATCCCCGCCCGGCTCGCCAGCACCGTGCTGCCGACGACCTTCATCTGATAGCAACGGTGATGCTGGAAGCGGTAGTGGTAACGGCCTTTCAACTGCTTTTTCAACGCGCCGGTCAGGGGATCCCAGGCCCTGTAGCTGATGTCGTCGTTCTTCGGTCCCCACAGGTTCATTTCCGGGGCCGGTCCCCAGAACAGGCCATCGAAACCGAAGAGATCGACGGGCACCGAGTAGTTGGACGGCGCATACTCCGCCCGCCAGCGCTCGCGCCCGTCGGCGGCCGAGATGACGTTCAACTGGCGCCCGCCCGCGAACGCGACCGCATCGCCGTAGATCACCAGCGTCGGCGCGAACTGAGGCGCCAGCATAATCGTCCCCGGCAACGCGCCGGGCTGGTTAGGGCTTGCGCTGGCCTGACGGACGATCTTCTGCCCCGTGGGCGGCGACTCCCAGCGGAGCGCGCCCGTCCTCAGATCGAGACTTCGGATGACCGCGCCATCGTGGTAGACCGCCTGCTTCCCGTCGGCGGCCATGGTGAGCGGAAGGACATAGGGCGCAGCGTGTTCCCAGAGCAGCTTCCCGGTCTCCGGGGCGACGGCCACAATCCGGAGGTTTGGGTTCGCTTTCTTCCAGAAATCGATGTCGGGATTGCGGTTGACCAGGGCCAGCAGCACACCGTCCGAGAGGACGAACTCCTCGACGTTCTTCGTGTCGTCCAGGTCTCGCAGGACCCTGCCCGTGGCGGCGTCGAGGACGCTGACCGGCCCGAACCCGCTCAGCGTGGCGTAGACGCGGTCGTCATGGGCGACCAGTCGCCGGTTGACCTGCGCCGGCCCGACCTTCTTCTCCGTCGTCTTCCCCGTCGGCGCGCCGCCCCACCCGGGGATGGGATGCCGCCAGAGTTGGATCCCGTTGTGGGCGTCATGGGCGAGCAAGGCCCACTCGGAAGTCGTCGAGGCGAAAAGCCCGTCGTCCAGGATGCAGAAGACGCGGCCGCGCGCCGAAACCATGCCGCTGGTCTTCGTGCCCCGGTTCCACCGAGGGTACGCCGACCATTGAAGGTGGTTCGGCGGACCGGAGCGCCGGTCCTTACTGACGGCGTTGCCCGTGCTGTCGCACCGCGCGTGCGTCCACTCGTCGTATTCGTCCGGCCAGGCCTTGCGCCGCGGCACGAGCGTGCCGGCGCGCCGCATCATGACAACACCCAGCGGCGCGAGGACGCGATCGATCTCCTTCGGGTCGAGTACGACCGCCTCGTCGAGGACCAGCAGCAGATTGACCATCCGGTCGCCGTAAGGCAGATGCGGCCCCTTCCATGCGACCGCGGAGACACGGCCATACAGTTCCGCCTCGCGAATCCGCTCGCGCAGGCCTTTCAGCGCGCCCGCGTCCCCGACCAGGCCCTGGACCAGCGCGTTGGGAATCTTTCCGAAGGCTAGGGCAAGCGACGCGTCCCGCATCCCGACCTGAACGACCAACCCGCCGCTGAAACCGCTGTCGGCCAGGATCCTGGCCGCCTCGTCCTCAGCGGCCGGGGCCGGCCGCGCCAGCAAAGCCAGCACCGCCGAAAGCAGAACGCCGGCAACACGTACGCTCGGAAGGCCCTTGCCGAAAGTGAATTCCCAGATTTTCATGTGATGTTCTGACTGATTGATTGAAATTACTTTCTGTGCGCCCGCTCGTATTCGGCGCTGCGCGAGTAATTGCTTTCATGGTTTTTTGGTTCCTTTCTTCTCGGTTGGTGTCTTTTGAAAGACAAAGGTTTGTTGAATGAACTGGGTGATGTCCTTGTGCTGGTCGAGACGCATGATTTCTTTCGCAATCGCTTCCGCGCGTTTCGGCGCGCAGAGTTCGGAGAACGCAGCGTTGTCGAGGTACTTCTTGGTCAGCAGCTCATCGGTGAACAGGTCAGGCCGCAGCACGTGGGCGCGGTTGCGCGACGCCACCAACGTCCGTCCGTCCTTCAGGCGGATGCGAATGGTGTGGCCGCCGGGATAGTCGCCGCCAAACTCTTTCGGGTTCTTGAGTTGCACACGCTCGGCCAGGTCCGACACGGCTTTGTCGGCGCGGATTCTTTCGTTGGTGATTTCCGCCGGGCCGAATCGGCGATTCTTGATGGCAGAAACCACCTCGTACGGCGCGCAGAACTGCGCCATCACGTGCGGGATGGGATGTTGCGGGTTCCACGGGACGCCGACCATGCCGCTGTTGACGCCGACGCCGAACAATTCGATTTCGGCGATGTCTTCGAGTTTGAGATTGTGTTCGTTGGCGAGATCAATCGCTCCCTGAATGAGCGGATGGCTCCCGCCGCAACTGGCGAATTTCTTGTACTCGACACGTTCGATTTCCCAGGAATCCCGTTTGCCGGCGACATCCGCCGCCGTGGGCATCGCGCCTTTTTCCACACCGTAAATCCTGAACAGCCCGGCCTCGCCTTCAATGACGCGCTCCGCGCCGGTGATGCCGCGTTGCGCCAGCGAGGCCGCGACCACGCCCGCTTGCGCCGCAATCGCCGGCTGAATCCGTTTCGTCAAGGTGCGGTCAAACAACGCCTGGCGATTGCCCGAAGCGTGCGCGTAGAAGATGCCCAGTGCATTCACCGTTTCATCCACCGAGCATTTCTTCAGGCGACACGCCGCCGCTGCCGCGCCGAAACCACCCAGTACCGACGAATCTAGGAAGCCGGCCTTGAGTTTCCGTTTTCCCGGCACAGCCAGCCGCGTAGCGACCTCGACGCCCATCACGATGGCGGCCAACGTTTCCTTGCCCGACGCGCCCGTTGTCTCGCCGATTGCAAACGCAACCGGCACAATGATGCAGGTAATGTGCGTCACCGACGCATGATGTATGTCGTCAAGGTCTAGCGCGTGTGCCAAGGTGCTGTTGACGAACGTGGCCGCCGGGGCGGGCAGTTTGCCGCCAAAGACCCAGAACGTGGCCTCCGGTTTGCCGCCCCAGTCACGATACTGTTCGACAATCGGCGCGATGCCCGGCGCATTGTAAGCGGCCATCGTCACGCCGAGCACATCGAGCACCGCGCGTTTCGCGGCGTGGTAAGCCGCCGGGCTGATGTCGTCGGTCTTGGTCTGAATGGCCAGCTCCGCCAGAACGCGCGTGACGGTTTGTGACGGCGGGTCTTGGGCGAAGGATGGACGAAAGACAAGAAACACCGATGTGAAAGCCAAGAGACAGGCAGTGATGGATTGGCGCATGATGATTATGATTTCCTTTCTGGCCGTCCTTCCGGCGGCAACAACAGTTCTTTTTTTTCAACCACAGATACGTTTTGTCCGTTCCCTCAGCGCAACAAGCAACACTCAACAACACCGTGAATAACGCGGCTGAGACATTCATGGAAGGCAGTAAACGCCAAGGTCGCCACTGCGCGCAAGCCTGCAGACGGAGGATATTTCAGTCCCCCATTTGGGGGAAAGCCGTGAAAATCACTCGACACGGATCAGTCCGCGTCGAATGCCCTCGGCGGTCGCTTGCGCGCGGTCGTGAACGCGAAGCTTTTCAAAAAGCCGGCTCACGTGGGTTTTTACCGTCTCGGCAGAGATGAACAACGCCGTGGCAATCTCCTTGTTGGACTGGCCTTGGCCGATGCGCTGGAGAATTTCCAGTTCGCGCGGTGAAAGTTCCGGCGCGGCAATGCGTTCGGCCAGCCGTGCGGCGATTTCCGGCGACAAATGGTATTCGCCCTTGGCAACCGCGCGGATGGCCGCCAGCAACGGCTTCGCGCCGGTGGATTTCGCCAGATACGCCCGCGCCCCGGCTTGCAGGGCGCGATACACGTCCTCGGTGTCGTCAAACGTCGTCAACACAATCACGCGCGCGTTGGGGTCTTTCGCGCGGATGGCGGCGGTCGTTTCCACGCCGCCGCCGCCCGGCATCCGCAAGTCCATTACCACGACGTCGGGCCGGCAATTGTCGTATTCTCGCAATGCGGCAGCGCCACTCGCCGCTTCGGCGATGACCGTCATGTCGGGCTGCGAATCCAACATCGCGCGCAGCCCCATCCGCACGACCAGATGGTCGTCGGCCAACAGAATGCGAATCTTAGGTTGGTTCATGACGTAATGGGACGGTGACGCTGACGCTGGTGCCGCCGCTTTGCGGCGAGGCGATTTCCAGCAGGGCATTCATCTGCTCGGCGCGCTCGCGCATCCCGCGCAACCCAAAATGACCGTCTCGCTGTGCCGCATCCGCCGGCAGGCCGCGTCCGTCGTCACTCACGCGCAGCGTGACGGTTTCAGGTTGAAAGTCCAGCACAATCTCGATTCGACGCGGCACGGCGTGTCGCGCCGCGTTGGTCACGCACTCCTGCCCGATGCGCAGCAGGTTGTTTTCGATCTCTTCCGGCAGGCCCCGCGCGACGCCCGTCACGTTGGTTGACGTTTCAATGCCGGTGCCCGCGGTCAGTTGACGGGCCGATTCCGCCAGCGCGCCCGCCAAGCCGGCGCGCGGCAGTTCCTGTGCGCGCAAATTCAACAACGCCCGGCGAAATTCCGCCTGGCCGTGCTCAGCCATTTGCATCGCGCCAGCCAGATGCGCGCGCGCTGTTGTGGCCGACTCCGGCAGGTTGGCGTCCACGGCTTCCATCTGGAACCGGACGCCGGCGAATGATTGCGCCAGCGTGTCGTGAATCTCTCGCGCGACCCGTTGGCGTTCTTCCAGCACCGCCTCGTGCGCCACGCGCGCGCGGATGATCTCGACCTGTTGCGCGACGCGTCGCCGCAACAGCGTCGCCCACCCCAACGCGGCGACGAGCAACGCCAACGCCGCCAGCAACGCAATGCCCAATCGTTCGGCTGTCCACCACGACGGCGCGCTCAACACGGTCACATCAGCAACGTCACGCAACAACACGTCGAATGACCGCGCCTGCGTCTGCACTCCTGCGGGCGGAAACACAGGCTCTTTAACGCGGGCAACCCCGGTCAGCCGCAACTGGCTGCCCGTTCGTAGCGCGCGCAATGAGGAGTCGAGTTCAGGACGGGGCGCCCGCGCCTGAAACACTTGATTGCCTGCCTGCATCACGAGCGTCCATTCTGACGGTTCGCGTACCGCTTCCAGCAAGCGTCCTTCGATGGACACGAGCACAACGTCCAAGCTCCCCTGCTGCAATTTCGATACAATGGCCGGCGTGGGTTTCAGGGGCGCTTGTTCACCGACTCGACGGACACTCGCATCCTCCAAGAACGCGCTGAAGACACCCATCGCCGGAAAACCCAGCACTTCCACCACGTCACCGGGACGAAGCGTATCCGCCTGCGAAACCTGAGCCAGCAAACCTCGCGGTTCCTGTTCGTCCTGAATGAACAATTCCGCTCCGGGCCGGTGCAGCGTCACCACGCCGCGCACGCGGATGCGATGCCCGGCGTGCCCTTCCGTCGAGAACCGCAGCAATTCCCCAATCGGCGTCAACGGCAACGTTGACGGGTCCGGCGCGCGCTGCAACACGTTCACATGATCGAAGTGCGCCACGCGCAAATGCGGCGCAATGGGTTGGCGCGATTCGTTGACGAACACGGCCGCCACGCCGGCCACGCGCACTTTCGCGTCCACCAACTCCGTCATGCCCGCCGGCACCGGCGCGAAAAACTGCACCTCAACTTTTCGGTCTCCCATCGCCAGCCACAGCTTGGGCTGGCTGCTGTCGCCATCAGCCGCATGGCGAACAATGCCTTCAATCTCGACGCGCTCATAGACACGGCGGCCCAAGACGAGTTCCTGATAATCCGCCCGCACCGGTTTCGGCAGCGGCGCGTCGCCCAGCCGGCGCATCAGGCGAGCGTTCACCCCCGACACGAACGCGCCGGCGCTGGTTGTGCCTTCGATCTCCACCAACGCGCCAACGGGCGGTGTTTGTTCCTCGGCGATGCCAAAAACCACGGTGCCGCCCGTGTCATCCTGCAAATGAATGGACCGCCCCGGCTGCGCAAGCGTCACCACGCCCCGCACGATGACAGGACGAGCGTCGCGCGCTTTTTCGGGCGCGAGACGCCGCACTTCCGCCACCGTGCGCAACGGCTCCGCAGGCGCTGCCGCCGTCACTACAGCGATGAACAACCCAAGCCCCATGGCAAATGACACAACAAAACTCATGGCAAATACTTCTGGCGGGTCAACCGCAGCTTGTCGGACGGATCGCCGACGATGCAGGCGCGCGCCAACGCGATCAACTCGGCGATGTTGTCGTGCGACCAGATGCCGGTGTGTTGGCACGACGGAAGCGCCTTGTCCAAGTGCGGCAACGCGGGTTTGGCGGCCGGACCAATCCGGCAGATGGCCAGCAAGGTTTCGTTCCGGATGATCCGGCTCTCGTGCGAGAGTAGTTCGATCAACACCGGCATCGCGTCGTCAGCGCGCCCCAAACCGCACAACGCCTCCGCCGCCGTCATCCGCACGTCGGGCGACGAATCCTTCAACGCGGCCAGCAACGCTTCCATCGCGGGCGCAGCGTTGTCGCTCAACGCCAGCAGACCAATCGCGCCCCAGCGTCGCACCGCGCAATCCTTGGCCTTCAGCAAGTCAAGTAACTGTGAGAGCTTTGTTACATTCGCGGCGACAAATAATTGCTGGATCGGGTTGCGCGTCGGGTCGGCGCCCATTTCCAGCGGCGAATCCTTCTCGGAGCGGACGTACAGTTCGTATTGCGACAACAGGCCGAGGTCACGATTTTCCAACATCCATTGCACGCACTCGGCCCGCATCCGTCCGAGCGTCTCTTGGTGCGCCGGGTCGCCA
>VHCW01000103.1 GCA_016871575.1 Verrucomicrobiota bacterium
GTGATGAGCAGACGATAGCGGAGGTGATGGCGGATGTTCGCAGCGGCGACCGCAAGAAGATTGATGAGGGATGGTCTGCGCTGCAATACGTCAACAATCCGGTGTTGATTCCGCATTTGATGGAACTGCTGGATTTGCCTGAGGCCGCAACGTTGATTTTGCTCGACAACCCCTCTGTTCCCACTGACATGGGGCACTTCCAGCCGACACGCCCATTCTGGGCCAGTGAGCGAATTCGGGAGATGCTTTGGCGCTGTCTGGAGTTCAGTCCGGAAACAAAGCAGTGGGCTCAAAATTTGTGGCGGCAGACGGGCGACCCGCTTCGTGACGTATTGCGCCAATGGTGGGAGCAGAACAAGGAGGCGTTTGCCCGCAAGGATTACGCAGCAGTGAAACCGCTGCAACCGGTCGCCACGCCTACACCGCCTGCCGCACCGAAGCAGACGACGCCTGCAACCGATGTCGCACCGTCAACCGCCGTTGCTTCGCCAGCGAAGCCACCGCCGTCCACACCAGCACAAGCGGAATCGGAATCCTACGTCTTGCCGGTCGCGCTGCTCATCACTGGCGGTGTGTTGGCGCTGGTTGCGGTCGGGGCCGCGGTGATCTGGCAAGGCAGAAGGAGAAAGGCAGAATGAAGATGCGAGTGGAAAGCAGTCAGCGGACAGCCTTCCGTGTGTTCCGTGTGTTCCGTGGTGTCATCAGCGGAAGTTGTATCGGACTGCAAGGATTTGAATTGCCACAAAGAACACAAAGAATCACAAGAGCGTTTTCGTTTCCGTGTCTTCCGTGTGTTCCGTGGTTTCAACGGAAAAACAACATGCAAAACACCAAAACTACAGTTTACAGAGCTGACCCCGGTTACTGACTGCCGAACGTCCGTCGGGCGGATCAGACCGCAATCTACAACGTCTGGACCCACGCCTACGGAATCGCGGCGCTCGTGCAGATGCACCGTCGCGCTGAGCCATCACGGCGGAAACAGATTGAAGAGTTGATTGCCGGACAGATCACGTTTCTGGAACGATTCGAGTCGGTGAATGGTGGTTGGGGCTATTACGACTTCAAGATCGGTGCGCAACGGCCCGCGTCGTCGTCAACGAGTTTCGTCAACGCCACGGTGTTGATCGCGTTGCACGAGGCGAAACAAATCGGCATCGCGGTCCCGGCGAAGCTGGTGGAACGCGCTGTGGACTCGTTGCAACGGCAACGCAAGCCAGACAACACATACCTGTACGGCGATCATTTCCTTTGGCGCACGATGACCCCCATCAACCGCGCCGGCGGCAGTCTCGGACGGTCGCAGGCCTGCAACCTCGCACTCCGTCTCTGGGGTGACAAGACGATCACGCCAGAGGTGCTCGTCGAATGGCTCGACCGGTTGGTGGCACGCAATGAATGGCTGTCGTTCGGACGGAAACGCCCGGTGCCGCACGAGTCGTGGTTTCAAGTCGCCGGTTACTTCTACTACTACGGTCACTACTACGCGGCGTTGTGCGCGAATCAATTGGACGCGGAGCGAGGCCGCACCGCAAAGGACAAACTGGCAGCGATCATCGTGCCGTTGCAGGAGACCGACGGTTCATGGTGGGATTTCCCGCTGTACGATTACCATCAACCCTACGGCACCGCGTTCGCCCTAATGACTCTCAATCATTGCCGAACTCCGTAAAGTACTCATCACGCTCCGCGTGATGCGGTTGCCGGCCTCACGCGGAGCGTGAGGATTACTTTATGATCCGAATCCCGGCGACGCCGTACGCAGGTAACGTCAGATTGCCGCGATCAAGCGTCAGCGGTGCGCCGTCGAAAACATTCTCCAACCGGTTGTTTGTTGCTAATCTCAACGTCGCCGCCGAGTTCGCGGAGTTGATCAGGAACAAGTAGCGACTGCCTTTGTGGAGAAACTCAGCGGCAGTCCACGATGGCATTTTGATTTCCCGTGCCGCGCGCTCGCGGTCGCTCGTCGTGCCGGCTTCCACGCCGCCACCCAACTGAACTGTCGCCGGGCCGCCGCCTTTGAGCAACTCCACCTTGATGTCGGAACGACGTTCGCCGAACAGGAACACTTGCGCCAACGCACGCGGGCCGTTGAGTTCGCGAGCGCACTCCGCGTAGGCGTCGTACCAGAGTTGCCACGTGCGTTTGACTTCCTTGCGCTTGAACAGCGACCAAATACAAACGGCTTTGGCGCCGCTTGCCAAGCCCAGATAAACATCGTGACGCACCCAATTGCGAATCTCAGCCTCTTCATTTGGCTCCGGATCACGACACAGTTCCGGCATGACGACTGCGACAGATCTTGGACGGACAGCGAGTTCCTGTTCGACACTCCAACGGACCCATGCTCGGTCGCGCTTCTTGCCGCTGTGATTCACGTAACAACCCTTGGCGATGACATCCACGTGCCGCGCGATGGATTCGAGTCGTTTGGCGTCGCTGTGGTTTGGATTATAGAGGTAGATGGGACGTTGTAGCGGATCGTTCTTGCGGACGGTCGCGCAGACTACTTCGAGATACCGCATTTCTTCCTTGCGCCATGTGCGCAGTTCTTCCGGCGTGACGGCCCACCAGACAATCTCCTTGTGCAACGCCAGTTCCTTCATCTGCTGTTCGACCTGCGCGCGCAGGCTCGTTTCATCGAGTTTGTATTTGTCGGGGCTGTCGTCCTTGAACGTGATGCGCGGTCCGACATGCGCCACGACCGGCCAGCCGTTGGAAAAACAACGTTGCAGGTATGGCATCTGGTTTCCATACACCGGCCCGGCCACCGTGAAACCATTGGTCAGGTCGCGCGACGGATCGCCGGAGTAGCCCATGAACGGCATCTTGTCGCCGCGCGGGTAAATGCCGCCAGCGAGCAACAGGGTGAGGAGAAGTGTTGTCATTTGGTTGTATGTTCCTTTCGCCATGTGGCGTAATCAAACGGCGGCAGGGCGCTGAGTTCTTTGGTGAGTTCATCGGGACAGGCGTAGCCCATTTGTTTGAAGTAGGCGGTGAGATTGGCCTTCGCGTTGCGCGAGTACCGGCGCACAAATTCAGCCTGCTTCAGTTCCAACGCCGTCTTCGGCGTGAGCGGCGCGGTCTGATAAGACGCGAGCGTCTGTTGGAGCGGCGCCCAACCGAATTTGTGGAGCAACACGATGAATGCCGAGAGTTGGTGAAACGGATCGTCGCTCGGCGGGTTGGCGAACCGTTTGTCGAGGCACGTGGAAAACTTCGCGCCGTCAATCGCGGGATGGCCGGTGCCGCGCGGTTTGCCGACGATGTGCTCCATGCAATAGAGCGAGAAGAAGTTCACGGTCACTTCCGTCTGGCCGGGGAACGTCCACGCTTGCGATTGGTGGTTGTGGCCGAGTTCGTGGAAGAATCCCCAGTCGCCTTCTTTGCGCAGCTTGGCCAAGTCGGTGATCTTTGGCGCGGAGGCAAGGTGGCACATGAACGGATAACCGGAGTGCATCCAGCCCGCGCTGATCTGGCGGTCGGGCACGACCCGTTCCTGCGCCGTGCGCGCCGGCCAGCCGACGAGCCAGTCCTGCGCCGCGACGACTTTGTCCCACCACTCCAGCAACGGCGTGGGATCGTCCATCGCGCGGATCTGGCTGGCGGGAAAATGCAGGATCATGTTGCGGCCGACCATCTCGCCCCATGGCGCGGGCGCGTTGCGGATGGTCTTCCAGTTGGCAAGGGGGGTGGTGCCAAGCACGAAGAACGGCGCCTCGACCGCGTTGTCGAATCGCAAGGTGAGCTTGAAGTCGCTGGGAGATTTGACGACGACGAAAATCGGTCCGCCAAACGCGTTGGCCACCGGCGTCGGCTGCGACGTGACCGGGAAGACTCGCGCAATGGACGGGAACCGTTTCCATTCCGTGATCTTCTCGTAGAACAACCGGTCGGTGTGGCAACCGATCCGAATCTCGACTGTCGCGCCCGCCGGCAAGGGAGCCTGCGGCGTTACTGTCACGATTTCGCCGGCGTTGGCGTAGAGGCCGGTGCTCTGCCAGCGTGGCTTGGCACCGGAGAACGTGTAGATGCGCGTCACGCGCGGCGAACCGTTTGTCGCGACGCCCGGGAAATCCGCCGCGCACGGATGAGCTTGCACCTGCTTCGCCGGCAACGCCATGTAATCGTTGATCTCCCTGACCAACTCTTTCTTCGCCGGCGGATCGGTCGGCACGGTAAACGGCGCTTTTTCCTTGGGTTGAACCTGCAATGCGATGAGTGCGAAAATCAACAGCGATGTCATTGTTCTCCCTTGGTCTTGAAGACCGGTAACGAAATCTTCCAGTACATGGCGGCGAGACGCAAGCCGAGCACCACCCCAGCGCCAGCCAAGGCGGCTACTGTCATCCTGCCCCCAACAGTACGCAGGGACACACAGAGCGTGGCGCCCGCCAACGCTGCCGTTGCATAGAGCCGTATCTCCGGACGAAACACCAGCGGCACTTCGCCGGTGAGCATGTCGCGCAAAATGCCACCGGCCACGCCGGTGACGACGCCGAGCAGTACGGCAACAGGCGCGGAAAACTCCATCACAAGCCCCTTCTGCGTGCCGATCATGGTGAACGCAGCCAGCGCAAAAGCGTCGGCCACCAGCAACGTGCCCATCGGCAGCGTCCACTGGCGCACAACCAGAAAGGTCAACAGCGCGGCGACCGTTGCGTTGAGCAGCAGCCACGGTCCGCGCAGCCAGAACACGGGCGTGTCGCCGACCAACAAGTCGCGCACCGTGCCGCCGCCGAAGGCGGTTACCAACGCCAGCACGAGCACCCCAAAGAGATCAATGCGTTTGCCGCGCGCGGCCAGCACGCCCGTGATGGCAGCCACAAACACGCCAACATGATCCAGCAACGGTTGCATCAAGTTCCCTCCGTCAGACGAACCATGGTTTCATAGTTCTGCAAGATTTGCCTCGAAATGTTTCGTCCATACGGCGCTGAAGATGGCATGAGGACGAAGCCGCGTCCAGCACCGGTGGTGCCCTCATCGAGGGCGCGTTTTACTTTCTCGGTAAACTGCGCCGTGGGCAACGACACGATGTCGGCGATTTCGAGGTTGCCGAACAGCACGAGTTGTTTCCCGTAACGTTCGCGGACGTATCGCAACGTCACGTCGCCGTGTGGCGGCGGTTCGATGGGGTCGAGTCCGTCAGCGCCCATCCCGACGATGTCATCGAGGATTCCTTTCAGGCGTCCGTGACAATGAATCCGCGCGAAGCCGCCATGAGCGCGGATGTCGCGGATCATCGGCGCGACGTAGCGCACGACGTATTCGCGGAACAACGACGGCGGCAGGAATGGTTCAGACGCATACTCCGGTCCGTAGATGCGCCAGAGCCGGCCGGGGAACCGCCGGCTGACTTCGGCGGTGCGCGCGTGGATATGGCGCGCCATTTTTTCAAGGAGCCGATGGAACAGCGCCGGCTCAGTGAACGCCAGCACGGTGTAATCTTCCATGCTGAACAATGCCGCTGCCGCGCAAAGCGGGTCTTCGGTGTCCACCATCACGATGCCTTTGTCGCCCAACGCCACATCTTCGGCCTCCAACGGCGCGACATCCACCTTCTCCGCGAACGCCTCATCGGGAATCTGCAAATACGCCTCGACATCGCCGGCGTCTTTCAAGAGATGTTCGGTCGTCCAGACGGAGTCCACGTCGCGTTCGCGTTTTGTCCGCTGCGTCAGCGTTCGCCCGGCCACCCTCAATGTCGTGGTCGTGATCCGCCAACTGTTTTGCTCGACGGTCTCTTCGCGGAAAAACTGCTGCCACACCGACGAGGTAGCCGAGCCGGTCGGGTCAATCGAACGGGCGCGGACCGGACTCATCATGCGAATCAGATCGGTGCGTTCCTCGGCCAGATGCAAGAGCGGTCCCCAGTCCGGCGCGTTGTAGATGTTGTAAGGATCGGGGTTGGCGGGTTCGATTTTGAAGCCGCCGATTTCGTAGAAGCTGACCGCGGGGCGATCCACTGGTTCGCCCCGCAACGTCGCCATCAATCGTTCACGCCGGGTCATGGTTGCATTCTACGAATTCAGCTTGCGCCGCCGCCGGCTCATTGCTAGTCTGCGGCTCCACTTTAACAGGAGATAAACAATGCAGGTAAGCTTTTACGGACACGTTCGTCAATACCATAATATCCAGAAGGAAATAGACGCCAACATCCAGCGCGTGCTGGAGAGCGGCGAGTACGTCCACGGGCCAATGAACAAGCAGTTCGAGGCGGAGTTCGCCGCGTTCTCCGGCACGAAGTACGCCATTCCCTGCGGCAACGGCACCGACGCGATCTGGCTTGTCCTCATGGCGCTCGGCATCGGCGAAGGCGACGAAGTCATCACCAACGCCAACACGTTCTTCGCCACCGCCGAGGCGATCTGGATCGCGGGTGCGACCGCTGTCCTCGTTGATTGCGATCCGCTGACCAAGTGCATTGATCCCGCGAAGATCGAAGCGGCCATCACCCGCAAGACCCGCGCGATCATCCCCGTCCACCTCTACGGCCAGTGCGCCGATATGCCGTCCATCAAACAGATCGCCGACAAACACAAACTCTGGGTCGTCGAAGACAACGCCCAGGCCATTGACGCCGCCGGTGACACGTTCAAGATCGGCGAGCTTTCCGATGCCGTGGCCACGAGCTTCATCATCCAGAAGAACCTCGGCTGTTTCGGCGACGGCGGTGCGATCGTCACGAACAACGAGCAAGTCAATGCGAAGACGCGCCTGTTGCGCAACCACGGATCGAACAAGCGCAACGTCCACAGTTTCGGCTTCAACAGTCGCCTCGACGACCTCCAAGCCGGCGTGCTCAGCGCCAAGCTCAAGCACATCCACGAGTGGAACGACCGGCGCATCAAATGGGCCGCGCGCTACACGGCGGGCTTGCAGGGCGCGAAGAATTTCACGTTGCCGTACCAGAAGCCCGGCTACCGGCACGTGTTCCATCTCTACGTCATCGAGACAATCAAACCCGAACACCGCGATCAGTTTGTGGATTTCCTCGTCAAGAACGGCATTGACGCCAAGACGCATTACTCGATTGCTATCCACCAGCAAGCCGGTTACCCGTGGGGTAAAGGCGCCCGCGTCGTCGGCCCACTGACCAATGCCGAGAAAAACGCCGCCACCTGCATCAGCCTGCCGATGTACCCCGAATTGACCCCGAAGAAAGTGGATTACGTCATCGCCAAGTGCCTCGAATGGGATAAGAAGAACTAATAGAATAGTGGAGTGATGGAGTGCTGGAGTTTTGCTCTGGATCCATCACTCCAAAACTCCACAACTCCAATACTCCACATGAATTTCTATCGTGTTATCGTCATCGGCATGGGCAAACGCGGGATGCATCATGCCACCACCTTCGCGGCCAACCCGCGATTCCAACTGGCCGGCATCTGCGACATTGACGCAGCCAAGCTAGCCGCCGCCGCGCCGAAACTTGGTAACCCGAAGACCAGCACCGACGCCGCTGCGCTCGCGAAAGAGTTGCAGGCCGACGTGTTCTGCTTTTGCACGCTGCCGAATCTCCGTTTACCATTCATCAAACTTGGCATTGAGACCGGCGCGAAGTTGATCGCGTTCGAGAAGCCAGTTGCGATGAGCAGCGCTGAAGGCATCGAGATGAAGAAAGCTCTCGACAAAGCCGGCGTGAAGGCGGTTGTCAGCCACCAGCATCGTTACGGCGAGCATTACAAACAGGTGAAAGAAATCATCGCCAGCGGCGCGATTGGCCGTGTCCACACCGTCTATGGCACGGCGACTGGCTGGGCAGCACACATGCTCAGTCACCTAATTGACTACACCTGCTGGTTCAACGATTACGCTGATCCCGCGTGGGCGATGGCCCAGGCCGCAGGCCGTGGCAAACTCGCAGACTTACACACGTCACCGGACTATCTTGCCGGCGTCGTGCATTTTGCGAATGGTGTGCGTGGCATCTACGATTGTGGCGCGGGCGCGCCTGATGTCCCCGAAGTTCCGTACTGGTGGCGCAAGTGCCGGATCGGCGCGCAAGGCAGCGACGGCTTCGCCGAGGTCATGACCGGCGGTGGCTGGCGCGCGGTCACCAAGAACGGCGCATCCTCCGGCCCCGGTGGCATGGACTACAACTACGACATGCCGCCGTACATCCAGCAGATGGTTCACTGGCTTGACGATGACGCGAAAGTTCATCCCTGCTGTTTTGCCAATGCGTACAAGGGCTTTGAGATCATGTCGGCGCTTTATCGTTCCGTGGCCGAAGGCGGACAAGTGGCGTTGCCGTTGACGGAAGGCCGCGACGAGATCGCTGCGTTGAAAGAGAAATTGCCGGCGAAGAAAGTGATCTTGACTCTGGCCGAGAGCGCGAAAGAATACCCGGTGTAGAATTTCGAAATCCGAAATCCGAAACTCGAAACAAATCCGAATGCAGAAAATCCAAAATGATTTCATACCAAGCGTTTTGAGAATTCGAATTTGCTGGTTTGAATTTGTTTCGGATTTCGAGATTCGAATTTCGGATTTATAGAGCCTATGGAAGTCATCATCCGGCCAGACGAACAGACGGCGGCGCGGTTGGTGGCCGGGATCATCGCGAAGGAATTGCACGCCCGGCCCCAACTGGTGCTTGGTCTCGCTACGGGCGGGACGATGGAAAAAGTGTACGATGATCTGGCGCGGCGTCATCGCGAGGAGAAACTGGATTTCTCGCTTTGCCGAACGTTCAACCTCGACGAGTACATCGGCCTTGCGCCCGACGACCCGCGCTCGTATCGCGCCTACATGAACCGTCAGTTGTTCGGGCGTGTGAACATTGACCCGCGCAACACGCACCTGCCAAACGGCATGGCGCGCGACCTGCACGCCGAATGCCGGCACTACGAACATCTGATTCACGATTGCGGCGGCATTGACCTGCAACTGCTCGGCATCGGGCGCAGCGGCCACATCGGGTTCAACGAGCCACTCTCGGCGTTGCGTTCGCGCACGCGCGAGAAGGCGCTTGCGCCGACCACCATCGAACAGAACGCCATCTACTTCGACAACGACCCGGCGAAAGTGCCGAAGCGCGCCATCACGATGGGTGTTGGCACCATCCTTGATGCGCACCGCTGCATCGTGCTCGTTACGGGCAAGGCGAAAGCCGACATCGTTGCCAAGGCCGTCGAAGGTCCGATCACGGCAATGGTGACGGCTAGTGTCTTGCAGTTGCACGCCCGCTGCACGGTGGTCGTGGACGAAACAGCCGCCGGGAAATTGCAGGGAACCGACTACTACCGCTGGATTTTCGAGAACGAACCAGAGTGGGCTGAGTTTCGCCGATGAATCCGTAGCCGCAGGCTTTATGCCTGCTTCTTTTCCCTCGCACCCGTAAAGGGTGCGGCTACCGACCGAGTCGTTTGCTGAGTTTCTGGGTTACGTCGGCTTTGAACTTGTCAATGAAACCGGTGACGTATTCGACGATATCAAGCTTGTCGTTGGTTACCAGCGGCGTCAGGTCCATCCCGAAAATCTGGAGTGTGGTCTTGTCGGCGGCGTGCGACTCCAGGAACGTGGCGTTGGCGCGGCGACGGCCTTGGGAGGCGAGATCGTAACGTTTACCGCCGGCGATTTGGGAGTCGAAGATGCCTTCGAGCGCGGCGGCAAGGTTTTCGTGGGCGCTGACGTCCATGAGCACCTTGTCGGCGTCGGGCAACCAGTCGAGGTCGCGCCAGGTTTCGCAGCCCCAAACCTGTTGCGGGCGTTGGTCAGGTTTCAACTCGCGGATGGCCTGCAACGCGGCGACGACGACCGCGACGTGCGTTTCGTGTTTGTCGGCTGGGTTGTGTGTATAAACAATCTCTGGACGCGTTTCGATGAGGATGTCCTTCAGGTCATTCTTCAACGCGGTGTCAGTTGGGCTTTTGACGGCGCTGCTGGGGTAGTCCAGTTGGATCATCACGCCGTACTTGCCAACGATTGCCGCGGTGTTCTGCTCTTCGCGGCGCACCTTCATCATGTCGGCGTCAGAGTAGTTGGCGTATGGTCCGGTGCGGGCGCTGCCGGCGCCGTTGGTGCAGGTGACGCCGCCGAACCACAACTCGTCGCTGTGGTAACAGGCGAGGATGCCGTGGAACGCCATGAATTCGAGGTCGTCCTGATGCGCGCCGATGCCGAGGTGCGTGACCCGACGCAGCGCATCCTCAATATGTGCGTTGTCCGGGACGTAAATTTGTGCAGTTGGATTGTGCAGCTTCATCGTTTGATCTCCGGTAAACTGGCGGCGGCGACGGCTTGGCCGACGCGCCGGCTTTTCTCGTCGGGGACATGAAGCTGAATTTTGGCGGCGATTTCGGGGAATTCCGTTTGCAGGACCTCACGCGCCTTGGCGATTAAGATGTCGCCCCCTTTGCCGGTCGTGACACGGCCAAGGATGAGCATGTGGTCGAAGTCGTAGAAGTCGGCGTAGTGCGGGATGCTGTAGCCGAGATAGACGCCGATGGTTTCGTAGATTTTCGCCGCACGCGGGTCGTCTTTTGCCATCAACGCCTGCACTTCCTTCAATCGTTCCGGCAATCCCATTTCCTTCGGCACCGCGATGCCGGCGGCGGGCAGGAGTTTGTTGACGGCCTGCTGCGAGAAGTATTGCGCGCCGACGCCGCGGTCACCGCTCCACTCGTCCATGGCGGCGTCGGGGTTGTAGTCAACGGGCACGAACGCGAGTTCGTTGAGCCAGCCGAGGATGCGTCCTTTCTTATTGATGAATCCGGCGGCTTGGCTGGAACCCATCGCGATGCCGAGCATTCCCTTGTCGCCAAGCGAGAGCGTGCCCGCCAACGCAGTCACGTCGCCGTCGTTCATCACCAAGATAGGAACGCGCCACTCCTTGGCGATGCGTTTGAAGATGCCGGCCGCTTGCGGGAAAAGTTTCTTCGGCACCGCGCGAAGCAGGGAGGCGGCGCGGATTTCGTTGTTCACAATCAGGCCGGCGGAACTGCCGCCGATGGCGTCAACGCGCGGCAGATGCGCGGCGGCGCGGTGCAGCGCGGAGGCGATGTGGTGGTAGTGATACTCGGGGTTCGATTGCGTCTTCGGGTCCCACGGCATCTCCTCGGTGAAGATGGCCTCGCCGTCAATGACGGCAGAGACCTTGTAATCGCTGGCGCCGAGATCGAAGCCGATGCGGCAACCCTTGAGATGTCCGCCGGCGGAGAGTTGGATTTCCTTTTCGGCGGGAACCTTGACGGGCGTGGTGACGATGGTTTGAAACTTCTTACCGTAAGCGGTCGACATGAGATCGGCATCGAATTTCCGGACTTTGATTCGTTTGCAGACGGCTGACGGACCGCCGAGGTAAAGACGCCAGCCGCCGCGCGCCCAGAGCATGAATTTCACCGTGCGCTCGACGTAGCGGAGCGTCTCGTCGTCGGGGGACGGACGGACTTTGGTTTCGTATCGCGTGACGCGTCCGCGTTCGCCTTCGAGGGCGATGATGAGCCGTTCGGTGGCGGTTGCCAGGTACTGGTGGTTCACGAGTGCCGGTGGCTGGAAGCCGGGATCGAGTGGGGCAGAGATGGCTTTCTTCATAATCAATGATGAGAGATACTGTAATTAGCAGGAGATATTCAAGCAGAGTTTGGCGTTGCGCCATGCAATGGCAAGCGGTATAAAGGTGTCGTGATCACGCAGGAGCAGATCGCAAAAAAACTCGGCGTCTCGCGGCAACTGGTGACGTTTGCGCTCGGAGGATACCCGCAGGTCTCCGAGGCGTCACGGCGTCGGATTGTGTCGGCAGCGCGCGAGATGGGTTACCGTCCAAACCCGCATGCGCTGGCGTTGAAGCGCGGGCGGACCGGCATCGTGGCGCTGTGGGTGCCGGACCAAATTTCGTCGCACTACAACCACGTCGCCCGTGAGATGAACCGCTTGGTCAAACAGTCCCGGCACGAGTTGATCGTCAGCGCGGTGGGTTCGGCGGAGGCCGAGCAGGTGCTTTCGCACGTGCCGGTGGACGCCGTGTTTGCGGTGGACGCGCCGGCGCGGGCGAGCGCGTATCTTGATTCGCTGCAGGCGCGCGTGGCGCCGTTGATCAACATGGGCGCGGAGTATTGCGAGAATGCCGACAACGTGGTGGTGGACCTTGGCGCGGGGACGCGCGAGGTGATGGCGCACCTGATCGGCGCCGGGTTCCGTCGGATCGCGCACATGACGTACGTGCGCGACGACCGTCCGAAGGAAGCGCGTCGGATGGAGTACATCAAGGCGATGCGCAAGGCCGGGCTGGCGCCGGAGTTCATTTACTATCCGCTCTCGGAACAGCAACGGCCCATCGCGCGGCAGTTGATTCAGGATTACGTCCGCGACAACGGCTGTCCGGAAGCGATTTTCTGCCATTCGGACGACGTGGCCATCGGGGTGCATCGCGGGTTGTGCGATGTGAAGATGAAGGTGGCACTGGTGGGCTGCGACGGGATTCCGGACACGGAGTACCTGGAGCGCCCGTTGACGACTCTGGTGCAGCCGGTGGTGGCGATGTGCGCGAGCGCGTGGCAGTTGTTTCAGCAGCGACAGGAACGCCCGAACTCGAAACGACAGGAAGTGGTATTGAAACCGAAACTGGAAATCCGCGAGTCCAGTCAAGACGCGGGAGGAAACTGATGACGAATTTCAACTGGTTATTGGACGGCAGCATCGTGGGAACGTATTTGTTGGTGACGATGATCGCTGGCATCATGGTGCGCAAGTATGTCGGAAAGGTGGAGGACTTCATCGTCGCCGGGCGCGAGATGAATGTGTATCTCGGCATCGCGTCGCTGGCGGCAACGGAGTTCGGCATTGTGACCTGCATGTACACAGCGCAGGCCGGGTACACGCGCGGATTTGCCGGGGCGATTCCGGGGATCTGCAATGCGATTGCGATGTTCGCGATTGGCTACAGCGGTTTCTGCGTCACGAAACTCCGGGATTCCGGAGCGATGACAGTCCCTGAATTGTTTGAGAAACGTTTTGGCAAATTCGTCCGCTGGCTGTCCGGTGTGGTGATTGTGCTGGGCGGTCTGCTGAACATGGGCGTGTTCCTGCGCGTCGGCGGCCAGTTCTTGGTGGTCTGCTGCGGGATGAATCTCAAGTATCTGGAAATTGCGATGACCGTGATGCTGGTCGGCGTGGCGGTTTATACGATCATGGGCGGGATGCTTTCGGTGTTGGTGACCGATTTCCTCCAGTTTGTCGTGATGAGCGTGGGGTTGCTGGTCGTCACCTTTCTGGTGCTGGACAAAATCGGCTGGGACACGCTGGTCAATGCCGTTCAGGTCAACATTGGTCCCGGCGGATTTAATCCGTTCGTTCACAAGGATCTGGGCTGGTCATTTGTCTTGTCCAACTTATTGACCAATACGGCAGCCGTGCTGACGTGGCAGACGTGCGTCTCGCGGTTTCTGTCGGCGAAGGACAGCAAGACAGGGCGGAAAGTCTATACGGGCACGGCATTTTTCTTCGTGTGCCGCTGGGTGATTCCGGGCATTTGGGGCATTGCGGCGTTGGCCTCGGTGGCGCCGGATGCGCTGGGACCAATTGGTATTCGATTCGGTGAGAAGGACAGCACGCTCTTTGCGATGCCGTATTTGCTCAGCCAACTGGTGCCGGCGGGGATGATGGGAATCCTCGTGGCGGCGATGCTCGCGGCCGACATGTCCACGGATGCTTCGTACATGCTCACGTGGGGCAGCGTCATCTACAACGACATCATGGCGCCGTTTCGCAAGAAGCCGTGGCCGCACAAGAAGGGGCTGTTGTGGAACCGGTGGATCGTGGCGTTGATCGGCTTGTTCCTGTTGTTTTGGGGGCTTTGGTACAAACTGGAGGGCAACCTCTGGGAATACCTGCAAATCACCGGCACGATCTATCTGGCAAGCATGTCGGTGTTGTTGATCGCCTGCTGCTACTGGAAACGGGCCAACAACTGGGGCGCCATCGCGGCCATCATCGTCGGCGCGGTGCTCCCCGTGCTTTCGCTCACCGTCAACTTGTTCATTCAAGTGCCGGTTCTGGATGAGGCCGGACAGATGATCATGCGGGAGGGCAAACCGCTGACCATCGGCTGGGCCAGACACCATATCGGCGACAACTTTGTCAACATCGGCACCTTTGCCTGCGTGGCCGTGGCCATGGTCGTCGGCTCGTTGCTGAAACCGAAAGGAACTGATTCATGAAGACGCTTATTGACATGCTGACAAACCATTGGGGATGGGGCCTGCTTACCATTGCGGTGTTGGCATGGTATTGCACCATCACGATTTTCGTCGCATACAAAGGCGCCCGCGACATCAAGGAAATGCTGCGCAACCTTGCCCGAGACCACGCGAAAAACGAAGTCCACAAATAGCCAGCGACCGGGTGCATGACAAGTTTTGGGACCGTGTAGCGTCGCCTGTCCCAGCCGACCTTGAGTGACACCGGAACCCATTTCAGATGGCGGCACTGCCGAGAATGCATCCTCTGTTGGGAAACGGTTTCCTACTGCATCTTTTTTTCGCCTTGTGCGAGCACAGGCCGTTTCATATGATGCCGAGCGAAACGGAGGACTAATTGGCATGAGAACCATCAGTGTTCTTCTTGGTTTTGTAATTGCGGTTCTGGCAACCGTTGCTCGTGGGGCTTCGCCCAAAGACATCGTGACGGCCATGCCACCGGAAAGACAGCTTGATTTCGTCGTGAACAAGCTGAAGGAACTCAATCCGGGGTTTGATGGAAAGTACTCCCACAAAATCGAAGCGGGCGCACTTACGGAATTGGCCATCTCTACGGTCGCCGTCACTGACATAACACCCGTTGGTTTGTTGCCGTGGTTGAAGAAACTCACGTTGATGCCGTGGACGGCGGATCGAAGAGGTTTACTGAGCGATTTGTCGCCGTTGAAGGGCTTGCCGCTGAAGAGCCTATACTGTCTGAACAATCCGGTGAAGGATATTTCACCACTGACGGGAATGCCGTTGACGGAGTTGAGCATCGGGGGAACGCTGGTCAGCGACCTCTCACCGTTGGAGGGAATGAAGTTGGCCGTGTGCGGCTGCAACGACACTGCGGTCGGCGACCTCAAACCGCTGGGAGGAATGCCGCTCAAAGTGCTTTGGTGCCAGAACACGCGCGTCAGCGATTTGAGTCCGCTCCACGGCGCTCCGCTTCAGGAGTTGCGGTGCGACAAGTCGGTGGCAGCGCAGAATATTGCCGTGCTGCGCGAGATCAAGACGCTGGTGAAGATCAACGACTTGATGGCCGCCGCGTTTTTCAACACAGCGGCGCCGACCAAACCGGCTGGGCCGCCCAAGGCGACGATGAGCGCGCCGTCCACCGTCAGCGTGCCCGCGACTCAGTTGAAGGAAATGGGCGTTGATCTTGGCGACGGTGTGAAGATGGAATTTGTTCTCATCCCTGACGGGTCATTCACGATGGGATCGGACATGCTGAGCGGCGCGAAGCCGGTGCATCCGGTCAGGATCAGCCAGCCATTTTACCTCGGCAAGTTCGAGGTGACGCAGCAGCAGTGGGAGAAAGTCATGGGGAGCAATCCGAGCCGGTTCAAGGGCGCGAAGAACAACCCGGTGGAACAAGTGAATTGGGAGGACTGCCAGAAGTTTCTGGAGGCGTTGAAAGAAAGAGTACCGGGCCAAACATTCCGGCTGCCAACGGAGGCGGAATGGGAATATGCGTGTCGAGCCAAGACCAAGACTGAGTATTCCTTTCGAGACAGCCCGGAGAAATTGGGTGAGTACGCTTGGTTCAGGGACAACAGCGAAGAAAAGACTCATCCAGTCGGGCAAAAGAAACCGAACCCGTGGGGTTTATACGACATGCACGGCAACGTTTGGGAATGGTGTCAGGATTGGCATGGCGATTACACTGCCAAATCGGCAACTGATCCAACCGGTCTCGCGACCGGGTCGCGGCGGGTCTTGCGCGGCGGTTCGTGGGGCGGCGGTGCCGCGGCTTGCCGGTCGGCGGCCCGCTGGGGCGACGCCCCTTCGGATCGCTTCACC
>VHCW01000104.1 GCA_016871575.1 Verrucomicrobiota bacterium
CAGGAGAGGTTCTGGGAAACAGACTGTTGGAGTGTTGGTGGAGTGGGTGGTTTTCATAGGTGATTGATCATCACCTATTTGACCGGCCTCCCCGGCCTTCGTTCAATCAATCAGTGAATTATTCAGGCTAGCGCCTGCCGATGCGCCGCCGGCATGATGAGCCGGCCCGGCGACATCCAGTGACAACCGGACGGCGTTCCCCGCACCGCGCACCGCCACACCCGCAACGTGATCCGCCGGTTCGTGATCGCGCACCGCAATGTCAACACGAGTCTCCCGCGCCGCCCATCGAGCGGCGGCAATTCCCACATCCCCGCCAGCAACCCTGTCGCCGGCCGCCGGCGCAACAACACCTTGCCGCCGCGCCGCGCCAACATCACATCCTCCGTCACCCGTTGGATTTGCTGCTTCGGCCCGCGATTCGGCAGCGCATCGCCCGGCGCCTTGCACGCCCATCGTAACGGACACGCCGCGCACTGCGGATTCGACGGCAGACAGACGAGCGCGCCCAGTTCCATCACAGCCTGGTTGAATTCGCCGCAGCCGCGCAACGGCAAGAGCGATTCCGCCAACGTCCAAAGTCGTCGCTGTGTCGCCGGGGATTTCACGCTGTCGCGGATGTTGAACACGCGGGCGAACACGCGGGCCACGTTGCCGTCCACGATGGCCGCGCGTTCATCGAACGCGATGCTCGCAATCGCTCCCGCCGTGTATCGCCCCACCCCCGGCAACTCCATCCATCCGGTGAATCGAAGGAACGATCGTTCCTTAGATTCACCGGATTCGACGAGGAGGCACCGGGGGTGTTTCGATGCCAGTTGACGGGCGGCACGGTGCAGGTTGCGGGCGCGCGTGTAGTAGCCAAGGCCCTCCCAGAGTTTCTGCAGACGGCTCAGTGGAGCGCGAGCAAGTGCCTCCACGGTCGGGAAGGCGCGCATCCAACGCTCGTAGTACGGGATCACCGTCTCGACACGGGTTTGCTGGAGCATGATCTCGCTGACCCAGATGGCGTACGGATCGAGCGTCCGACGCCACGGCAGGTCGCGCTTGTGGCGGCGATACCACCGGGGCAACGCGCGCCGAAATGCGTTGACCGTGGCCGGTGCGATGTGGAATTGTCTGGCCATGCCTGAGCGCACATCTTACACGTACCCACTGCCCGCCGACAAGGTCGCACAACTCAAACGCGACCTGACGGAGCGCGGTTACATGTTCCGCGACGTTGAGTACGCGCACTTCGGCGCGGAACATCGCGGCGACAAAGTCAGCCTTGCGATGTACAAAAGCGGCAAGCTCGTCATCCAAGGCAAAGGCACCACCGATTTCATCCAGTTTTATCTCGAACCGGTTTTGCTCGGCGAAGTGAAGTTCGGCTACGAGGACGTGCTCGACCCGTCGCGGCTCCAGCCCCGCATCGGCGTGGACGAATCCGGTAAGGGCGACTTCTTCGGCCCGCTCGTCGTGGCCGGCGTGTTCGTCAACGAATCGGCCATCCATGAATTGACTGAGCTTGGCGTGAAGGACAGCAAGGCGATCTCCAGCGATAAACGCATCTTCGAGATCGCAAAAGGCATTCGCGGCACGAAAGGTTGTCTCTGGAGCGTCGTGCCCATCGGCAACGAAGCCTACAACCGTCTCCACGCCTCGATGCGCAATGTCAACAGCATCCTCGGCTGGGGCCACGCGCGCGTCATTGAAAACCTGCTGGCGAAAGTACCCGACTGCAAGAAGGCGATCTCCGACCAGTTCGGCAACAAGCGAATCATCGAGAAAGCGTTGATGGAGCGCGGCAAGAAAATCGAGCTGGTCCAGCGCCACAAAGCCGAGAGTGACATCGCCGTCGCCGCCGCCTCGATCATCGCGCGGGACGAGTTTGTCCGTCGGCTCATTGTGCTGGGAAGGGAGATCGAGGTTGTGCTGCCGAAAGGCGCATCCGAAGCGGTCATCGAAGCCGGAAAAGAAGCCGTCGCCAAACACGGAAGCGATGTGCTGCCGAAGATTGCGAAGATGCACTTCCGCACTTCGCAGCGAGTGCTCGCCTAACGTCGCGACACGAACTGATTGTCGGCGATGTAGAACCGCAGATGCCGCCGTGCCCAGTGCTTGGCATAGTCCACGCCGATCCGTGGCCGCTTCACAATCTTGTAGGCCGCGTCACCCGACGCGGCGCCTTCCGCAATGAAGAAATCCTCGCTCAGCAAATCGTGTCCGTTCAACTGGCGATCAATCCCCATCGCGTTGCAGAGCAGCCCCGGCCCGTTGGTCTTTCCGTCAATTTCCCCTATCGGTTCTAGCGCCCGCAGCAACACCGCCGAGGCGTGTCCTTCGCGCTCCGTGACGACGTTCATGCAGAAATACATTCCGTAAATCATATAGACGTACGCAAACCCCGGCGGGCCGAACATCGGGGCGTTGCGCTTGGTCAGGCCGCGCGCCGAGTGCGCGGCGAGATCGTGCGGGCCAAGGTACGCCTCGGTCTCGACAATGCGCCCGACCCGGTCGCCGTGGACGAGCAACTTGCCCAGCAGCTCGCGTGCGACTACTTGCGTGTCGCGGTCGTAAAACTCTCTCGCCAGCTTTCGCATGGTTGGAGTATAGCAGAGCCGCACATGCGCGACCTGCCCATTTTCGAGATTGAGCAACGACTGCTTGCCGCCGCCGCCAAGCAGCGGCGGCTCGTCATCTCCGCGCCGACTGGCTCCGGCAAATCCACGCAGGTTCCGCAAATGTTGTTTCGCGACGACAGCCAGATCGTCATCCTCCAACCGCGCCGGTTGCCGACGCGAATGTTGGCGGCGTGGGTCGCCAAGGATCGCGGCGTGAAACTCGGCGAGGAAGTCGGCTACCAGATCCGCTTCGATGACGTGACGTCACCACGAACGCGGATCCGGTACGTCACGGAAGGCGTATTGCTGCGCCAGATGCTCTCCGACCCGACGCTGCGCGGCATCGGCACGTTGATCTTTGACGAATTTCACGAGCGACATTTGTATGGCGACATCACGCTGGCGCGCGCGCTCCAGATTCAGGAGACGGCGCGGCCGGATCTGCTCATCATCGTGATGTCGGCGACGCTCGACGTGGCGGCGGTGGAGAAGTATCTCGCGCCGTGCACGGTGTTGTCGTCGGAAGGGCGGACGTTCCCCGTCGGCATCGAGTATTTGGAGAAGCCCCTCGGTCCCGGCCGCCGGGACGGCGGCCACTACACTGAGATTTCCCCTTGGGAGGCGGCGGCGGATGCGCTGGAACAACTCACACGCCGGCACGAGGGCGACGCGCTGGTGTTCATGCCGGGCGCTTACGAGATCAGCCGGACAGTGCAGGCGGTTCAGGACCGGCTAGGCAGCGCGTTCATCGTGCTGCCGTTGCACGGCGATTTGGCGGTGAACGACCAGGACGCCGCAGTGGCACGGTACGACCGTCGGAAGATTGTGGTGGCGACGAATGTGGCGGAGACATCGCTGACGATTGACGGGGTGCAGATTGTCGTGGACAGCGGGTTGGCGCGGATTCCGCGTTATGATCCGCACCGGGGTATCAACACGTTACTGGTGGAGAAGATCAGCCGGGCGTCGGCGGACCAGCGCGCAGGGCGGGCGGGGCGGACAGCGCCGGGTCATTGTCTGCGGTTGTGGACGGAGCGCGAACACGAGATGCGGGCGGCGCAGGAGTTGCCGGAGGTGAAGCGCCTCGATCTCGCCGAGGTGGTGCTGACGTTGAAGGCGAGCGGCGTGGAGGACGTGAAGGCGTTTCGGTGGCTAGAAGCGCCGGAGCTTAAGGCGTTGGAGCGCGCCGAAATGTTGCTGGAGGATTTGGGTGCGACCGATCACCAATCTCGAATCACCAGTCTCGGCCGACGGATGCTGGCGTTCCCGTTGCACCCGCGGTTCTCGCGAATGTTGCTGGCGGCGGCGGATTTTGGTTGTGTGCGGCAGGCGGCGCTGATCGCGGCGTTGACGCAGGGGCGCGACCTGCTGGTGCGCGGACAGGGGAAGTCGGTGACGGAAGCGCGCGATGAGTTGTTTGGTGGCGAGACGGAATCGGACTTGTTCGTGATGATGCGCGCGTACCGGTACGCGGAACGCAACGGATTCAACGTCGAGCGTTGTCGCCGGCTCGGCGTTCACGCGCAGTCGGCCCGGCAGGTGGGGCCGTTGTTCGAACAGTTCCTTCAGATCGCGAAGCGTGAAGGGTTGGAGATCGCTGAGAAGCCGGCGAGCCGCGAGGCGGTGCACAAGTGCGTGCTGACTGGGTTCGCCGATCATCTGGCGCGGCGACTCGACGCGGGGACGTTGCGATGCGCGTTGGTGCACGGTCGCAAAGGCGTGCTGGCGCGGGAGAGCGTCGTGCAGGCGCCATTGTTGGTCGCGACGGAAATCGCCGAGGTCGAAGGACGCGATGTGAATGTGCTGTTGAGCGGCGCAACGGCAGTGAAGGAGGAATGGTTGCGCGAGTTGTTCCCGGAAGATTTCAGCGAGACGGAGTCGGTGGTTTATGACGCGGCGATGCGGCGGGTGTTTGTCGAGCGGCATAAGAAGTTCCGCGACTTGGTGCTGGAAGCGGAGCGGTCGGAAATTGTGGGACAAGCATCCCGCTTGTCCGCGGAAGGAAAGCGGTCAAGCGAGACGCTTGACCCACTGGGCGAGGCGGCACGAATCTTGGCCGGTGAAGTGCTCGCGGGGCGGTTGGTGTTGAACGAGTGGGGCGAGGCGGTCGAGCAGTGGATTGTGCGGGTGAATTGTTTGCGGCAATGGATGCCGGAACTCGAATTGCCGGCGATCACGGCGGAAGACCGCGCGGCGTTGGTGGAACAGGTGTGTCACGGGGCGGTGAGTTACAAGGAGATCAAGGACAAGCCGGTCTGGCCGGTGGTGAAGGCGTGGCTTTCAGGACAACAACAGGCGTGGGTGGATGAGTACGCGCCGGAGCGGTTGGAGTTGCCGGGCGGCCGGCGCGCGAAGATCACGTATGCGGGCGACGGGCCGCCGCGGTTGGCGGCGCGGATTCAGGATTTATACGGCGTGAAAGGGCTGTGGGTGGCGCAGCGCCGGGTTCCATTGCTCATCGAGATTCTGGCGCCGAACCAACGGCCGGTGCAGGTGACGCAGAACCTGGCCAACTTCTGGAAGGAAACGTATCCGAAGTTGAAACAGGAGTTGCAGCGGAAGTATCCGAAGCACGAGTGGCGTTGAACGCGTGCTTGCGTTGCCATTGGAAATGGTGGTATTGTCGTTTGCAGCAACGAAAGGAGCGGTTATGGAACATCTGGTGCAAAAAGAAGAAGTGTGGGTCGCCACGATGGAAGACACGCCGGGGGCGCTTGCCAACAAATTGGCCGGGCTGGCCGACGCAGGGGCTGATCTGGGACTTGTGATCGCACGCCGCACTCATGACAAACCAAGCATCGGCGTTGTGTTTGTCACGCCGATCCGCGGCGACCGCGAAGTGGAGGCTGCAACGGAACTCGGCTTCTCGGTCAGCAAAAACGTGCATGCGTTGTGCGTCGAAGGCGAGAACCGTCCCGGCATCGCGGTGCAGTTGGCTGAGAAGATCGGCAAGGCCGGCCTCAACCTGCGCGGGTTCACCGGTGCGGTGATCGGCACCCGTTTCGTCGTGCACATCGGATTTGACTCCGAGGCGGACATGAGGAAAGCTGAACGCCTCCTCGCCGCGTCGTGAACAGCGCGCCCGTAGCTCAACTGGATAGAGCATTGGTCTTCGGAACCAAGGGTTGGGGGTTCAAATCCCTCCGGGCGTGCCAATCGCATTGAGCGTCCGATGCCGATCCCGGCCCGATGTTACTTCTACTGGAGTGGAACTGCGTTCACGTTCCTGAATCGTCTCGCTGTACACTCGTTGTTGCGGAAGACGCCGGAAGCCGTTTGTGAAGTTCATTACAATCAAGAGCCGCCGCCGGACAACCGTCACTGGAATCTATTGCGTGTCACCCCGAGAGTCACTCTCCGAAAGGTGAATTTCCCGTCGTTATGGCGGGACTGCGGATTGAATGGTGCGGATTGCGCATCGGCATCCGACGGCCTGATGGAGACGCACCAAAGCGACCTGTTCCGATACTGCGTGTTGTTTTCCCGGGGAGGGGTGTATGCGGATTTTGACATGATCTTTGTCAAGGAACTGGCTCCGTTGCTGCGCGACAATTTCTTTGCCGGGTTCCAAATCAACAACGAATATCCGAGGCTGGTCAATGGCGCGATTCTGGGAGCTGCCGCTCAATCCCCGATTCTGCGGATGGCGATTGATGCGGCGATCCGATTGTTGCAGAAACGGAAACGACTGGAATGGGGCGAACTCGGCCCGGATCTTTTGACGCGAATCCTTGTGAAAGACTGCCTTCAAAATCAATCGCTCGTTCGCTTTGCCAAGATTGCCGGCAAACTTTTCCCTGACAGCAATGTTGCCAGTGACTTTCTCTTTCGTCATGTGAAGCAAAACCACCATGTCACGCTTTATCACCGGAATTACTTCTACTATCGTTCCTGGCGTTCCGGCGATTGGGAGCGGATTTTCGACGACCCTTCCGTTCCGTCCAACACCCACGCGATTCATCTGTGGCACAAGGTCAGCGCCGGGGTGGCAGATGCGATTGATGAGACAAACTACCGCGACACAATCAAAAATCCCGTTTTGCTTGCATTATGCGATGACTTGGCGGCGAAACATTCATAGACTCGTTTCTGTGTTGAACTTTGAGAACATTCTGCCGTCCATTACACAACCATGAAACAATCACTCGCCATCCTTTGTCCGTTCCTGGGACTGCTGCTCCTGCTCCACGGCCAATCCCCCGGAATCGCCGGCGACAACTGGCCGATGTGGCGGCACGACGCGAATCGTTCCGCCGCCACGGACGCCGCCGGGCCGAGCCAGCCCAACCTTCGCTGGCAACTCTCTTTGGAGTATCCTGACCCGGCGTTCGATCACCAATATCGGATGTGCGCCGACGCAACCTACGCACCGGTGGCCGCCGAAGGACTCGTGTTCATCCCCTCGAACGTCAGCGACCAACTGATGGCGTGCGAATTGGAGACGGGCGCAATCCGATGGCGGTATTTCACCGAGGGGCCGGTGCGATTCGCGCCGGTGTATCGCGCGGGCAAAGTCTGGCTCGTTTCCGATGACGGCTATCTTCACTGCGTTTCGGCGAAGGAAGGGAAGTTGTTGTGGAAAATTCGCGGCGCGCCCGAAACGTTGCCCGACAGCCGGATGTTGGTCAATGGCCGGCTCTGTTCGCGTTGGCCGGCGCGCGGCGCGCCGGTCGAACATGACGGCGTGATTTACTTTGGCGCCGGCATCTGGCCGGAGGAAGGCGTTTATGTTTGCGCGGTGAACGCGGAAACCGGGCGGCTGCTGTGGCGGAGCGATGCGATGTCGTACGTCAAGGACGGCATGAGCGATCATGGACGGGCGTACGATCTGAGTCTGCCGCCGCAAGGATACCTTGCGATGATTGACGGGCGTTTGGCCGTTCCCAGCGGGCGGTCGCTGGCCGCATGGTTCGATCCGAAGAGCGGCGCAATGGAGCCGTACACTTGTTTCTACGTGAAGCACAATCCGCCGCGCGGAACGTGGTATCTGGCTGGCATCGGACAGTACTACGTCCAAGGCGGCAACTGGTTCGGTACCCGGCCCGACGCGGCCCCGCCACTGCCTCCGGAACTGAGCAAGGCGCAATCACCGCTGGTGTGGTCGCGTGAGATGACCGACAACGAACAATACGTCCTCACACATCGCCCGTTCCTCAACGCTGACACCTACCGGCTACACCCAGAGAACCTGTACATCGAGCCGGTTCTCACCGCGACGACACTCTACACGTCCGAGTTCACCGACGAGTCGAAATACCTCGTTCCGCGCGGACACACGCACGTGACGTTTCCGTCATTCGACCGGATCGTGGCGCGCGACCTCACCCACCCACGCTGGACGACGACTGCGAAAGCCGCCATAACCGATCGAACCAAGAAGCTGACCATGCCGAGGTTGGAGTTTCCGGTCGTATGGGAATTGGTGTCGCCGTTGCGCGTCCTGATCAAGGCCGGCGATCATCTGTACGCCGGTGGAAGCAACACCATCGCCGCCATCGCGATTCCCCAAAAGGGCGAGAAACCGCGCGTAGCTTGGCAAGCGACAGTGGACGGCACACCCGTCAACGCTTTGGTTGCGAAAGGACACCTGATTATTACAACCGACAACGGCAACATCTTCTGTTTTGGTCCCGGCTCAACGCGCTCCGTTGCGTCTCCGTCCGCGAAAGCTCCGCACACATCGCCCCCGCAAGGTTACGCCTGCGTGCTCGGCTGGAACGACGGCACACGCGCCAAGAAACTCGCGAGCGACCGGCAGCATCACGTTGTCGTTTTCGAACCTGATGCGGCGAAGGCTCGCGAGGCCAGAAACGAACTCGCCACCGCCGGCATTCATGGACGGCAAGTGCAGGTGATTCAGGCGACACTCGATTCAGTCATCGTGTCGCCGTATTGGGCGAACCTGATCATTGGCGAAACCACCGAATGCCTCGACTGGCTTCGTCCACAAACAGGACGTTTGTTGTTGCCTCGCGGAAAAACGCCGGTGGTGCCTGACGGTTACTCGGTGAAAACCGATGGCGACACGGTCACGATTCATCGCAACGCGCCCCCGAAGGGCGCCGACACGTGGACGCACGAATCCGGCGGCCCGGCGAACCGCTACGCCAACTCCGACCAACTGGTCAAGTGGCCGCTCGGCGTGCTCTGGTATTCGGGGAACATTGACCGCTACTTCACCCCGGCCTCGCACTTCCAACACGAGCGCCAGCCGTATCCCTTGGTGCTCGATGGCCGGATGTTCCTCATCACCGGCCAAGTCCTGCACGCGATTGACATTTACACCGGCGGCTATCTCTGGAAGAGCGAGATGCCGTTGACGCCCTGGGTGCAGACGAGGTTGTTTGACAGCCGCGTCTATGGCCGCCCCACGGAGCGAAATTACGTCGTCGCGTCGGACTGGATTTACGTCGTCACCGGCGAAAACATCCTCGCCTACGACACCGCCACGGGCCGGAACGTGAAGACATTCGAAGTCCCCTCGCAATTCGCGGGTCCTGCCGCGCCTCCGCCGCGCGAAGAGAAATTCATGGGGCAACGAGCAACCATCCAAGCCACACCGTTGTGGACGGAAGTTCGGCTCTGGAAGAACTTGCTCGTGACGATGCTCGGCAAGAATCTCGTCGCCCTTGACCGTCACTCCGGCGACGTGCGCTGGTCCCGTGCCAGCAGCAAGGCGATGACGACATACGCTGTGGGCGGCGACACACTGTTCGGCTTGGACCACGACACGTCGAAGTCGGGACTTCTCTTCGCCATGAATCCCGAAACCGGCAAGATCGTCTGGCAGAAGCAGGCAGAATACGCGGCGGTGCCGCGCCATACCGTTGACAATCCGCGTCCGTGGCTGCCGCCGGTCGCGCCCGAATTGTCCTACAACCCGAAGCACGCTTTCGTTGTCCTGACCGTGAACCGCAACGGCGTTCATTTATTTCGCGCTGCCGACGGCTCGCCGGTCTGGTCGAAGCCGGACACGGCGGGAAAGAACGTGGCCGGGATTTATCCGCCGGTCGTGACCGACGATTACATCGTGCTCTCTCAATACCACGGTTGTTATGGATTTCCCCTCGACATTCTCACCGGCAAAGAGCTGGGCGAGAACACTGGCATTCCGCGTCCACGAACCTGCGCGCGGATCATCGGCAACAACAACCTGCTCGTCTATCGCGACGCCGCGACCGAGCTTTACGACATCGCGCAGAATCGCATGATCGGCTTGAACTCGTTGCGCTCCGGTTGCACGACCAGCTTCATCCCTGCCGGCGGCATCGTGACGGCGCCGATGCTCGGCCACGGTTGCGTCTGCAATTACCCGATGTTCGCCTCGCTCGCGTTGTTCCACAACCCGCGAATCGAATCGTGGCGGCCTGCCGCCATCGCGCGCTCGTGGTCCAACCAAGCGCCGGTGAAAACGCCGGCTCCTGTTGTCGCCAACGTCAATGTCGAGAAGTTCCGCCTCATCAACGCCACCATTGCGAAGGACGCCTTCGGCTTTGCGGTGGCCTCGAAAGATCAAGGCGCCGGATACGCGGTGCGCCCGGCCGACCGACCGCTGGAGAAAGCCGTCTTCACCTTTGCCGTCAAGCGCCGGCCCGGCAGCGCGGGCCAAGGCAATGCCTTTTTCGTTTGCGGCTCCAGCGACAACTGGATCGAATGCCGGCTCTACTACGGCGGACGCCGCAACATGGAAATCACCGGCAAACTGGTGGAGCCAGCCAAGGCAAACCTCAATCCAGTCAAAGCCGCTGCGATCAACGTGACCGTGACCGTGGATTGCACGGCGAAGACCGTGACGCTGGAAGCCGCTGGGGCCAAGCTGACAACCAAGATCACCGCGCCCATCACGGCGATCACGCACTACGGTTGCGGCGGCGCGAATGCCGACAACGTCTTCACGGAAATCGCAGTCCGTTGAACGACCGACAACATCGGGTTATCGCACGTTGACCTTGATTGGGGTGCCGGGCGCCACCGTCCCAACACCCGGCATGGGAGGTTGAATCCAACTGACACTGAAAACCATTTCACTGGAGCCGTCAACGCCGGAGACTGTCGTGGTCTTGGTCGTCTGGTAACGAACCTTGCCATCATCGTCATAATCCACAATCACCTCAGTCACTTTGCCGTTGACCTGCGGTTTTGGACCGGGCGCGTGTCTGTCTGCCCTGAAGATGCCCAAGTCGGAGCCGAAGCCGGTGAACTCATCGGCCACAAGGTTTTGCGCGCGGCAACTGTGGGTGGTGGTGCTGACGCGCCGAAGCTGGCCGTTGCCGTAGCTTTCCTTTTCGACGAGCGTCTGCTCGGCTTTGAAGGACAACAGGCGTTTGTCCGGGTCGAGCGTGCCGGTGATGGTCGCTTTCACGTTGACCGGGCCGCGCAAGGGATCGCGAGGCCACGGCTGGGCAATTTCCTCGCGGTAGTCCACGGAGAAGTTGTTGCCGGACCATGCGATTTTGACGCCGGCAGGCGGGTGTTCACGATTGGGATACGGCACGCAGAAGCCGCAGTTTTGAACGCCTTGGTATTCGCGCGAAACATCGCCGGTGCTTTCGCGGTGTTCGCCCGGCCCGGCGACGTTCAATCGCACGCGGTCGCTGAGGCGCGCGATGCTCAGCGGATCGGGATAGATGGTCAGTGGAAACTCGGCGATTTTCTCGGCCAGCAGTTCGCCTTCGCCCTTCTTGGCGCGCGCGGTCAGACGCACTTTCTGGATGCCTTCCATGGCGAGCGTGGTTTTGCCGTATTCGTGTTTGTTGGTCACGGTGAACTCCAGCGGTTCCATGTTGATGCCGACGTCTTTCATGTCGGGCGGCATGGAGGCATCCACCTTGAGACGGCAGGAGATGGGAAGGTAACCGAAACGGGTGTAAGCCGCTTTTTGGCGCGGCCGGAGATTGAGATCCACTTCGAGGTCGCAGTTAGGCATCGGCCCGCCGGTGATGGGAGCGGCGAGCAATTCGCTCACCGCCTGCTTGTCGGCCAGCCCGGCCATGTATTGAATCTGGCGCTTGGCGTATTGGATTTCGAGCCGGTGGGTCTGCCAGATGGCGATCATGCCGACGATGATGTCGGACACCAACCGTTGTTGAAGGCCGTCGGCAATCACATCGCGCCCGTCCTGAAAGAACTGGCGGACAGCGGACTCGCTGAGCACGCGATCTGTCTCGGCCCGGCACAACGGCGAGATCAACTGCACGAATTCCGACATCGCCTTGTCCAGTTCGTCCTTGTCCTGCCACGCCTTGCGCGGGCCGAACCACGACGGCTCGAGGTCGGCGCCGATGTCGAGGATGGCCTTCGCAAACTTGTCGTGCGCGGCGAGTCGTTTGCCGACGTCACCGGCGATGGCGGGGCGCACGTTGATTTCGTCGTAGGGCAGTTCGCGCCCGGCGGGGCCTTGAATCCATTTTTGATAGTAAAGCTGGTAGAGGCCGGGCTGGTCAATCTGGATGGAGGTCTGTTGGGTCTTCTTGTCGGTGACCTTGATGACATGTTTCCCGTCGAGCACACAGAAACCGGAATCGCGGATGCGACCGCCGACGGTTCCCTCGGCGATGTTGGAAAGCCGCCCGGCGGGGCCGGTGTAAAGGGCGTCAATCAACTGCGTATTCGCCTGATTCAATGCCCAGCCGACGGTGACGACCACCAGCCCGCGTTCGATCTCGAACAGAATTTTTACGTGCGCGACGCCGGGGATGAGCCGCGAGAAGGCGTCGAAGACGAGGTTCTTGCCGAGCAACTTGAGCGATTCCGCGTCCTTGACCTGCGTGGCCTGCATCAAGTAGCCGAGACCCCAATAACAACGAGCCAACAGGTTCTGCGTGAAAAACCATGCGTAGTCGCCCTTGCCGGCACCGCCTTGGTACATTTCGACGAGCGTGAGCGCGTCCACGACATTGCCGATTTGGAATACTTCCTCGTAAACGCGTTTGGCCAGATACCCCTTCATGCCGTACTCGGCCACTTGGCGTTTGACGGACTCGTAGCTGTTTTCCGGGAACGAATCCTCGATGTGTTTGCGCATCCGCCCCTTCATCTCCTCCAGCGCCTGTCCCCAGAACGGCGGGCGGTTGAGGTTCTGCATCCGGATAAAATCGCGCGGACTCATCCCTTTGGCGATGCCGAGAATTTCGTCGCCCGGCGCCGCCTTTTTCAGGTGTCCGCTCAATTTTTCCCGTGCGGATGCCATCTTCTTTTCGGCTTGTGCGCGCGCTTCCGGCGTGGAGTCGGCGTTGAGCAGCACCACCGACGCCTCGGCGTGCTCGGCCGCGGCCTGCAACACGGGGCGCAACGACGGGTCGGCGGAGTCAATGATCTTCTTCAGCGCCGATTCGCCGGTGCCCTGCTTGCGGCCTTTGGCTTCGACGTTGTCAATGACCTTGAGTTGCTCCATCAACACGAGCAGGTTCTCCATCGCCGAGGCCGACATGCAGCGTTTGTAAATCGAGTCATGATGGCGCGCGTAGGCGTCGCGCTCCGCCGCGGTCATATCGTGCCAGACATGGTCCTCGCGGTTGACCTGGTCGAGGAACCGCCGGTCGAGCATCGGCGGGTCGAGCATTTCCTGTGCGACGGAAGAGGCCATGGAACCGCACGAGTCCCGGAGGAACGCCATCGCCGCGTGCTCCTGCATCGCGAGTTTTTGTTGCGCTTCCGGCGTGTTTGCCGCAAGCGATGACGGCAGGTTCTTCGTCAACAGCACCATGCTGGCCGTCTCCAATGCTTCCGCCATTTTCATCAGTTTCTGGCGGTTGGAGGGTTCGTCGAGGTATTTCGGGCCGTACATCCGCGCAAGAAGCTGGACGCGGTCTTCGAGCACCAGTTCCGACCAGTTCTTGAATCCGTGGAACGCGCACAACTCGTCCAGCGAACGCGCCGCGTACTTCAACGCGCCCTGCGTCGGCGACCCGCCTTCGTGTTGCGAATGTCGCCACGCTTGAAGGTAATCGTTGGTGGCGTGGATGGCGCGCTGCGCCTTGCGGATGCGCAGGTCGTTGCTTCCGCGCAGGATGCCGCGCGCCTCGCGCATGCAACTGGCAATCTGTCCCGTGTAGCGGACGCCTTGTCCTGTGACCTCCAACGTCTGCACCAGCGTCTGGCCGGGCTTGAAACTCAGGAACCGGCGGCCCACCACTTCCGTGTCGGATCCGTAGCCGAAATAGGCTTCAGGATTGCGCGATTGCGTCTCGATCACGCGCCGGTAGTTCAGGTGGAACTCGACCGGGTCGCTCGCGTAACGGGCGTCGGGCAGGTCGTTGTAGCCGCGATGAAACGCGACTTCGAGGTCGGCCAGTTCGATGCCGTTCTTGACCGAGCCGCCGGGACCGGTGTTGACGCGCAGCCCCATTTGACGGGAGATGTCGCGCATCGCCTCAAAGAAGGTCGTTTCCCGCACGTCGTCGCCGGCGAACACCGTCACGTCAATGTCGCGCGTGAAATTGCCGGTGCCGCCGGAGTTGAGGATGCTGGTGCGGCTGAGCGGCGTGAGTTTTTTGGCGGCCAGCCGTTTGTTGGTCTCCTCCAGTGACCGGGCAAACAGCGTTTTCAGGAACTGGTGGCGCCCGATGTCGAGGTTTTTCAGGACGTTATTGTAGGACTTGTCGGCCAAGGCGCGGTCGTTGAGGTATTTCTTGAGCATGTTGCGGTTCATCACCGTGCTCTTGGAAAGCTCGACCGCCAGTTTGGAAAGATCATCTTCGCTGACGTTTTCAGCCATCCACGACGAGCGCCACGCCAGTTTCTGCGACAGGAGGGCGTCGCATTTTTTCTGGAGCGCCTCCCGTTGCCGGACCAAATCAATTTCCGGATCGTTGCCGCCATCGCCGAACGGGTTGACAGCCCAGAGCGTCGTTGCCGACAAGAGAACCAACAGGATTGTCCCAAACATTCGCCGTCGCATGATTGAATCTTCCTTGCTGAGGTTGACCTTGGTTGTGGGAAGGTTTGTAGCCGAGACGGCCGGGGCGGACAAGCTCATAATTTGCGTGTTGTTTCGATTGACAGCCTGTGGGGGAACCGTTATTGGAAACGACGCACCCTCGTTTTGCCGGTCAAATCAGACAATTGAAAGGATGATGAACCATGAAATTTAAGTGTCCCCATTGTGAAGAGCGCCTTGTGCTGGATGCCGGAACGGCCGGGATGATTGTGCAATGCCCCAGTTGCAACAAGACGATGCAAATCCCATCGGGAGGCGACGTTTCCCCGGAGCCAACAGCTTCGCTTGGCCAGCGCACATTGGGCCGGCGCACGCAGGGGCAGACACCCGCCATCACCCCATCCAGCGGCGCTCCGCAGACGGGGCCGCTTCACCGGAAGACCGCCAAGGAATCGGATGCGACCAATGTCAACATCCTCATCACGGGCTTGATCGCGCTGGGAACGACGCTGGTGTTTTACCTGTTGGTCGTGCTGCCGCTGAAGGGCATGCACCTGCACGCGCTGCTGGCCCAGCGCGGCTGGGTGCCCTACTGCGAAGTGTTCCTGATGTTTTGGTCCATCGTCTTCCTGATCTTCAAGTACCGGAAACTGGCGCGCCAGCGGCGCTGTATCCTGTTCGACATGCTGCCCGACGACATCGGCACGGACATCACCGCCGGGAACGTGGACCAGTTCATCGAGCACGTGCAGAAACTGCCGGTCAAGCCCAACGAAAGCTTCCTCGTCGCGCGCCTCTTGCGCGGGCTGGAGCATTTCCGCATCCGCAACAGCAACCCCGAGGTGGCCACCGTCCTGTCGTTGCAGTCCGACATTGACGCGAATGCCATGCAGTCCAGCTACGTGATCCTCAAGGTGTTCATCTGGGCAATCCCGATCCTCGGGTTCATCGGCACCGTCCAAGGGTTGGGTTCGGCCGTCGGCGGGTTCTCCGGGGGGCTTGACAAGGCGCAAGACATCTCGGTGCTCAAGGATTCGTTGTCTTCGATCACGGTCGGCTTGGCGGTGGCGTTTGACACGACGCTGATCGCGCTCGTGATGAGCGTGATTCTGATGTTCCCGTCCAGCTCGATGCAAAAGGCCGAGGAAGACATGCTCGGCAAGGTGGACGATTACTGCAACGAGCATTTGCTGAAGCGCCTCAAGGAACGCGCCGGCTGGGAAGGCGGCGAAACGGCCCCCGGCGGCACGGAGGATGTCCGACGCGCCGTGGCGGAGGCCATGCAGGCGTATCGCGACGAATTGGAGGCGTGGATCGGGACGCTGGGATCGCTCGGAACGCAGTTGACGCAGCAGGTGGCCGAGAGTTGGCGCGCGCTGCAACAACACTGGGAGGGCCTCCGC
>VHCW01000105.1 GCA_016871575.1 Verrucomicrobiota bacterium
CCACGTCATCAACGACTACTTCAAACATCCGTCCTACTGGAAGATTGACGGGCGGCCCTACTTCTCGTTCTACGATCTGACCCGGCTGCTGGAGAACTTCGGCTCCGTGGAGGCGACGCGCGCCGGTCTGGATAAGTTCCGCGCGCAGGTTGTGGCCGCCGGCTTCCCCGGCCTGCATCTGAATGCCGTAGCGTGGGGGCAGCCGATCCTGCCCAACGAAAAAGTGCCGGTGGATTCCGCCAAACTGGTGCGCGACCTCGGCTTCGACTCCGTCACCTCCTACGTCTGGATTCATCACGTGCAGTTGCCCCAGCAGGCGACGGACTACGACACCGTGCGCAACGGCTACTTCGCATATTGGAATGGCGCGGTGAAGAAGTTTGGCCTGCCGTTCTTCCCGAACGTCACGATGGGCTGGGATCCCAGCCCGCGTTGCGAACAGAGCGACAAGTTCGACGCCTCCGGCTATCCGTTCACGAACACCATCGCCGATAACACGCCGGAGCGGTTCAAGGAAGCGCTCGCGATGACCAAGCGGCGCCTGCTTGCGCAACCGGATTCCGCCGGCCCGCGCATCCTGAACATCAACTGCTGGAACGAATGGACCGAAGGCAGCTACCTCGAACCCGACCAGCGCAACGGCATGAAATACCTCGAAGCCGTCCGCGAGGTCTTCGGCGTCGCCTCCGGACATAAGACAACGAATCCCTGAAAGAGAAACCGTGATGAAACACGTTGCTGCCGTTGCCCAAACGATTCTCACCGCCCTGCTGCTCGCGCCGCTGGCCGCGCTGCACTCTGCCGATGCGCCAAAGCCGACAGCGAAACCCAACATCGTTTTCATCTTCGTTGACGACCTGGGCTACGCGGACATCGGACCGTTTGGCTCGACGAAGAACCGCACGGCGCATCTCGACCGTATGGGGCGGGAGGGGATGAAATTCACCTCGTTCTACGCCGCGCCGACGTGCTCGCCCTCGCGCGCGCAGGTGATGACCGGCTGCTATGCGCAGCGTGCCGGAGTGCCGAAGGTGCTTTTCCCGGGGGACGCGAACGGCTTGAGTCCGGCGGAAACCACCGTTGCCAAGCTGCTGAAGGCGCAAGGCTACGCGACGATGTGCGTCGGCAAATGGCATCTCGGAGACCAGCCCGAGTTTCTCCCTACGCGGCATGGCTTCGACGACTACTTCGGCCTGCCTTACTCGAACGACATGCCGTTGAAGCCGAAGGGAAGTGAGGAGTTGACCCATCCGTTGATGCGCGGGGAAAAGGTCAGCGAGCTGGTTGGCATGTCAGAACAAGACCGGCTGACGAAGCGTTACACGGAGGAAGCGGTGAAATTCATCACCGCGAACAAGAAGCGCCCGTTTTTCCTCTATCTCGCCCACACGGCAGTGCACTGGCCGATTCATCCCGGCGCGGCCTTTCGCGGACGCTCTAAGAACGGCCTCTATGGCGACTGGGTGGAGGAGGTGGATTGGAGCACGGGATGCATCCTCGACACGTTGCGCGAACTCAAGCTCGCTGAAAAGACGTTGGTCATCTTCAGCAGCGACAACGGCCCGTCGGCTGTGTGGGAGGAACTCGGTGGCGAGGCGACTCCCTTGCGCGGCGCCAAAGCCACCACATGGGAAGGCGGCGTGCGCGTGCCGACGCTCGCCTGGTGGCCGGGGAAGATCGCGCCCGCCAGCGTGTGCGATGCGATGAGCGGCAACATCGACCTGCTCCCCACGTTCGTGAAGCTGGCCGGCGGAACTGTGCCCCGGGACAGGAAGATCGACGGCAAGGACATCGCGCCGTTGCTGCTCGGCCAGACGCGGCAGTCACCGCACGAAGCCTGGTTCTACTACAGCGGAAACCAGCTTGAAGCAGTGCGAGTCGGCACGTGGAAGCTCGCCATGGCCACGCAAAAGGAAATGGTCAGCCCGCTCGAAATTGGTCCCGGCGCGCTGCCGGGTGTCTTTGCCTCGCCGGAAAAGCCGCGCCTCTACGATCTCGCCTCCGACATCGGCGAGCGCACCGACCTGGCCGCTGCGCATCCTGACAAGGTGGCGGAGCTGAAGGCCGTGGCCGCGAAGATGGCTGCCGAACTCGGCAACGGCCAACCCGGCCCCGAAGTGCGGGCGGCGGGCGTTGCGGAGAAGCCCTCCGCGCTCTATCCCGCCGACGGAGGTTGGATCAACATCGCCCGCGAAGAGCTGAAAAAGCGGGCGGATGCGAAACGGGCCAAGCCTTCCGCAATGGTGGCGTTTCCGTCCTGGGCGCTGGGGCCGTTCACCAAGCTGCCCCAGCCCGTGCTGTCGCCCACGCCCGATTCGACCTTCGACTGCCCGATCGAAAAGAGGACCGTGCGGTGGGAGGAGCAGAACGTCTATAACCCCGCCGTCATCGTCCGCGAGGGCAAGGTCTATTTTCTCTACCGCGCCGACGACGGCCCGAAGCAGAGCGGCTGGGGACGCACCTGCCGCATTGGCCTGGCATGGAGTGAGGACGGCCGGAACTTCACCCGATACGGCAAGCCGGTGGTATATCCCGATGAGGACTCCAGCAGACCTTACGAGTGGGAAGGCGGCTGCGAAGACCTGCATGTCATTGAGGACGAAAATGGCACCTACTTCATGAACTACACCGCCTGGAACGGGAAGACGGATGCGCTGCTGGTGGCCTCGTCGAAAGACCTGATCCATTGGACCAAGCACGGGCCGGCGTTTGCCAGACTCGCACCGGATTACGTGGCAAGAAGGCCGGGTGAGGCCATCCTGACCCGCAGCGGCGTGGTGCTGAGCCACCGCGTGGGAGATCGGATGATCGCCACCCGCGTCAATGGCAAATACCTGATGTATGTCAGCATGTCCTGTGCGCTGGCCGAGTCGGACAATCTCATTGATTGGAAGCCGCTCAACAAGGCGGTGTGGCCGCAGCGCAAGCGCGGCGAGAAGCCGGCTACTCCGTTCGACAGCGGAGCCCATGAAGCCGGAGCCGTGGCGCTGGAACGATCCGAGGGCATTTTGATCTTCTACAATTCGAACGCCCGGCTTCCCTCGCTTCCCGCCAAATCGTGGAGTCTTGGCCAAGCGCTCATCGACCGCCATGATCTCACTACGGTCCTTCAGCGGATGGATCGTCCATTCCTCCAGCCGGAACTGGATTGGGAAATGAAGGGGTTCACCGATCCCGCTGTCGTGGCCAACGGACTGGTTCCGTTCAAGGGCGAATGGCTGCTCTACTACGGCGGGGCCGACCGCTGCATCGGCCTGGCGACCTGCCCGGACAAAGCCGCCAAGAGCGACACCAAATGAAAACCGAGGCCCCGAAGGAAATCTGCACCATGAAACGCACACTGACACCATTCATCACCGTCCTGCTGCTGGCGGCCTCGCTCGGCGCGTTGCCCAGTGCCCACGCCCAAGCGCCGGAAACCGGGGCTGAATCCACCGGACCCAAGCCCAAGACAGGCACGGCTCCCATCCAGTTCGGCTACCGGCCCGAGGGCATGACCATGTGGGACCCATGGTTTGTCGCGCACGAGGGCCAGGTGCATCTGTTCCACTTGCAGCGGCTCGCCGGGAGATCGAAGCGCACCGCCGCCGAGGCCGATCACATCGGCCACGCCACATCGCGTGATTTGATTCACTGGACCGAGCAGCCCTTGACCGTCGGCCCCGGCGAAAAGGGCGGCATGGAGGACATGCAGCCATGGACGGGGTGTGCGGTCGTGAAGGACGGCGTGTTCCACCTCTTCTACACGATGCGCAGCTCCCGCGACGACGCCCGCAACCAGCACATCGGCCTGGCCACCAGCCGCGACCTCGTGAATTGGCAGCGGCATCCCGGCAACCCTGTCATCACGCCCGACCCGCGCTGGTATGTGCATGAAGGCAAACCGGAACCCGACAACAAGGTCGGCTGTCGCGACCTGAAAGTCATCCGTGATCCTGCTGGCAACGGCTGGATCGGTTTCTTCGCCGCCACGGTTCCAGCAGAAGAAGAGGCCGAGGCCGCCTGCATTGCCCTCGCTCGCTCCAAAGACCTTATTCATTGGGAGCAGTTTCCGCCCGCCTTCGCTCCCAAACGTTACGGCGAGGTCGAGGCGCACGATGTCTTTCCGCTCGGCGGCAAATGGTGGATGACCTGCCTGACCTCGCACGGTCACGGCAATCGCGGCATCTTCGCCGATCCCAACGTCGTGCGCGGCACCATCGTCGCCGTCGCGGACAAGCCCGAAGGCCCCTACCGCGAGCCGGTGCCAGGCTATGCGCTCCTCGGCGGTGATCTCACGGCGGGCAACACCGTTAGCACCGTTGAGTTTGAGGGCAAACGCTACGCCATTTTTCAGGAAGGCTCGCGGCTCTCGCCGCCGCTTGAACTGAATGTCACGCCCGAAGGCCGACTGCGGATGATGTGGAGCGACCGCCAGAACGCCTGGCGTGGCGCATCGCTGCTGCCGGATAAACTGCCGCAGCCCGTTTCCATCCGCACGCACGTCACCGGTGGTGTCACCGCCGGCAAGTGGGAATTGGCGGCAGATGGATCGTATTGCGGAAAGTCCCGCACCGGCTGGCAGGTCGCCGACCTTGGCTTCGGGTCTGCCGATATGGAAGTGGAGGCCACCGTCACCCTTAAAAGCGGCATAGCCGCCGGCCTCGTGCTGCGTGGCGACCGCAGCGCGCCGTCTCCGAGAGGCGACTTTGTCTTCGCCCTCGATGCGCAGGACGGCTGCGTCTTCGGCGCCTCGCTCACCATGTTCTCCCCCATGAACCGCCGCCAGTTCAAGGTCGAGCCCAACCACGCCTATCACCTCCGACTGTGTGCTCGCGGCGACCGCTATCAGCTCTATGTGGACGGCGAACTCATTCTCCACGGTGCCTTCCCGAAGGAGTTCGTCCGACCCCAGCCCGGCCTCGGCCTCTTCGTGGATCGCGGCGAGACCATCATCGAGAAACTCGCCGTTTATCAGCAGACACCCAGCCCGGCAAAGGCAGCCAACAGCAAATAGGAGTATCAAATGAAACCCATCCTCACACTCCTCACCGCCCTGCTGCTGGCGCCGCTCGCCGCGCTGCAGGCTGCCGAACAACCGGCGCGACCTGCCGACGTTCCGGTCGCTCAGATTCGGGAGAATCCGTTCCCTAGCGCGACAGTCGTCTGGCGGATGGACCCCGGCGAGACCGAAGGGAACGCTACCACGGGATTGAAGAAAGAAGACCGGCAAGGTGGAGCAGGACTGCCGGGCATTATGTTCACGGCACTGAAGACGAACGGTCCTGTAAAGTGGACGAAACTGGAGGGCCAAGACTACGCGGAGTCCCTGAAACGCGGCGGAGACGGTCACGTGGCCACCTTGAGTGACAAGGCTTTCTTTTCGCTCGATTCTGATTTCGCCAGAGCGCTCCGTCCGTCTGGAAACGCCGTCACACTCGCCGCGAGGGTTTTGGTCTCTGAACCCGGGCGCAGAGAAGGAAGCGGTCCAGGCATAGAAGGACAAAGCACGATTTTTTCTTCCGACCTGATAAGCCTGGGAGTGCATCCCAGTGGCATGGCGGTCGCGTTCTTGGGCGAGAGAATACCCTCCGGGGTCACGTTGCGCGAGTTGCCGCTGACGCAGGTTCAACGCGGCGTTTGGTTGGATCTGGTGTTGCGCGTCGGCGGCGGCAAGATGGACTTCTTCTGCAACGGCAGTCTGCAGATCTCCGTGCCCGTTGAGGGCGAGCTGCACCCGCCGGGTTCCTGGCCGTTGTATGTCGGGGCTTTCGGGTGGGGAAAACGCCAAGGCGGAATGGCTCTTTTTGAAGGGAACATCGACCACGTCGCATTATGGGATCGTCCTCTGACGGACCAGCAAGTGGCCTTTCTCAGCGGCATATCGCGTCTGGGCAAGCCGCGAGAGAAGGACGCTGCTTCCCTGGCGATCGAGGCATTCCATCGGTTCTTCTATGCCTCAGTGCGCAAGGATGTTGAAGCTTCCGTGCTGCATGAGCGTACGATGCGGGAGTTCATGAACCGGGATCCCTACCGCCCGGGCTATCATCTCACCGCCCCCGTCGGCTGGATCTACGACCCGTCCGGGGCATGTTTCTACAACGGGCAGTATCATGTCTTCACCTATCGGAACATATACGCCCGGCTACGCTATTGCAGTCTGGATCACTATGTCAGCGACGATCTGATCCACTGGAGACAATGGCCGGTGGCGCCGTGGGCCGATGGCGATCGGGATGTGTGCGGCATCTGGCTGAGCAACCATTTTATCGATGACCAGGGGATTCCCAACATCATTTATTGCTCCCACGGCGACGTTGACAAGGTTGGACACGAATACGGCATAAGGGCACGCAGCTACGACGGCCTAGTTTCCTACACCGACAAGAAAGTCGTCATGTACCCTCATCACGATGGGCACACCTGGAGGGAGGACGACACCTGGTACGCCTTGACATGCCGCAGCGTGCCGGGGAGTAATGTGCGTTCGGTGGTTTTGCTCACCTCATCCGACCTCGATCAGTGGACCCAAAAGGGTGCGCTCTTCACGCCAAAGAAGGACGAACTGAGCGATCATCCCCTTGTCAAGAATGGCTACACGGAATTTCCCTACCTTCTCAAGTTCGGCGACAAGGACGTGCTGATGATTGGCGCAGCCCCGTGTGTCTACTGGGTCGGCCACCTTGACCGGCAAACAGGCCGGTTCACCCCCGATCATGCGGAAGGTCTGCTGGTTGACTATGCAAATCCTTTCCCCTGCTTCAATCCCTCAGCCGTTGACCAAAAGGGTCCGGGGGGGACAGCGCGCCGGATCATCATGATGATGGATTCGAGGGCGAGCGGGGTGTACAACGGCATTCCTTGGGATGGCGTCCATGCGATGCCCAGGAGTCTGGCGCTCGACGGCAATCGCCTGCGTCAGGATCCCTTGCCCGAGTTCGAGGCGCTGCGAGGCAAGCATACGTCACAGAAGGACATCTTGGTGACGCCCGATCGGTCGGGTTATCTTCACGAGCGCGGTGATATGCTGGAAATCACCGCCGAATTCGAGCTGGGTGACGCCCAAGTTTTCGGACTGAAAGTCTGCCTGTCGGATGACAACAAGACGTATGTACGCGTCTTTTACGATGCGGTCACCGGTGAATACGGTGTGGACGGCAATATCAAAGAGCCTTTCTTCAGAGGAGTTCCGGGCTTCCCTGTTCCGCGTGTAGGCAAGGGTCCGTCCTACATCCCCAAAGGGCAACCCGTCCAGATCCGGGTGTTCCTGGACAGAATCATGGTGGAGACCTTTGTGAACGGGCAGACCTGCACCACGCTTCTGAAGGACAGGAACCTCGCTCATGACAGACTGGACCTCTTTAGCGAAGGCGGCACGGTCCGCTGCACGAAGCTCGATGTCTGGAAAATGAACCGCACTGAACCGAAATAGGAGAGCCCATGAAACCCACCCTTCCACTCCTCATCGCCCTGCTGCTCGCGCCGCTGGCCGCGCTGCACGCGAAACGAAACTTGCCGGGAGTTCCAGGGTTTGAAATACTCCGCGCCGGCTCTTTCCAAGCCTTGGCAAATCACAGCACACAAACTCGGAACTGACGAACAAATGAAAACGAAAGGAACCAAGCAAATGAAACACATTCTCGCACTCCTCACCGCCCTGCTGCTCGCGCCGCTGGCCGCGCTACACGCCGCTGATGTAAAGCCCAACGTCGTCATCGTTCTCGTCGATGACATGGGCTACGGCGACATCGCGGCCCACGGCAACCCGGTGATTCGGACGCCCCAGCTCGACCGACTCCACGCCGAGTCCGTGCGCCTGACCGACTTCCACGTCGATCCGACCTGCTCCCCCACCCGTGCCGCGTTGATGACCGGGAAATATTCCCATCACGTCAAGGTGTGGCACACCATTGCCGGCGGAAACCATCTCAGAGCAAACGAACTGACCATGGCCGACGCCTTCCGCGCCAACGGCTACCGCACAGGAATGTTCGGCAAGTGGCATCTCGGCTCGAACCTGCCCTACCGGCCGATAGACCGTGGTTTCGACGAGTGGCTTGGCCAAGGCGATGGTGGGGTCGGCACCACCGACGATTATTTCCTCAACGACCGCGTCAACGATCATTTCATCCACAACGGGGAACGCGACAAGCCGATGGAAGGTTGGGCGGAGGAGGTGTTCTTCAACTCCGCGATCGATTTCATCCGCGGCAGCAAAAAAGCGGAGAAGCCGTTCTTCATCCATCTCGCCACGTATGCCCCCCATAAGCCGGTCGTCCTCCCGGATCCCTCATGTGCAGATGATTACAAGAAGAAGGTCGATGACGAAACGGCGTTCTTCTTTGCGACGATCGAGAAAATCGACGCCCAGATCGGCAGACTGCGGGCCACGCTAGCCGAAGTGGGGCTTGAGCGCGATACGATCCTGATCTTCATGACCGACAACGGCGGAACAACGGGAGTGAAGCTCTTCAACGCCGGCATGAAAGGCGGAAAAGGAAGTGTCTACGATGGCGGCCACCGGGTGCCCTGTTTCGTCCATTGGCCCGACGGCGGGCTGCGGCAGGGCCAGGACATTACCTCGCTCAACGCAAACTTCGACGTGCTACCCACGCTGGTCGATCTCTGCGGACTCAAGCTTCCCAGGAACGTTGATTTCGACGGCCGGAGCTTCCGCGCGCAGTTGCTAGATGCCAAGACGGAAACTCCCGAACGCACCCTGTTCGTCGAGCTCCAGCGGAGCTTCACGGCGGAAAAGTGGCGTGGCGCGGTGGGCATGACTTCGCGCTGGCGGCTGGTCAATAACAAAGAACTCTATGACATCAAGGCGGACCCAAGACAGACGAACAATGTGATCGCCGAGCACCCGGACGTCGTCGCAACCATTCGCCAGGAGTTCGAGTCTTATTGGACAAAGGTCACACCGGGAGATCGCGACCGGGCGGAATTCATTGTCGGCGACGACCGCCAATCGGAAACCGTCCTTTCTTCCTCGGACTGGTATCTCCCGGAGAATCCACCATGGAATCACGTCCACATCGCCAATGGCCTCACCGCGTCGGGCGACTGGATAATCCGCGCCGCCGGAACCGGGACGTATCGCTTCGAGGTCCGCCGCTGGCCGCGCGAGGCCGATGCCGAACTCGCCGGTCTGCCCGAGATTCACAAGACGGTGGACTCATGGTCCGCCAAGGGCCCGAAGCCCGACCTGCTCTACGGCAGTGAGATGACGAAGTTCAAGAAGCTCCCCGTAGCATCGGTCCGCCTGACGGTGGGTGAGAAAACCCAGACCCTTGCCGCCGCCGCGGGCACCAAGGAAGTTTCGTTCGATATCCAACTGGCGACCGACCGCAGCTACCCAGTCAAAGCCGAGCTTCTGGATCCTTCAGGCAAGGTGATCACCGGCGGCTACTACGTCTATTGCCGGAGAGAGAACCGCTGACGGCATTTTCACGATGACGTCATGCACCACCCATCACATCACACCATGAAGCAGAGCCTCAGGGGTAATGTTGTTGCCCTATTCATGCACGGGTGACGTAGCGTGACATCGCAGAACGAAGACTCCAGGATGCGAATAATGGGCTCGTGCTTACCCTCAACATCATTGTATACGAGCACCCCTGGCTCATACACCTACTCCGCCAGGACCGTCAGTGGCGTGAGTCGCGAGCTTTGGCCGGTGAACTTTGTGTCGTGGTACGACGCGGCCCGATTTACGAACTGGCTGACCACGGGCAATACGGAAAGCGGTGTAACCCCCCTGCTGGCGCCGTTGCGAAGCCCCTCTGAAAAGCAATTTCTTATCATTCGCCGTTGCGAAGCCCCTCTGAAAAGCAATTTCTTGCTATGAGGCCGTGTCAACTCAGTTGTGACGGTCAGTTGGGTTTGGGGTTCGTGTTCGGTCGGTAGCGTCAGTCTCCTGGGAGAATTGGAACGAGGGAAACCGGGCGGCCAGTGACCGAGGCCGATCTCCCCCGTCCCGTTGGGTGGTGTCGTTTGCGTAACATTGCCGGGTTGGCGCTATCGAGCATGCGCACGACGACGATGGTGGCGGCGTGGACGTCGAGCGCCAGTTTGATCTGCTGGCAGGCGGGTGGACTGGCGGCTTGCGCTGCGCCGGTGTCCGCGGTATAAGGCTGGTGATGAGTGTTATTCATAGTGCTGGTGGACGTAGCAACTTTGTTGCGCGTCCACCAGCAATCATGCCATCTATCAGTCGAATGGCTTCAACAAACCGAAGCGGTGATCCCGATTCCCAATCCCGCCTACGCCAAAGACCGCTGAAGTGACCACAGTATGATTTCACAGATTGCCCAAAGCATGAAGCACGCTCTCGCTCTCATTGCCGCACTCTTCGCTCCATTAGCCGCACTGCAAGCCGCTGAACTCAAACTCGCAGGTGTCTTTACCGATCACGCCGTCTTGCAGCGCGACGTGGCTGCGCCGGTCTGGGGATGGGCTGATCCAAACGAGCAAGTCACGGTGACATTCGCCGGCCAAACCAAAACCGCCATTGCGGACGCCAACGGCAAATGGCTCGTGAGACTGGATCCGATGCCCGCTTCCGCCGAGGGTCGCGACCTGGTCGTTCAGGCCTCCAGCAAGAATCAAAAAGCCACGATCACCGATGTCGTGGTCGGCGACGTGTGGCTTTGCTCCGGCCAGTCGAACATGGGCATCTCCATGAGTGTGCCGGGAAATCCGTCTCTCGTGGAAAGCGTCGCGATGGCCGGCAACCCACGGCTCCGCTTGTTCGCCACGCTGCATCAGTTCCCGGATGCCCCAGTGCGTGACACCCAAGGCCGCTGGGAGGCAGCCACGCCCGAAACGGTGAAAAGATGGATCGCCATCGGCTATCTGTTTGGCGAGCAGATCCAGCGTGAGACCGGCGTGCCGGTCGGCATTCTGGCATCCGCCAGGGGCGGCACCTGCATCGAGAGTTGGTTGCCGAGCGAGATCTTGCAGGCCAATCCCGCCAACCGGTTCTACCTCGACAACCACGCCAAGGCGGTGGAGCGCTTGCCGGAGGCGATGGCCCGTTACGAGAAGGAACTCGCGGAGTTCAAACAGCAGCCCAAACCAGGCCAGCGCCAACCACGTGAACCCGACGGGCTGCCAAACTCCCCGCGCAATCCCGCAGCCTGCTACAACGGCAAGATCGCTCCGATCCTGCCCTATGCGCTGAAAGGCGTGCTCTGGTATCAGGGCGAGGGCAACGTGTGGGGCTTCACGGCGTATCCGAGCCAGATGGCCGACCTGATGCGGGTCTGGCGGGATGGCTTCGGCCTGCCCAGCCTGCCCTTTCTCATGACGGAGCTTGCGCCCCTCGGCCAGCCGTCTCCGCAACCGCAGGACAGCGCCCGGGCGCGCTTCGGCGAGGCATTGTCGAAGACGGCCAGGGCCGATGGCAACGCATGGGTCATCACCATCGTGGACGGCGGCGATCCGCTCGACATCCATCCGGTGAAGAAGGAAATTCCCGCCGGACGTTTCGCCGCGATGGCGCTGGCGAAGGTGTATCGGAAACCCGACATCGCCCACGGCCCAGTGCTGAACTCATGGCAGGCAACGGACGACAGGGCCGTGCTGAAATTCGACGCCGCGGGCGGTGGCTTGGTGGCGAAGCAGGTCAACCTCGGCGGTCATGAGCTGGCCGCGGACAACCTTCACGGCTTTGAGCTGGCGGGAGCCGACCGGAAGTTCGTCCGCGCGGAAGCCCGCATCGACGGCAAGGACACGGTCATCGTGACCTCTCCCGGCGTGCAGCAACCTGTCGCCGTGCGCTACGCCTGGGCTGCCTTTCCGCTGTGCAATCTGTTCAGCGCGGATGGTTTCGCCGCCTATCCGTTCCGCACCGATGACTGGCCGTGGCAGACGCCGCCGGACGCTTCCGCCGCAAGGCCCAATCCTTCGCCGAAACCGGTCCAAGCATCGGCCACCCGCATCGCCATTCGGGACGGACACTTCGTGGACACGGGCACGTGCAAGCCCTTCCGCCCGTTCGGCGTGAACTACTACCGGACAGCCCCCATCGGGGAGAAAAAACGCATGCACTCGGCCTTCAGCCCCGGCAGCTATGACGAGGCGTTCGTCACGCGGATGATGGAAACCCTGTCGCACGATGACTTCAACACGGTGCGCTCGTTCTTGAGCAATCACAGCGGAGCGAGCGGCATCGTCACTGATCGGCAGTCGGCTGAGGTCAATCCCGCCTTCCTCGCCAATCTCGTCCACTTCCTGCGAACGGCGCAGACGCACGGCCTGCACGTCATACTCAGTTGGGACACCTGGACGCCGGACTGCAAGGTCTGGGCGGAAACCCCGCTCGCCGACGAATCCCGCCACGGCTGGGTGACAGAGCCCTCTCCGGAACTCAAGGTCAACGGCTTTCGCCTCACACCGGAACCCATCCGCGCCAAAGCCAACGCCATCCGCGCCGTCATCGAAGCCCTGCGAAAGATCGCCCCGGACCTGCTGCCCGTCGTCCTCGCCTGGGAACTGGAGAACGAGGTCCACTTCAACCTCGATCAGGAGCCTTTCCTCTCACGCCCGCCCGCGTTTGCCTTTGGCGGACGCCAGTTTGACCTCCGCACCGACGACGGCGCGCAGGCGCTCATGGACGCAGCCGCCCGCACTTGGGCGAGCGCCTGCGCCGATGCCATTCATGCCGCCGATCCGGAGGCACTGGTGAGCGCCAGCGTCTTCACCTTTGCCGCAGTCGGCCGGCAGGGACCGGGCACCTGGTCCAAGGATCAGACGAAGGACATGCGCATCCCGGCGCGTCCGCTGGCGCTGCTGGAGTCGAGCCTCGACTTCGTGGACATCCACCTCTACGCCGGCAAATCCAAGACCGAATCCATCGCCCAACATCTTCAGCGCGATCTCGCCTCCGTCGGAATGTCTGCGCTCACCGCGGAGGCCAGGCGCCTCGGCAAGCCCATCCTCGTCGGTGAAAGCGGTGTCGCCGCCCATTTCACCCGCCGTGGCCCGGATTGGCATGCCATCCACCATGACGTGGGCGTGGACCTGTTGCGCGAATACCACAACGCACTCGCCACCCATCCTTTCGCTGGCGTGTTGCACTGGCATTACGGCAGTCCCGACAGCATGGCGCAGGACGAGTATCCCGCGCTCGTCCTCTTCCCCCAGTATGGCGAGGCTCTGAAGGCGTCTCGGAATGCGCAGAAACCGTCCGAAGCACCATGAAACACATCCGCCACATCTTCTTAGCGCTCTGTGCGCTCTTTTGCGGCAAGATCTCTGCCGCCGGCGCACCGCCCCCCAACATCAAGGACATCGGTGAAGCGACCAACCGCGCGGCGGAGTTTCCGCAACGCGCCCATGAGCAGGATTTTTGTGGGCAAGATGTAAAGGGGTCAGTCCATAGTATTGACAACTCCCCTACTGACACTGCGCGCGAAGCTCCTCTAAAAAGCAATTCAGTTTCAGTTCAGTTTAAGCCCGTGACGGTTCGGCATGGAGTTTCAACCCTAGCGCTCCCACTACCTTCAGGATTGTGTCGAAGCCAGGGCTGCGCTCGCCGGACAACGCCTTGTACAGGCTTTCGCGTGACAGCCCGGCGTCGCTGGCCACTTGCGCCATTCCCTTGGCACGCGCGATATCACCTAGCGCCTTGGCAATGAACGCCGCGTCACCTTTGGCCTCTTCGATGGCGGCCTCCAAGTAGGCGGCCATTTCGTCCGGGGTTCGAAGATGCTCGGCCAGATCATAACGAGTTGTTTTTGTCTTGCTCATATTTTCTCCTACAAATTCCGCGCCAGGCGTAGCGCCGTCTTGATGTCGGACGGTTGAGTTTTCTTATTGCCACCAGCCAGCAGGATGACGACTAACTTTCCACGTTTCGTGAAGTAAACGCGATAACCGGGGCCGTAATCAATTCGCAGTTCACTTACGCCTTCTCCGACCGGTTTCGCGTCGCCAATGAGACCCAACGCGAGGCGTTCGATCCGAACCTGAACACGTGCCCGTGCGCGTAGATCACGCAGACCGTCCAGCCATTCTGCAAACAGCACTGTCTTGCGGATTTCAATCATCTGCAACAGAGTAGCCTGTTGGCTACAGCGTGTCAAGAAGGGCTGACTTTGTGATCATGCAGCGGCCCTTATCGCAAAAGCAATTTCAGTCCCGTTATTTCAGGCGAAGTTGGTTGGTGGCAATGAAGATATTCTCGTGCTGGACGCGGCGCAGTCGGTGATGCTGAGGCCGAGCGTGACGGTGCGCATGTCGAGGTGCTCGGCGTGCAACATCTGGATGTTCGAAATGATTTCGTCAGTGCGAAGCATATGCGCGACATTCTAGGGACGAAGCCGGTACGAGACAAGCGCCGAAATCGGCCTGTCGTTTGGAGGGACGCGCTCTGTCGCGTCCGTTCGGAAAATGCGGCCACGACGGAGCGTGGCCCTCCATTGAGGGCACCACCCAGCGACCGTCCAGCTTGATTTCGGACTGGATTTCCGTCACGATGCGCCCCGAAAGGAAAGGAAATGCACCGAGAGGAAAATTTCGCAAGCGTTGCCGATGCTTTGGCTCGTCAGTCAAGGTTTGGGACTCCCCCCTTAACCCCCCTGCTGGCGCCGTTGCGAAGCCCCTCTGAAAAGCAATTTCCTGCTATGAGGCCGTGTCAACTCAGTTGTGACGGTCGGTTGGGTTTGGGGTTTCTTCTGGGTTTGTAGCGTCAGTCTCCTGGGAGAGTTGGAACGAGGGAAACCGGGCGGCTGTTGGCCGAGACCGATCTCCCCCGTCCCGTTGGGTGGTGTCGTTTGCGTAACCTTGCCGGCCCGACGGCGTCAAGCCGACGGCTTCTTCGGTCTTCCTTGCGGCAGCGCGGTGCGCCTGGCCTGCTGGTGAGTTCGTTTCGGCACAACGTTTTCCCGACGGTGTGGCCGTCAGCGCCGCTGACGTCACGACCTGCTATCCGGGTCAGCCCCGCGTCGATGGCGAGGCCGCCCACGATGGTGTGTCCGTAACCGTCAAGGGGTCGGGAAACGAGCGCGCCCAATCTACCAATCGGCGGGTAACCGCCAGGAAATTGAACGGGTCGCGCGCCGTTTTCCGAAACGTTCTCTGGGCAGGAAGCTCTCATGCGCCGCTCGGTGACTCGTTCAGGCAGTGGTCATCACCCAGCCGAGTTGGGCGGGGGTGCGCCGGCCGGTCTTCCAGCGCCACAGGTCCACAAACAGTTGCCGGGCGAACGCCACGATCGCCCGTTTGCGGGCACGGGCGTGGGCTTTCGGGTTCAACAGGATCGGTCGCCATTTCTGCACGAGGTAATAATCCGGCTGGTACAACAGCAGCCGCCACGACAACTCGACCAGGTCGGTCCGCAACCGCCGGTTGCCGGCCTTGGTGATGCTCAGGTCGGCACTGCTTTGGCCGGAGGCGCTGACGCCGCCGGTCAACCCCGCATAGCTGCCCACTTGGCGGCGATTCTTGAACCGGGTCCAGTCGGCGACCTCGGTCTGGACGGTTTCATGGGTCAGGCGGCCCATGCCTTTGG
>VHCW01000106.1 GCA_016871575.1 Verrucomicrobiota bacterium
CCCGCCCGACGCGGCCTCCGCAGAGGCCGTCGTCCTTTGAAACTGCTGATGACTCTTGGGCAGAGGGTTCAGAGCCTCAATCAAATCGAAAAACCATCACAACCTTTCGTACGGTGAAACAAATGGGCTAGCTGTCAGTAACAAACGCTCATACCTGATGATCCCATTTTGGATCGTTGATTTGCCATTTTCCGGGTTCTTGGACACGCTCCACATGATAAACTGGATCAGATCTGAGCCGCTTTGACTGCGAGCCAGTTTCAAAGTTTCAAAGCTGTAAAAAAAGAAAGTATCCATGAGATTGTTGCTGGTGTTCCATAAGATCGAGGCCGGTCTGTCATATCGCTACGACAACCAACGCGAAGGCATCGTCGGTTGGAATCCGGTGCGTGAGAAAAACGTTGCCGCCGTGGACGGCGGCCTCTACAAGTTGCGCCAGGTGACAGCATGATCTCATTGCTCCAGCCGATTCCGCAGGACCAGTCTTATCACCGGTTTGCGGACGTACGAATGTGGCTCGCCACTCCGAATGCCGCAGATGTGTTCTCAAACGTGGCGTTTGTCATCGTTGGCATTGTCGGGTTGTTCTGGCTGGCGCGGCGCGCCGTGCCACAACGCTGGATGTGGATGACGTTCTTCGGCGGCGTGACACTGGTCGGATTCGGATCAGCGTATTACCACCTGAACCCGATCGATGCGACACTCGTCTGGGATCGGTTGCCGATGACGATTGCGTTCATGTCGTTTTTTGCCGCGCTGCTGGCGGAGCGGTGCAACGAGCGCGTCGGGACTTGGTTGTTTGTGCCGCTGCTCGCCTTTGGAATCGGCAGCGTCGTGTACTGGCGGTACACGGATGATTTGCGCTGGTACGGCGTGGTACAATACGGGCCGATGTTGGCGATCCCGATGCTGCTCTTGACCCGACCGCCGCGGTACCTGCGGACGAGCGATGTCTGGATCGTGCTTGCCAGCTATGCGGCGGCAAAGGTGTTCGAGCGGTTCGATGCGCCCCTGTTGAGTGTCCTTGGCGTCAGCGGTCACACGTTGAAACATGTCGCCGCTGCAGCCGGTTGCGGCTGGGTGCTACGCGCGTTGCGGAGATAAAAAACAATGAACAAAAAAGCATTGCGATGGTTGTATGCCGAACTGCCGACACTGGTCAGCAGTGGTGTGGTGTCGCCGGAGGTGGCGGAGCGGATTCGGAAACATTACAGCGAGCCGGAGGCGCAAGGTAGCGGACGGCACTGGCTGATCACGTTGTTTGCCATCATCGGCGCGGCGTTGATTGGTGGCGGGATCATTCTGCTGCTGGCGCACAACTGGGAGGAACTGACGCGCCCAATGCGCGCGGCGATTTCGGTCGCACCGTTGCTGCTCACACAGGCGTTGGGAGCGTGGGTGTTGTGGAAACGCGCGGAGAGCACAGCGTGGCGTGAAGGCGTGGGGACATCATTGACGCTGGCGATAGGAAGTTCGATTGCGTTGATCGCGCAAACTTACAATCTTGGCGGCACGTTCCCGGACTTCATGTTCGCGTGGACGTTGCTGGCGCTGCCGGTGGCGTACTTGTTGCGGGCGACGTTGCCGGCGTTGTTGTATCTGGTCGGCGTGACGATCTGGAGCGGGTCGGTGATGGATGAAGGCTCGAAGTCGCTCTGGTTCTGGCCACTGGTGGGGGTGGCGCTGCCGTACTTGTGGATGACGGCGCGGGAGAACCGGTATCATCCGCGACCGTTGCTGGTCTGCTGGGTGTTGAGTATTGTCGGGGCAATCGGCGCTGGGTTCGGCGCGCACCGGCTGCTGGACGAGTTCTCGTGGTGGACTGTGTTGTTCGGCGGATTGTTCGCGGTCTGGTGGCTCGTTGGGTCGCGTTGGTACGGCGAGGCATCGAGGGTGTGGCAACGTCCGTTTCAAATCGTCGGTGGACTGGGGTTGTGGGTGATGTCGCTGGTGCTGACGTTCTCAGACCCGTGGGAAGAAGTCTCACGGCACGTCTGGTGGGGGCACATGCATCACAACCCGGCGGAATGGATAGGTGCGCTGGTCTGGCCGGTGGCGGCGGTTGCGTTGTGGGTGGCAGCGTGGCGACGACGCGAAGTGTCGGAACTGCTGCTTGGAGCCATGCCGGTGTTGGCGGTGATTGGGCAGGCGCTGGCTGTTCACGACATGGAGGTGGCCGCGGCGGTGTTGTTCAATGTCTATGTGCTGGTGGTGGCTGTCACGCTGATCGCGAGCGGCGTGAAAGTGCAGCGGCTCGGCATCATCAACGCGGGGATGCTGTTGTTGTCGGCGTTGATCTTGTGCCGGTTCTTCGACGCGGACCTTGGGTTTGTGGCGCGCGGCATCGCGTTCATCCTGATCGGAACCGGATTCCTCGTCACCAATCTCGTCCTGCTGCGGCGGAAAGGAGCGGCGCAATGAAATCGTCCCGAATTGTTCTGATTCTGTTTTGGGTGGTGGCGCTTGTGCAACTGACGGTGGCAACCAGCCAACTGTGGCGTTCGGAATGGACGTTGCGGAAGGGCAAGGCGTACAAGTTCAAGACGGCACCGGTGGACCCGTACGACGCGTTTCGCGGGCGCTACGTGGCGCTGGCGTTTGAGCAGCGCGAAGCGCCGTGGGAAGGCGAAGCGCGGGCGCGTCGTGGGGACAGCGCGTATGCAGTGCTCAGCGAGGATGCAGATGGGTTTGCGCGGGTGGCACGGCTGACACCGGAGCGACCGGAGAGCGGCGATTATTTCCGGGTGAAAACCGGCTACAGCAGCAAATCGAACCATGTGAGCTTCAGTTTTTCCTTTGATCGCTTTTACATGGAGGAACGCAAGGCGACGGAGGCGGAGCGCGTGTACCGGGAGAACAGCCGCAACACGTACGCGGTCGTCCGCGTCCGCGATGGTGTCGGCGTGATCGAAGATCTGTTCGTCGGCGACAAACCGATTCGCGAGTTGGCGACTACCGCGCGCCGGCCTTTGCCATGACGGAACGGATGGCGCGGAAGACTTTTTCTTCCACCGTCTCGGCGAACGGACCGGGCTGGCCGTAATAGACCATGCTGAACTCGGCCTCGTAGCCGCCTTCGCCCAGGACGCGCGCGGTGGGGATGTAGCACATCACATCGTTGGCGAATCCGACGGCCATCAGGTTTTCGCCGGGAAACTCGCGTTTGGCGCGCAACTGGTAGTCCACCACCACTTCGCCGCCGAGCGCGATGATCGAGAGGTCGTTCCCGAAACGGATCGCCTGCACCGGATACGGCGTCTGTCGGATGGGCTTCCCTTTGTCGTAGGCGTCCAGCATCATCCTGGCTCTGCGCGCGAGAAACTTGTTCGGCCTCTTTGGGTCTTGGGAGTTCTTGATTTCGTCCTCAAACGTCTGCCGCGTGTGTGGCGCAAAGTCCAACTGGATGATCTGGCACGCGGTGCGAATCGGGCCTCGCACCGCGCGGAGTCCCGTGTCGAGCACGCGGTTGACTTCGGCAGCGAGCGCCTGGCCGTGTTCGACGGCCAGTTCGAGGGAGCCGCGCGGATTCGGATTCTGGTCGGCGCCGCAAAGGATGGTGAACATGGCCACGGCGCCGGGATGTCGTTTTTCCAGTTCTTCTTCGGCCTGCCCCGCGTAATCGCCGTGGATGCGGTAAAAATCAGACGGGTCTTTTCCTTTGGTGCTGATCGTGGTGCAGTGGCAGGCGTACCCAAACAGGATTGCGCGCAGCTTGCCGTCGGGCGAAGTTACTTTCAGCACCGGCACATCGTGGTCCACCGGTCCGGTGGGATTGACGCCGAGGACAATGTTGCCGCTGTCCGTGCGTTGGCGGCGGTTGATGGCGAACCCGACCGAGCCGTTGCCGGTGGCGAGGTGTGCGGGCGACAGGTCGTTCAGGGCATCGCCGATTGCCTTTACGATGTTGTCGGTCAACTGCGCGCTGTAGTCCAAGACGCGCCTCTTCTCGTCGGCGCTGAAGTCGAACATCACGTTCAAATTCATCCCGACGACCGGGCCGCTGTGCGTGTGCGAACAGCACAGGAGCAGGTCGGCGCGGTCGAGCTTGAATTGTTTCCTGGCTCGCGCAAACACGGGATCGGAGACGCCGGGATGCAGGCCGATCAAGTCGGTCGTGACGATGACGATGCGATGGCCTTTGGCGTCGCGCAGCGCCAGCGCCCGCGCCCAGAGGTCCTGAAGGACGCCGATGGATTGGTTGGTGCGGCCGCCGTAGCCGGACATCCAGAATGGGGTCGGCGGCGTGATCTTGATTTTGGCCATGCCGGCTTGGAAGTCGGCAGCCCATAGTGGACTGCCGACAACAAGCAGGGCAAACAACAACTTCTTCACGGCCTGAAGGGACCTTTCACACAAAACAGGTCCGAGCGGACGCGGGTCTTGTCGGGAACGCGACCGAGCGAATAGACGCTGCCGTCTTTGCCAAGCGCGATGGAGTTCACATACAGCGGGCGCTCGCCATCGGGATAGTAGATCGCGCCCTGGTCTTTGCAGCGGCCGGTTGGGATGTGATACGTGACGAGGTGCAGGTTCTCCAATCCCTTGGCCGCGCCCATTGCGATGCGGTCTTTGCCTTTGAGTCGCTTGCCGTCTTTGTAGATCGGTCCGCCGGTGAGATAATAAATGGTATCGCCATCGTGGCCGAGCTCAAAACCAAGATAGCCGTAGCTGAACTGGTCGAACATGCCGCTGGCCTTGGAGGTGTCGGACGTGATGCGATCCAGCACTTGGATGCGTTTCATGCGCGGATCGAAGCGGAAGAGGTAGCCGGAGTTGCCGTGGACGCCGTAGATCATTTTGTCCTTCGGCCGGTAGAACGTCTGCCGCCAGTTGTAGCCCATGTGGCCGGGATTGGTCGGATCGTAGAGGCCGAAGTAATCCTTCTTCATGTCTTCGTCCTCGATCTTCACGATGCTGTCGGTGTCGGCGCGATACTGGAGGATCGTGCCTTCGGACGTGGTGAAATACGCCGAGCCGTCCTCAGGGTCCACGGCGATGGAGCGGCAGATGGTGCGATATTGTTCCCCCTTGGCGTTCTCGCCCTCGGCGCATTGTTTGCCGAAGTTTTTCAGGTTCTTCGTGGCGAGGTCGAAACGGTAAAACTCGCCCTTGGGCCAGCTCAAGCAGAAGATTCGCCCGCGCTTGGTGTCCATGTTCGTGGTGAGGATGCCTTCGCCGCCGGGGGCGATGGCGAGGTCTTCGAACTGGCCGGTCTTGAGGTTGTAGGAGAGCAGGTGGCCGCCGGGGTATGCTTTCCAGCCTTTCGGCGGGATGCCCATCGTTTCCATGCCGTCCACGATGCTGTAGTAGCCGATGTGGGTGGAGAAATAGAGTTTGCCGTTGGCCTCGACGAAGTTCACGTGGCTCTTGCCTTGGACGACGGTCTTCTTGCCTTTCTCGCCGCAGATTTCCGTGAGGTCGGCGACCAGCGTCACCTTGTCCTTCTTCGGATCGTAGCAATACATCCGTCCGCCGAGGTCGTGCGGTTCGGTGCTGAGGACGTAGTAGATTTTGCCGTCGCTGCCGGTGCCCATGCCGTTGTAGGTGTCGTGGCCTTCGGGGAAGTTGGAGCTGATCATGCGCGCGGTGAGTTTGCGCGCCGGCAGGAACGGATCGGCGGCGATCGCAATCCCGGCCGCCAGCAAGAGGGCTGTCATCAGTAGTGTTTTCATGGTGTGGAGTCTCCAGTGTGTTGTTGTTGTGGGTTTCTACAATAGGCCCGCTAGATTTCCCAGCCTTTCCGGACGGGACCGTTGAACTTCTTCACGCGGGCGAAATTGATGCCTCCCGCCTTCTTCTCATCGCCGGCGGGTCGCTCCGCCTTGGGAGGGCGTGTCGCGGCCGCGATGCGAAGCCGCGAACTTCGCGACTCGGCGGCAAGGATGTTCGGCGCGTAAAAGAAACGCGAGCCAACTGCCGCTGCGACACTGGTCTTCAGGAAACTGCGGCGATTCATGTTCCTTCCGTTATGCTGCGTAGTGTTTCGCCACTTTGCGGACGGCCTCGGCGGCGCCGAGGATGTACTCCTCGGTCATGCCCTCGTGAATGGTGAAGCGGATGCCGTTCTGCAGGATGGCCTCGACTTCGGGCGTGTGATGCTTGGTGAAATCCATCTTCGTGAGTCCCATCTCGCGCACGGGCCAGCGCCCGGCGAAGAAACCGTGGTCTTGGAACACCGGCTCGCGATGCAACGGCACCTTGATGTAGCCGGCGCTGCACTGGACGCCCTCAGCGGCCAGCGCCTTGACCAAGTCGGCCCGGTTGCAACGAAATGCCTTCGTGTTGAATCGCATGAAGTAGAACCAATAGACGCAGCGATCTTTGGGATGCACCTGGTGGGGCATGATGCCGGGGATGTCCTTGATCTTTTCGGTCAGCAGGTTGCCGAGCGTGGCGCGTTTGCTGGCGACGCCTTCGAGCCGTTCCAGTTGCGCGGCAAACACGGCCGCCGACGGTTCGTTCATGCGGTAGTTGGTGGCAAACTGGCGGAACCCGCCGCCGCCGCCAAGGCGGTCGGAACCTTTGTCGCCACACTTTTGCAGCAGCGGCCCGAATCGTTCGTCGTTCGATGCCACGATGCCGCCGTCGCCGGTGGTGATGTGCTTGGTTTGCTGGAGCGACCAGCAGGCAATGTGGCCGACGGTGCCGATGGGTTTGCCGCGGTATTGCGCGCCCCACGCCTGGCAGGCGTCCTCGATCAGGACAAGTTTGTGTTTGTCGGCGATGGCCCTGAGCGCATCCATGTCGCACGGGTTGCCGCACAGATGGACGGCGATGATGGCCTTGGTCTTTTTCGTGATGCGGCGCTCGACATCGGCAGGGTCGAGGTTGTACGTGCACGCGCCGAGATCGGCGAACACCGGGACGCCCATCTGGTAAATGACGCCGATGACCGTGCCGATGTCGGTGATCGGGGAGGTGATGACTTCGTCGCCCGGCCCGATGCCGGCGGCGTTGACGGCGATGTGAAGCGCTGCTGTGCCGGAGGTGCAGGTGTGCGCGTATTTGAACGGGTAGATTTTCTTGAACCGCTCCAGCGCGAGTTCTGTCTGCGGCCCTTTCCAATAAAACAACGTGTCCTGCTCCACCATGGCCTTGAGCCGCTCCAATTCGAGGTCGCCCCAGCGGCGAACGGATTTGGGCGCGGCTTTGACGGCCTTGGGACCGCCCTGGATGGCCAGCTTTGCCGCGTCGGCACCGGCGGCTTTCGACGGGATGACGCCGAGGCTGCCGGCGATCACGGCGGCAGAGGATGCGGCGAGGAATTCACGACGGGATTGATTGTGATTCATGGCAACTCCTGGGTTGGTTCTTTCGGTCTTCCAATCGTTGTGGGTTAGGCTTTCTTCAGCTTCTCGGCGTTCTTGTGAATCTTCTCGACCGCGCGGACGATGTCGTTCATGTCGGGCTTCGAGCCGAGAAGGATGCCCTGCGAACTGAGCCAGACGGATGTCTGGAATGTCTTGATCAGGTTCGGGCAGTGGTTCTTTTGCTTGTACGCATCGAAGTTCAACTCGGCGCTGGCGTAGAACTTCTTGTAAACCTCCGTCTGGAACATCTGGTTGATGAACTCCTGCGTGTAGATCGGATAGTTGGGATACCCGGTGCCCGACGGGACTCCTTCCGCCGACAGCGCCTTGAGAAACGCGGCGCGAGGCAACCCCTTGAATTGCGCCTCGTCGTAGATAAACGGATACATGTAGTAGGACAACTGCGTGACGCCCGGATAGGGTTTGACGGGGGTGATGCCCGGAATGGCCGCGAGCTTGGGAGTCAGGTAGCGGGCGTTATCGTTGCGGATCTTGGTCTGTTCCTCCAGTTTCTTCAACTGGCACAAGCCGATGGCCGCTTGATACTCGGCCATGCGAATCTTGTTCCCCAGTATGAACGCCGCGATGTTGTCCACCGAGCCGGGGGCGATGTTCGTCTTGAATCCGTAGTTGTGATACGAATAGAGCTTGTCCTTCAACGCGGCGTCATCGGTCAGGATCGCGCCGCCCTCGCCGATCGGCATGACCTTCGAAGTCTGAAAACTAAAGCAGCCCGTGGTGCCGAACGTGCCCATTTTCTTGCCGTTGATCTCGGACATGTGTGCCTGGCAGGCGTCCTCCACCACAAAGAGCTTGTGTTTGCGGGCGATCTTCATGATCCGTTCCATGTCGGACGGATAGCCGCAGATGTGCACCGGCAAAATGGCCTTGGTCCGGGGAGTGATCTTCGCCTCGATCTGGGCCGGGTCCATCTGATACGTGAGCGGGTCAATGTCCGCGAACACGGGCATTGCGCCTTTGTACAACACGCCCAGCAGGCTGGCGCTGAAGGTGTAGGGCGCGCAGATGACCTCGTCGCCGGGATTGATGTCCAGCACCATGAACGACGCGCTCAGCGCGTTGGTGCCGTTCACGACCGCCAGGCAATGTTTCGATCCCATGGCGGCGGCCCACTTCTCCTCAAACTCCGTCACCAGTTTGCTGCGCGACCAGACCTTGCCGTGCATTACCTTGGCCAGCACAGCGTCGTTCTGCGGGTCCCATTCCGGCCAAGAGGGCCAAGGCTTCGCGTGGGCTTTGGCGCCGCCCAAGGCGGCTGGAACGTTGGCGTCACCGGTGGTCTTGGCCGACAACATGGGTGCGGCGCTGGCCGCCAGCAACGCGCTGCCTGTCTTGATGAAGTTTCGTCGGGACCAATGAGGATTGGTGTGTGTGTGGTTATCGTTCATCGTAAGTCTCCATGTTTGTACGACGGCTTGGTTAGATTTCCCAGCCTTTCCGGACCGGGCATTTTACCCATTGGTTCAGTTCGGGAATGTTGGTGCATTTCATCCCGGCGCTGTCCCACTCGATCTTCTTGCCGGGACCGGCGATGTACGCCAGCGAACCGAGCAACACAACCTCGGTCAACCGCGCGGCATAACCGAAGTTCGAGCAGGCCGGTTCGCCATTGCGACAGGCGCGCAAGAAATCATCCACGTGGCTGCCTTTGATACGCGGGAGTTGTTTTCGCGGAATGGGCGTCGCCTTGTGTTGTTTCTCCGGAATGATCCGCACGCTGCTGCACGTGGTGTCACTCCACAGGATGCCCTTGTCGCCGACGTAGAGCGCGCCATTTGGACCGAGCTTGATCTTGTGCTTCTTCTCCAGTTCCTCGACCAACGGCGGAAGATTCTGGGCGGCGGCGTTGATGCTGTCCATCGTGTCGTTGTCAGCCACGGCGCTGCTCTTCGCGCTCTTCTTCTTGCCGTCGAACCAGTACATCTTCAACGGCGGCATGTCGCCGCGCGCGGGGTAATCCCAACGGATGCGCGTGCCCAGCGGATAACGCTCGTTGCTGCCGCCGAGCATGTCTTCGACCTCGACGGAAGTCGGCTGGTCGAGCTTGAGCGCCCAGAACGCGGCGTCCATGATATGACAGCCCATGTTACCGAGCGAGCCGTTGCCGAAGTCGTGCCACGTGTGCCACGTGTGCGGGTGGAGTTCCTTGTGATAGTCGCGATACGGCGCGGGGCCAATCCATTCGTCCCAGTGCAACCCTGCCGGCACCGGCTCCTGCGATGGACGCGTGCCGATGCCGCCGTTGAAACGGTTGCTCCATGTATAGACTGTCGTGACCTTGCCGAGCGCACCCGCCCAGATGTATTCGCAAACGCGTCGCGCGCCTTCGGACGAATGCCCCTGGTTGCCCATCTGCGTGGCGACCTTGTATTTCTTGGCGAACTCCGCCATCTGGCGCGCCAGCGAGATGTCGTGACAGAGCGGTTTCTCGCAATAGACGTGTTTGCCGAGCTGCATCGCGATCAACGCCGGCAACGCGTGCTGATGGTTCGGCGTGGCAATGAACACCGCGTCAATCTGTTTGCCGATTTGGTCGAACATCTTCCGGTAATCATTGAACTTCTTCACGCGGGCGAAATTGATGCCCGTCACTTTCCTTTCGTCGCCGGCAGGTCGCTCCGCCTTGGGAGGGCGCGTCGCGAGCGCGAGGCGATTGTCGTCCGTGTCCACGATGGCGACGAGCCGCTCGTCCGCTGCCGACGGGATGTGAAAGGTGGTGCCGCGCTCACCGCAACCGATGACCGCGATGCCGAGTCGCGTCCCCCGCGACTCGGCGGCAAGGATACTCGGCGCGTAAAACAGGCGCGACCCGGCTGCCGCCACGAAGGCGGTCTTCAGGAAGTTTCGTCGGTTCATGAGGTCTAGGCGAGTTTGCTGCGTTTGGCCCAGACTTTCTCGAACGCCTTGGCGTATTGGTCAATGAGTTCCGTCGCTTCGCCGTAGAACAACGGAAGGAAGATGTGATTGGCATTGACGTACTCGCAGCCCGGCATCTTCTCGGGAATCTTCGGTGGATGATGCCACCACTTCGCCTCGGAGTAGATCTTCAACGTGTGCTGTTGCGGGTAATCCCAGAAACTCGCTCTGACCCCCTCGGCCGCCAACGCCTTGACGAGCGCATCGCGCGTGCAACCAGCCTTCTTGAAGTCAATCATCAGCATGTTCGCGTGGTAGTAGGCGCGTTTCTGGTCGGGCCGGCACCGCGGCTCGGCAACGCCCGGCAACTGCGTCAGGCGGTCGTTCAGCGCGCGGACGTTCTTCTCGACGAGAGCGTTCATCGCGTCCAACCCTTTCAGTTGCATCCGCGCCACGGCGGCGGCAAACGGGTGCATCCGGTATTTCTGGCCGAAGCCTGTCCCTTCGTAGGCGCGCACCGGGCTGTCCTTGGCAAACTTCGCCGGCGCTTCGTAATGACCGAACGCGAACGCGCGCTCGTAGTATTCGCGTGTTTGGTACATGCCCATGCCGCCCTCGACCGACGGCATCACCTTCGACGCTTGAAAACTGTAAATGGCCATCTGTCCCCAATTCCCCATCTTCTTGCCTTTCATCGAGGCGCCGTGTGCGTGCGCGCAATCTTCGAGCGGGACGAGTCCTTTTTCTTTCGCCCAATCGCAGATGAGGTCCATCTCGCACGGCAACCCCCACGAGTGCATCGCCTCGACGGCTTTCACCTTTGGCGTCAATTTGCGTTTGGCGTCGTCGAGATCAAAGCACCCGGTCTTTGGATCAATATCAATGAAGACCGGCACGAGATTCGAGAACCGCATCGCGAGGCACGCCGAGAAGAACGTGTACGTCGGCACCATCACCTCGCTGCCCGCCGGCAGGTCGAGCGCGAAATACATGCTCGTCAGCGCGGCGGAGCCGTTGACGTGGCACTTCACGAACGGCGCCTTGGTGTAGTCCTGCCATTCCTGTTCGAAGAGTGGCAGTTCCTCGTAAAACTTGTTTGAGTCAATCAGTTCGTGGAGCCGGTTCTTCTCGGCGGCGCCGTAACGCGGCCAGCGCGTCAGCGCGGCGATCTTCTGCGGAGAAACGGTCACCGTCTTTGCGCCGCCTTGAGCCGCCAACGTGTCGGTGGGCGCGAACTTCGTTGCGGCGAGTCCCGCCACGACCGCGCTGCTGGTCTTGATAAAACTGCGTCGTGTAATGCCTAGGTTCATGGTCATGCTCCTTTTAGTTGTGCCTGTTTATACTCCGGCACAACAAGCAAAGTGTCGCAGCGATTACGGCGAACGTCGCAGTTGTTACGGCAGGGCTATTTGCACTGGGCGCAGAACTTCAGGAACTCCTTGGCGGTCTTGTCGAGGTTCTCAATGGAGCCGCCGCCATTGAGGACCTCGCACATTTCATAGACGAACCAGCCGCGATAGCCGATCTCCTTCAACGCAGCGACGAACGCCTTGTAGTCAATGATCCCCTCCGGGTCCAACATGCTCGTCGCGCGGATCACGTCCTCCTGTCGCACGTAGTTGGTCAACTCGTGGACATAATGAAACCGCGGATGCCGGCGGTATTGCGCGGCGATGGTGTTCACGAGGAACGGTTTCATCGTGTGCACCGACTGGCGAATCTCGGCGGGCGACAGTTTCTCCAGCGTGGGCGACCAAGCGTCCCAGCCAGCTTTCACGTTTGGATGATTCACTTCCTTCATCAACCAACTCATCGGCTCGTGGTGCAACGCGATGTCGTGATGGTTCTGCACCACCAGCGCGACACCGTATTTGGCGACCTCTTTACCGGCGAGTTTCAGTCCCTCGACCACCGCGGCGTATTGCCGGTCGTACGGCACGCCGGGGCGTTCGTAGCCGGTGAAGATGCGGACCATCTTGCAATCGAGATCGCGCGCCATCTTCGCCACTTCACCGAGATACGCCGCCTGAATCTCGACATTCGGAATCCCCGGCTTGTCAATGCCCGCCGTGAAATCAGAGTACCCGGCCAGCGCGGCCAGCGTGATGCCGAGTTCTTTCATGCGCGCCTTGAGTTTCTTGCGCGCCGCCTCGTCGTAATCCAACGGCGACAGATGCGGTCGCTTCGCCATGATCATCACGGCGTCGTAGCCGAGTTCCTTGGCCTTGACCAGAAACTCATCCGTCGTCAACTGCGCCTGACCGCGCCAGAAGCCGGCGTAGCCGATGGAGTGCAGGCAGGGTTTGAGGCGGAAATCCTTCGGGTTGCCGGTAGGAAGCTCTTGAGCCTGCGCGCTCACAGCCAGCATGCAAAGGACGATGATTAGTTTGTTCATGGTTGACTCCTGTGGTTACGGGTGAGTTTCGTGACGTAATGCCGAGCGATACCGTTCCGGAGTGGTTCCGGTAAACTGACGAAAGACGCGATGGAATTGCGATCGCGTTCCAAATCCGACTTCGCTGCCGATTTGCACTGCGGTTTTGTCGGTGTGCGCCAGCAGTTGGCAGGCGCGGTGGACGCGTTCCTGTGAAATCCACTGGCACGGACTGAGGCCGGTCGCGCGACGGAACAACACGCTGAGTTGCGTGCTGCTGTACCCGCTGCGTTTGACCAACTCTGCCAGCGTCCAATGATTCGCCAAGTCCGCCTGCACGATGGTCGCCAAGCGGTCCACCATCCGTCGCGCAGAACTGTCGGGAGGCGCCGCCGATCCATCGCAACGCTCGCTCTCGCTGCGCGCGAGTTCCAGAAGCAGTTGCGTGAGCAGTGCGGCGCACATCGAGTGCTTTGCCCGTTGGCCGCCGAACGATTCCTCCTGAAGCCGATCCAGCAGATACTCCACCGCCGTCCGCCGCCACGGCACCACTTGCGTTCGCGACGGAATCCGCACGCCCGCGACTTCCAGCCCCACCGAGCGACCGCAACGGACGGCGAGGTTGGTCTTGCGCAACATCGAACGACGGAAAATCGCCACGAACCGTTCGCCCCGCCAGCCGAGGCACACGTGCGGGTCGTCGGGGCCGATGACAAGCAAGTCGCCGGCCTGAAGTTGGAACTCCTCCGCGCCGAGCCGGTAGTCCGCCGTGCCGCTGGCGATGTAACAAAGTTCCCAGTCCTCGTCAGTGTGCGCGTGAAACTGGCCTGCTCCTCCCAACGCCCTCGTATAAGCGATCACCGGCACGGCGGGATCTGGAAACAAGATCGGCGCCCGCTCGAACCGGTTGAACTTGACCGAGCACAGTGGCATCGGCGTTGACCTTACCACAAACCGTTCATTTATTCGACGCTTCACCGAGCAACCGTCGAATGGACGCCTTCAACACCTGCTCGCCGCCCGGCGCAAGATTCGATGCGCTGGGTTCGTAGCCACCTTCCTTGAATGCCTCGTCCGTGCAAATGTACGCCGCGCCGCCGTCACCGTAACCGGCGACCGCGACGAAATCATTCGGCTTGCATCGTTGCGCGAACCTCTGAAACTCCAGCAGCGGTTCGCCGGGCAGGTGAACTATGTAAATGTTGCCGATCTGAAGCGAACTCAACGCGAACGGTCGTTTCGCTCGCTCGATGGACGCCATCCGCATCGCGCCCCTGTAGATGCGCAGCCCGGGCGCTGCCTTCGGATCGTTCAACCAACCGCGACACTCCTCGACAAACTCCTTGTCGGTGCGAATCGGCAACGTCACTGGATCGGTCCGCCAAACGAGCCGTTCTGCGGGCGTAAAGCGAGTGGCTTTCGTCGCGGCCTCCATGCCGGTGCGGAGCCGTTGCGCGAGGCCGCGCCGAACGTTCAGCTCGGAGTTGTTGTATTTGCCGGCGGTCACGTTGCCGGAGCAGCCGGTGAAATAAACTTGGAAGACGCGCTCCCTCTTCTCAAGCTCCTCGCGCGCCCAACCGACAAAATCCGCCGTCGCGCCACCGGTGCAGGAGACCGTCTGCGGATGCGTCGCGTAGTAGTGCAACCTCACCAGAACCTTCTCCCCGCGGGCAAAGGTGATTGTCTTCACCATCGGATCAATGTCGCCCTCCGGCATTTCCGCCAGCTTCGGGTTCTTCGCACCCTCGCTGCCCCGCGTGACAGCGATCTTGCCATCAGGCCCCTTCAACCGTCGCTCCGACGCCACGCGCTCGACTTTCGCCTCGCCGCAGCCGACGCTGTCAAACGGCTCCAAGTATCTCACCGCTTGTTCAACGGCGCGCGTCAATCGCCTGTTCAAGTCACTCATGAACTTCGCGCTCAAGTGCGGACGCGGGTTCGGCGCTTTCTCCAGCAACCGCCACGCCCCAGCGTCGGCATACGGCGCGTCGTGCTGGTGAATCGTCTGGACGGCCACGCGTGTTGGATCGGTCCCCGCGGCGCGCGCGAGCAGTTCGCGGAATGCGAGTTCCGATTCGTTGCCGATGATGCACCAGTCGAATGCGATGAGCACGTACCGCGCGCCGTTGTCTTCGAGTACGACGCCTTTCGCCAGCAACGGCGTCTCGATTCGTTCCAGCGGCACGTCCCAGACCATCGGCTCGCCCAACGGCGGCGTGGCATCGCAGCGGAATGCGGCAATCCGCAGGCCGTCCGCGGCTGAGGCGTAACCGGGCAACAGCACCGCCAATGTCAGAACGCGCCAAACCATGAATGTCATTCCGAGCTTGCGAGGAATCTCAAACTTCTTTCCGAAAAGATTCCAGAGATTCCTCGCTACGCTCGGAATGACAAAACTACCAGATAAACCGGCGCAAGAAATGTCGAACCTAAGACAAAAACACTTCAACAACGGCATTTCATTTCCCTTCCAGTTGCTTCCGCATCGCAACAACTCCATTGGCTTCATCCAAGTTACCGGCGGCCATTGCCGACTTGTACGCGGCATCCAAATCCGTGAGGCATTGCCGCTTCGCAGCTTCAGCAACTTGCGCATAACGCGCACCTGCCTCGATGGCTGGCTTGCTTCTGAAGTTTCGATCTGTGACCTTCCCGTTGGTGGCGTCTTGGATCGCAGCTTGAATCGTGTTGGCTTCTTCGAGGTCGTTCACCT